>NZ_QKTD01000011.1:0-153958 GCF_003234695.1 Curtobacterium sp. MCLR17_042
GGGGGGGGGGGGCTCGGGGGGGTGCGGGGGTCGTGCGGGGGTCGTGCGGGCGGGACGTGTGGGAACGTTCCCGCGCCGGGGTCGAGTGTGGCGCTGCCGGGTGAACTCCGGGTGCCTCCGGCGTCGCCGCCGGGTGAACTCCGGGTGCGGTGCTCGCTCTGGTGCGAGGTTCCGTACTCCGTGCCCGCCCTTGAGCCCTGCACCGAGTACGGAACCTCGCACCGTTCGCGCCGCCCCTCGCACCGTGCGAGGTCACCGCGACATCGGTACCCGGGCATTCCGGAGCTTGGCGCGGAACGCGGACTCGTCCCACACGTCCTTCCAGCCGTACCGGATCACACCGCGTACCTCCGGGAAGGAGCGCAAGCGGTCCTCGCGGTACTTCTCCGCGATGACGACGTCCTCCGCCGACCGCCCTCCGCGGAGCCCTGTATCGCGGTACTTCACCTCGCCGTCGAACTCGATCACCACGCCCTGGTCCGGGAGCCAGAAGTCCACGACGATGTCCGGATCGCCCGGGGTGGTGAAGCGTCGTTGCAGCACCGGGGTGGGAGCGCCGTACTCGTCCAGGCGCACCCGGACCAGCGACTCCCCGACCGAGTCAGCGGCTGGGTCCGCGAAACCGACGGACCGCAGAGCCCGGCGCCGGCCCTTCCGTCCCCGCCGCGCGACACCGTCCAGAACGGCGTCGCGGTCCGCGCCGAGGGCGAGGAGCCGGTCGAGGGCCACCACCGCTTCCGTCGTCGGCAAGGTCATGGCGAGGTCCACGGCCGTCCGGTCGAACCCCGTCAGGGTCAGGTCGTCCGCGCGGAATCGCCACGTGCCCGCCATCGACGAGTCGAAGTCGGCGTGCACGACGAACGTCGCGTTGGTCGTCCGCGCATCGCGCCCGGGGCTGGTCAGGTGGACTCGTTCCGGCCACCGGCCTACGTACGGCACACCGATGACCGCCGCCGCCGACAGGTGCGACACGACGAAGCGGGGTCTGATCCGGTCGAGGAGTGATCGCACGAGCACGTGGTGCCGCTGCTCGGGGCGGAGGCTCTTCCACCGCTCGGTGTCGGCGTACCGACCGTGCGCGATGCGGACCAGTTCCCCGGCGCGGGCCCGGACGCGGATCGCCGCGGCCTCGTCCGGCCGTGACTCGTGCGCGACGAGGACCGTGCAGTCGGGGACGGCGGGGAAACGGGGATGAGCAGCCATGCATCGGATGCTGGCGGACACCTCGCACGGTGCGAGTGCAGCCGGATCAGACTGTGGACAGCCGCATCCGTCCACAGTCACAAGCGGATGAATCAGCAGCTGCGAGAATGAGCGGGTGAACGCACGCACCTGGGGTTGGCTCGCAGCCGTCATCGACGTCGTCCTCATCGTCGTCTTCGCGCTCATCGGGCGCTCGTCGCACGGTGAGGCCAACACGGCGCTGGCGCTCTGGACCACCGCCTACCCGTTCCTGGCCGGTTGGGCGATCGGGTACGTGACGAACGGTGCCTGGGCTCGACCGCTGCGCTTCTGGCCGACCGGTGTCGTGGTCTGGGTCCTCACGGTCTTCGTCGGTCTGGCCATCCGCGTCGCCACCGGCCAGGGCGACGTCGACGGCAACCCCCTGCCGATCTCGTTCGTCATCGTCGCGACCATCGTGCTCGGGGTGTTCCTGCTCGGCTGGCGCGCGATCGCCCGCGGTGTGCTCCGGTTCACCGCGTCGCGGTCGCGACGGGACGCCGCAGCGTCCGACGCGTGAACGGCAGCCGCGGTTCCCAGCCGACCATCCTCGACGTCGCCGCACGTGCGGGGGTCTCGAAGTCGGCGGTGAGCCGCGTGCTCTCCGGGACCGGACGGTTCTCGGACGAGACCCGCGAGCGCGTCGAACGAGCGGCA
Source organism: Curtobacterium sp. MCLR17_042 (assembly GCF_003234695.1). Taxonomy (NCBI): domain Bacteria; kingdom Bacillati; phylum Actinomycetota; class Actinomycetes; order Micrococcales; family Microbacteriaceae; genus Curtobacterium; species Curtobacterium sp. MCLR17_042. The sequence continues at coordinate 1,879 of NZ_QKTD01000011.1, forward strand.
GCCGAGCTCGGGTACGTCGCGAACGCGATGGCTCGCGGGCTGGTCAGCGGTCGCACGAACACGATCGGGATGCTCGTCCGGGATGCATCGTCGATGGTCTACACCGCACTGCACGCCGTGATGGAGCGCCGCGCATCGGAGCTCGGCTACCGCGTCGTCACCACGACGGGCGTCGGTCGGGTCGAGGACGAGAAGTCCGCCCTCGCCGCACTCGTGTCCATGCGCGTCGACGGGCTCGTCGTGTGCAGCGGCCTGATGCCGTCCGCCGACATCGCCGAGTTCGCGCCCCGCATCGCCACCGTCGTCGCGGGTCGGCCCGAGCTGCACCCGGCGCTCTCGAGCGTCTACTGCGACGAGGTCGACGGTGGGGCCTCCATCGCGGACGCCGTCGCCGATGCCGGCCACACCACCGCCGTGGTGTTCACCGTCCCGCTCGACAACGCGATCACGCAGCACGCGCGGTCGTCGGCGATGCTCGAGCGACTCCGAGCACGTGGCATCCGGGTGATCGACATCGACGCGAGCTTCGTGCGGCCACCCGACGACCTCGCCGCTGACCTGGTGGACGCCGTGCAGGAGTCGGGCGTGACCGCGGTGATGTGTCCGACCGACCGGCTGATGCTCGACGTGTGCGAGGCGCTCGCCCGCCGCGGTGTCGAGGTCCCGCGCGACCTCTCCGTCACCGGGTTCGACGGCGTCTACCCGCTGGCGAGCGACTGGATCGGCTTCACAACGCTCCAGCAACCGATCGAACGCATCGGCCGCGAGGCCATCGACCTGGTCATCGGCCGCATCGACGACCCCACGCGCCCGGTCGAGCACCGCTCACTGCGCGGCACCGTGATCCCCGGCCGCACCCTGCTCCCCCGCTGAGTCCGACCCGGCGACCTCGCACCGTGCGAGGCGCCACGCGATCGGTGCGAGGTTCCGTACTCGGTGCGGCCGGACGACCCTCGCACCGATTACGGAACCTCGCACCGAACGCACCCGCGCGCACCCGCGCAGCTGCGCGAGCCCGCGCCTAGAACAACCCGCTGCGCGGCCCGTCCTCCGGCCCGTCGAACCCGCGGAACATGTCCGACACCAGCGCCTCGATCTGCGGCTCCACCAGACGTTCGACCGCCTCGGCGATCCGCGGCCGGTGGTCTATGAGCGCCAGGCACACCGCGGTGCCGGTCGACCGCGCGCACTCGTCGGACAGCGCGATCTCGTGCCGGAGCGCAGCCTTCGCCTCGTCGGACAGCGGCTCACGCGGCGTCTGCTCCCCCGCACCGGTGCCGGCCAGCTCGCCGAGCGTGAACAGGAACGGCGACCCCGGCGACGGCTCGGGGTCCACGTCGAGGCCCTGGAACTCCGGCGACAACCCCTCGGCCGGCTGGTACCCCGCGTGCCGCTTCCGCGCCGCCGCCCGCTCGAGTTCGCGCTGCAGCAGCGGCAGGTTCTTCGCCGTGTAGTCGTCGACGGCGTCCTCGACGATCGTCGAGATCCGGCCGATCAGCGCGTGCTGGACGGCGTGCGGCACGTCGGGTCCGAACCCCGCGGCCGCGGCGATCGGGGACCCGGTGCACTTCCGGCAGATGCGCGTGCGCGGGCGGGCGGTCCCGATCTGCCAGCGCGGCAGCCAGCGCAGCCACAGGTCGACCGCGCCCCGCACGCGACCGTCGATGCCGTCCATCCCTCAACAGTAGGCCTGGAGGCGCGGATCACCCCCGGCACACCGCGCCGGTCGGGCAATCCGCCGGTTCTCAGGCCTGTGGTTCCGTCACGAAGTCGATCAGCTCCTCGACACGGCCGAGCAGCTCCGGCTCGAGGTCGGCGAAGGTGCGCACCTGCCCGAGGATCCGCTGCCATGCCCGGGCGATGTCGGCCTGCTCGGCGTGCGGCCAGCCGAGTGCCTGGCAGATGCCCGCCTTCCACTCGATCGAGCGCGGGATCGTCGGCCACGCCCGCAGCCCGACCCGCGCCGGCTTGACCGACTGCCAGACGTCGACGAACGGGTGCCCGACGACGAGCACGTGCGCGCCCCACTTGCCGCGCATCACGGCGTCGGCGAAACGGGACTCCTTCGACCCGGGCACCAGGTGGTCGACGAGCACCCCGACCCGGCGCTCCCGCGTCGGCTGGAACTCGTCGAGCACCGCGGCCAGGTTGTCGACGCCGGAGAGTTCCTCGACCACGACGCCCTCGACGCGCAGGTCGGCACCCCAGACCTTCTCGACGAGTTCCGCGTCGTGCTTGCCCTCGACCATGATGCGGCTGGGGAGCGCCACCCGAGCACGCTGCGACTCCACGGCGAACGATCCGGACGCGGTGCGGAGGCGACCACCGTCGGACGCCTGCCGCACGGCGGGCGCACCCCCGGGCCTCCAGTCCGCATGGACGGAACCGACGGAACCAGCGGTACCCGCACGGCCAGCGGCACCAGCCCCGACAGCACCCCCGGCAGACCGCCCGACCGGCGCCGACGGCCGCCCCAGCGTCACCAGCTCACCCTCGAGCAGGAACTGCCCGGTGAAGGGGAAGGAGCGCGTGCGGCCCTTCCAGTCCTCGAGCGCGATGTTGCCCGCCTCGAGCCCCACCACGGCACCGGCCCACCCGGAGTCCGGGTCCTCGAGCACCATGTCCCGTTCGAGCGGCACCTGCCGCACCTTCTTCACCCCGCGCGAGCGCCAGTCCCCCGAGAGCACATCGCCGCCGTACCGGTCGTCGTCCACCCGCACGAGGGTACTGTCGACGACGGCCCGGACGACGTCGACCGCGCCGGTTCCCCATCATCTCGACGGAAGGCCCGCCCGTGCGCGCAGCGATCATCCACGCCCCGAACGACATCCGCGTCGAGGAGCGCGACCGACCCGGGCTCCTGTCCGGCAAGGACGTCGTCGTCAAGGTCCTCGCGGCCTGTGTCTGCGGATCGGACCTCTGGCCCTACCGCGGCGTCACCGAGACGAAGCAGCCCCGGCCGATCGGCCACGAGCTCGTCGGCGAGGTCGTCGCCGTCGGTGACGACGTCACCGGCCTGCACGAGGGCGACTTCGTCATCTCCCCCTTCACCATGAACGACGGCACCTGCCAGGCCTGCCGCAACGGCATGACCACCGGCTGCGACCACCTGTCCGGGTTCGGCAGCACGGACGCGTACGGCGACCCCGTCGGTGGCGCACAGGCCGAGTACGTGCGGATCCCGGACGCCGACGCCACGCTCGTCGCGGTCCCCGGTCCGGTCGACCCGGCCCTGGTGCCGTCGCTGCTCACCCTGTCCGACGTCTTCTCGACGGGGCACCACGCCGCAGTGTCGGCAGCGGTCGGACCCGGCAAGACCGTCGTCGTGGTCGGCGACGGCGCGGTCGGCCTGTCCGCCGTGCTCGCCTCGAAGCGGCTCGGTGCGGAACGCATCATCGCGATGAGCCGGCACGCCGACCGTCAGGCGCTCGCCCGCGAGTTCGGTGCCACCGACATCGTGGCGGAGCGCGGCGACGAGGGCGTCGCGGCGGTCCGCGCGCTGCTCGGCGGCGACCTGGCCGACTGCGGCGTCGAGGCCGTCGGCACCGAGGAGAGCATGGACCAGGCGCTGCACTCCGTCCGGCCCGGCGGCAACGTCGGCTTCGTCGGGGTCCCGCACGGGGTGCCGACCATCGGCACGCGCTACCTGTTCGACACGAACATCGCGATCGCGGGCGGCATGGCCCCGGCCCGGAAGTACATCCCCGAGCTGCTGCCCGACGTGCTGTCCGGCGCGATCGACCCCGGTCGCGTCTTCGACCTGGAGCTGCCGCTCGACGAGGCCGCCGAGGCCTACCGCGCGATGGACGAGCGCCGGGCCATCAAGGTGCTGCTGCGCCCGTAGCGGCGCGCGTCGTGGACGCACCGACAGACGGACGGGAGGCCCGTGGCGGCGTCGCCACGGGCCTCCCGTCCGTCGTCTGGTCGCGTCGGACAAGCGGCGGCCCGCCCGCTCAGGCGTCGCGGATCGCCAGCACCCGGTGCGGCGCGGCCGCCTCGGCCCGCCATCCGCCGGGCAGCACGTCGCGGAGTTCGGGCACCGTGAAGCTCCGGCGGATCGACCGCAGGCCGTCGACGCGGATGAACGTCCCCGCCGCCACGAGCGGTGACGCCAGCGCGTAGGCACGGTAGGCCGCCGGCGACCGACGGATGTCCGAGTGCAGGCTGCGCCCGCTCGCGAGCAGTTCGGAGTCGGTCAGGAACCCGCGCCGCTCCTCGTCGCCCAGGTGGTGCAGCACGTGGTTCGACACGACGACGTCGAACCGCTCACCCGCCGCGACCAGGTCACCGCTCGACTGCTGCCGGAACGTCACACCGGTCGGGGACGACCGCCGTGCCGCGGCGATGGCACGTTCGTCCGGGTCGACCCCGACGACCTCGAGGTCGAATCCGTCGCTCGCCGCCCACCGCACCAGCGAGCGGGCCAGGTCGCCGCCGCCGCACCCCAGGTCGAGCACCCGGCCGCGCCCGCTGGCGGGCAGGGCGGGCACGACGTGGGACCGCCAGGCCGCGCGCCAGCCGCTCACGAGCGCGTTCACGACGGCGAATCGTCGGAAGGTGCGCGCGAGGGCGCGCGGGTCGCAGTCCGGGTCGTCCATCAGTTCGGTCAGGTCGAGCGCGCGGGTGCGCAGGTCGACGGCCGGGAGGCCCGTGGTGCCGCCGCCCTGACGGCTCACGCCGCGCCCGTGGTCGCGACGGGCACGCGGGCGGGCGCGACAGCGGATTCCGCCGCGGGTTCCGCCACGGGCTCTGCCGCGGGTTCTGCCGCGGGCGACGCCTCGGTCCGCACAGCGGTGAGCCGCGCGCTCTCGACGGTGAGGCCGGGGCCGAAGGCGAGCGCGACGACGGCGCTGCCGTCCTCGAGGCCGGCGTCGACGGCGTCCCGGAGCACGAAGAGCACGGTGGCGCTCGACATGTTGCCGTGTTCGCGCAGCACCCGCCGGCTCGACTCCATGGCGCTGTCGGGCAGGCCGAGCGACTCCTGGGTGCGGTCGAGGATGGCCCGGCCGCCCGGGTGCACCGCCCACACCGGCACGTCCGACGCGGGCCGGCCGTCGAGCAGCGGTTGCACGGCGCTCGGGACGTGCAGGCCGACGAGCTTCGGCACGGCGGTGGACAGGACCATCTCGAAGCCCTCGTCCCCGATGTTCCACGCCATCTCGGGCGCCCCTTCGGGCACCACGGCCGTCGTGAAGTCGTCGAAGCGCAGACCGGCTCCGTCACGGGCGACGACCGCGGCGGCCGCACCGTCGCCGAAGACGCTGTTCGCGACGATCTGGTCGGGGTCGTTCGAGGCGCGGACGTGCAGGGTGCAGAGTTCACCGCAGACCACGAGCACGACGGCGTCCGGGTCCTGGTCGACGAACGCCGCGGCGATCCGGAGCGCGGGGAACGCGGCGCAGCAGCCCATGAAGCCGATGTGGTGCCGGAAGACGCCCCCGGGGAGCCCGAGCTGCTCGACGACGTCGATGTCGGGACCGGGCTGCGTGAACCCGGTGCACGACACGGTCACCAGGTGCGTGACGGCCTCCGGCGCGATTCCGGCACGTTCGACGGCGTCACGGGCGGCCGCGACGAACAGCGGCGGGGCGAGTTCGCGGTACCGGTCGTTCCGTGAACCGGTGGACGGCGAGCGAAGGGTGCCGTCGTCGTCACGGAAGGCCCCACCGGCACGCGCGGAGTCGAGTTCCTCGAGGACGGTGTGCCGCTGGTCGACCGCCGACCCGTCGAACGCGGCAGGGACGAGCCGTCTGCCGAGCCGCCCGAGGTCGGGTTGGGCGGAGAACAGGTCACGCACCCGGGGCTGGTCGAGGGTCGTCTCGGGGACGGCGGTTCCGATGGCGCGGATCGTTGCGGACACGACTCATCCTGTCACCGGGTCGCTGACGCGTCCCCAGGATGCACACGGCAACGGGACGCACGGCGACGGGACGCACGGAGGGCACGGCACGACCGGTGCCGTGCCCTCCGTGGTGGGACCGCCTAGGACTGCTGCGCGCGCTCCAGCACGAGTTCCCGCACGCGTGCGGCGTCGGCCTGGCCCTTCATGGCCTTCATGACCGCGCCGATGATCGCGCCGGCCGCCTGGACCTTGCCGTCCTGGATCTTCGCCAGCACGTCGGGCTGCGCCGCGAGTGCTTCGTCGACCGCGGCGGTCAGTGCGGAGTCGTCCGAGACGACCTTCAGCCCGCGGGCCTCGACGACCTGCGCCGGCGAGCCCTCGCCCGCGATGACGCCCTCGAGCACCTGGCGTGCCAGTCGGTCGGTCAGGTCGCCGGACTCGACGAGCGCGATGACCTCGGCGACGTGCTTCGGCGACACCAGGTCACCGGGGGCGGCGTCCTGCGCGTTGGCGACGCGGCTGATCTCACCGGTCCACCACTTGCGGGCGGCCTGTGGTGCGGCGCCGGCGGCGACGGTGCCCTCGACCTCGTCGAGCAGCCCGCCGTTCACGACGTCCTGGAACTCCAGGTCGGCGAAGCCCCAGTCACCCTTCAGGCGACGGCGACGTGCGACCGGAGCCTCGGGCAGCGAGGCACGGAGCTCCGCGATGACGGCCGGGTCCGGCACGACGGGCAGCAGGTCGGGCTCCGGGAAGTACCGGTAGTCGTCGGCGTCCGACTTCGGACGACCGGCCGAGGTGCGGCCGGTGTCCTCGTGCCAGTGGCGGGTCTCCTGCGTGATCGTGCCACCGGCGGCGAGGATCGCGGCCTGACGCTGGATCTCGTAGCGGATCGCACGCTCGACGGCGCGGAACGAGTTGACGTTCTTGGTCTCGGTTCGGGTGCCGAGCTTCTCCTGCCCGCGGGGGCGCAGCGAGATGTTCGCGTCGCACCGCAGGTTGCCGCGCTCCATGCGGGCTTCGGAGACACCGAGCGCCCGAACGAGGTCGCGGATGACCTGCACGTAGGCGGCACCGAGCTCGGGGGCACGGTGCTCGGCGCCGAAGATCGGCTTCGTGACGATCTCGACCAGGGGCACACCGGCACGGTTGTAGTCGACGAGCGAGTACTCGGCACCCTGGATGCGGCCGGTGGCACCACCGACGTGCGTCAGCTTGCCGGCGTCCTCTTCCATGTGGGCGCGCTCGATCGGGATGTTGTAGATCGTCCCGTCGGCGAGCTCGACCTCGACCTCGCCCTCGTAGGCGATGGGCTCGTCGTACTGCGAGACCTGGTAGTTCTTCGGGTTGTCCGGGTAGAAGTAGTTCTTCCGGGCGAACCGCGAGGACTCGGCGATCGAGCAGCCGAGCGCGAGCCCGAGCTGGATCGAGTACCGCACGGCCTGTGCGTTCACGACCGGCAGCGACCCGGGCAGCCCGAGGTCGACCGGGGTGACGTTCGTGTTGGGCTCGCCGCCGAAGAAGTTCGGGGCGTCCGAGAACATCTTGGTCTTCGTCGCGAGTTCGACGTGGACCTCGAAGCCGAGCACCGGCTCGTAGCGCTCGAGCGCCTCGTCGAAGTCCATCAGCGCGTCCTTCTGCGCCATCAGATCACACCTTCCTGCGCAGCGGACTGCTGACTCTGGTCGAGGTCCGGGACCGACGCGATGAGCGGCGCGCCCCACTGCTGTTCGAGCAGACGCTCGAGGGCGGCACCGTAGCGGTACAGCCGGGCGTCCTCACGCTGGGGCGCCATCAGCTGCACGCCGACGGGCAGGCCGTCCTCGGGCGCGAGGCCGTTCGGGATGCTCATGCCGGGGACGCCGGCGAGGTTCGCCGGGATCGTCGTGAGGTCGTTGAGGTACATCGCCAGCGGGTCGTCGATGCGCTCACCGATCGGGAACGCGGTCGTCGGCGCCGACGGGCTGACGAGCAGGTCGACCTGCTCGAAGGCGGCCTGGAAGTCCCGCTGCACGAGCGTGCGGACCTTCTGCGCCGAGCCGTAGTAGGCGTCGTAGTAGCCGGCGCTCAGGGCGTAGGTGCCGAGGATGATGCGCCGCTTGACCTCGGGGCCGAAGCCGGCTTCACGCGTGGCGGCCATGACGTCCTCGACGGTGGCACCGTTCTCGGGCGTGACCCGGAGGCCGAAGCGCACCGAGTCGAACTTGGCGAGGTTCGACGACGCCTCGGCCGGGAGGATCAGGTAGTACGCGCTGATCGCGTACGCGAACGACGGGGCGTCGATCTCGACGACGACCGCACCGGCCGACTCGAGCAGCGCGACCGTCTCCTGGAAGCGCTGGGTGACCCCGGCCTGGAACCCGTCGCCCCCGGCGAGTTCCTTCACCACGCCGACGCGCAGGCCGCGGAGCGTGTCCGCCTGCAGCCCTTCACGTGCGGCGGCGGCCATCGAGGGCCAGGCGTCCGGGATGGACGTGGAGTCCTTCGGGTCGTGCCCGCCGATGACGTCGTGCAGGAGCGCGGCGTCGAGGACGGTGCGGGACACCGGGCCGATCTGGTCGAGGCTGGACGCCAGGGCGATGGCGCCGTAGCGGCTCACCCCGCCGTAGGTCGGCTTCACACCGACCGTGCCCGTCACGGCACCCGGCTGGCGGATGGAGCCACCCGTGTCCGAACCGAGGGCGAAGGGTGCTTCGTGCGCGGCGACCGCAGCGGCCGAACCACCGCCGGACCCGCCGGGGATCCGGTCGAGGTCCCACGGGTTGCGGGTCGGACCGTAGGCCGAGAACTCGGTGGTCGAGCCCATCGCGAACTCGTCCATGTTGGTCTTGCCGAGCGGCACGAGGCCGGCGGCGCGGAGTTTCGCGACGGGGGTGGCGTCGTACGGCGGCACCCAGCCCTCGAGGATCCTGGACCCGGCGGTCGTGGGCATGTCCTGCGTGCACAGGACGTCCTTGACGGCGATCGGCACACCGGCGAGCGGCCCGAGGTCGTCGCCCGCGGCACGGCGGGAGTCGATCGACTTCGCCACCGCCAGGGCGTTCTGGTTGACGTGCAGGAACGCGTGCACGTCGCCGTCGACGGCGGCGATCCGGTCGAGGTGGGCCTGGGTGGCCTCGACGCTCGAGACGTCGCGCGCCACGAGGGCGTCGGCGAGCGCCGCGGCGCTCAGCTTCGTGATGTCGTCAGTCACTGTTCTTCGCCCTACTGTTCTTCGCCGAGGATGGCGGTCACGCGGAACCGTTCGCCGTCGGAGTCGGGCGCCCCGGAGAGCGCCTGCTCCTGCGTCAGCGTCGTGCCGACCACGTCGGGTCGGGTGACGTTGCCGAGCGGCACGGGGTGGCTCGTCGCCGGGACGTCGTCGGTCGCGACCTCGGCGACCTTGGCGACGCTCTCGACGATGTGCGACAGCTCCCCGGTCAGCTTCTCGATCTCGTCGGGCGTGAGTGCGATACGTGCGAGGTTCGCCAGGTGTGCGACCTGCTCGCTCGTGATGTCAGGCATGGTGCTCCGTCGATCGGTTCGTGGAATGCCCCACAGTCTATTGGCTGCGTCGGGCGCGCAGGCGCGGCTGTGGACAACCCCCTGGAGGCCCGGTGCCGGTCCGCCGGACCGGCACCGGGCCTCCAGGGGGTCAGCGGGTCACTTCCCGTTCTGGCCCCTCGCAGCCGGTGCGGCCGGGGCCACCGTCGCGGCGGGCGCCGGTGCAGCCGGGGCAGCGGGTGCAGCCGGAGCGGCAGGCGCTGCCGGAGCAGCCGTCGGCGTCGTCTGGTCGTCCTGCGCCGTCCCCTGCCCCGGCGAGGACCCCGACGACGACGACGAAGAAGAAGAAGAAGACGACGACTTGCTCGCCTGCCCGATCATCGCCTGGCTCGGCGCCGGCAGCGCTCCCCCGCCGACGGTCTGGTCCAGGTACGCCATCATCGACTTCCCGACCCCGAACTTCGCGCTGTACCCGGTGGTGCCCTGCAGGAACGGCCAGTTCGCCAGGCTCACGCTCCCCTGCACGTTGCCGACCCAGGTGGCGTTCGTGTACTTCGTCGACGACGCGACCAGCCAGTTCTGCACGTCGCCGTCGGTGGTGCCGGTCTTCGCGAACTTCGCCACGCTGTCCCCGGGGTTCGCACTCGCCGCGGTGCCCGAACCGGACAGGACGCCCTGCAGCGCGTAGTCGACCGTGCCCGCGACGTCCGCCGAGACGCCCTGCGTGCAGGACGACGGCGTCGGGGTGATCTTCGTGCCGTCCGCCTCGGTCACCGAGTCGATCGCGGTGGGCGTGCACACGATGCCGCCGTTGGCGAAGCCCGCGTAGGCCTCGGCCAGGTCGATCGGTGACAGCTCGTTCACGCCGAGGATCGAGGACGGCGTCTGCGTCAGGTCACCGCCGTCGGCGCGGTGGATGCCCATCGACTGCGCGAGCTGGGCGATCTTGCACAGGTCGAGCTGCTTCCCCATCTGGGCGTACGCGGTGTTGATCGACTCGACCGTCGCCGCCTCGACCGACATCGACGACGGCACGCTCTCGGCGTTGGCGACGTTCCAGGTGCCACCCGCGACGTTCTGGCAGCTGTTGGTGAACTCGGCGTTCTCGAACTGGTGCTCCGAGGTGGTGACCGAGTCGGACAGGGTGTGCCCGCTGGCGAGCCACTCGGCCAGGGTGAACACCTTGTAGGTCGAGCCGGTCTGGAACCCGCCCGAGTTGCCGTACGCGGAGTCGGCGCTGTAGTTCACCGCCGTGGCTCCGGCCGCCGCGTTGTCCCCCTGCGTGTACGTGGTGTTCTGGACCATCGACATGATCCGGCCGGTGCCGGGCTCCACGGTGACGTTCGAGCCACCGACGTCGACGCCGGCCATCGTGGCCGGCACGTAGGTGGACAGGGCGGACTGTGCCTGGTCCTGCAGGTCGAGGTCGAGCGAGGTGTGGATCTGCAGGCCCTTGGTGTCGAGCGTGGCGATGCGTGCTGCCGCGGTCTTGCCGAACGCGGGGTCCTGCAGCACCTGGTCGCGGACGTAGTCGCAGAAGTAGCCGGCGTCGTGGTTCGTCGCGGCGGTCGAGCACCCGTTGGCCGTCTCGGTGATCTTCGGAGTGACCGGCGTCGCGATCGCCTTCGTCATCTGTGCCTTCGTGATCGACCCGTGCGCCTGCATCCGGCGGAGCACGTAGTCGCGGCGCTCCTTCGTCAGCTCGTACCCGTTGGCCTTGCCGTTGTCCTTGTCGCTCGGCACGTCGATGCGCAGGTTCGACGGGTTGTTGAGGATCGCGACGAGCGTGGCCGACTGCACGAGCGACAGGTCCTTCGCGTGCACGCCGAAGTAGTGCTCGGCCCCGGCCTCGGCCCCGTAGACCCGCCCGCCGAGCCCGACGATGTTGAGGTACCCGGTCAGGATCTCGTCCTTCGAGTACTTCTTGTTCACCGCGATCGCGTACCGCATCTCCTGCAGCTTGCGCTGCGGCGTGACGCCGGCCGCGTCCTCGTAGCAGGTTTCGACCTTCTTCTCGGTGGCGGCCTGGTCCTTGCCCGTGAGCTCCTCGCACTGCTGCACCAGGACGTTCTTCACGTACTGCTGCGTGATGCTCGAGCCGCCCTGCACGTCCCCGCCGACGACGGTCGCGGCGACCCCGCGGAGCGTCCCGAGCACGTCGATGCCGCCCTCGTCGTAGTAGCGCGGGTCCTCGGTGTCGATCGCCGCCTGCTTGAGCGAGTCGGCCATCTGGTCGGCCGTCACGTTCGTGCGGTTCTCGGCGTAGAACGAGGCGATCTTGACCTGCTTCCCGCCCTGCTCCGCGTACACGGACGACACCTGCTGCGGGGTCTGCACGTCGAGGTAGGTCGGCAGGTCCTCGAAGAACGAGACCGCCCCGGACGTCCCCTCACCCGCGACGGCGACCGCCGGGGTCACCGCGACGGCGACGAGCATGCCGGCGAGCACGGACATCACCACGAACATCAGGAGAGCACCAGGCCATCGCACCACACGCATGACGGCACCGTAGGCAGCAGGGCTGTACTGGTTCTGCCCTGGAACGAGTGCAGGCTGCGGTCGCGTTCAGGTTGCCACCCAGCCCGTTCCGAGGACGGGTCGCGATCCGCGCGGGCGCACCGATCCGGCCGGGAGGCCCGCAACGGCTCCGCCACGTCGGCCGCCGGTCACGATCGGGTCACGTCCACCGCGTCGCCACGACCGGCGGGTCCGCCCGGTCGGTCAGGGCCGGCCGACCACCGCCCGCCGGTCACGGCCGGTCAGTCACGGGGCTGCAGGTCCTGCGGGCGCACGAGGTACATGTCCGGCGTGGCGCCGACGATGCCGTCACCACCCGACTTGCCGCGTCGGACCTGCTCGCGCACCAGGTCGCCGCGGCCGATGCCGATCAGGGCGACGTCGTGCAGCGATGCCGTGCCCGGCTTGAGGTAGTCGTTGTGGCCCACGGGGCGGCGGAACACGTCACCGGCCGACAGCGCATCGGCACCCCCGGCCAGGTCGAGCACGGTCGACCCGAACGACGCCCCGCCCGGATCGGTGCCGAAGTACCCGGAGCCCGCGATGGGGTCGCTGTGCGCGCCGCCGACGAACACCTGCCCGGTGGCGACGGCGAGGTCGGCCGCCGTCCGGACGTCGCTGCCCGGCGATCCGAGCACGGTCAGGGTGTCGGCGGTCATCCGACCGGACGCCAGGGCCGTCATCGCCGTGGTCGACCCGTACGAGTGCGCGACGATGTTCACCCGCGGTTGGTCGCCCGCGCGGATCACGCGCAGCCCTGCGACGGTCCGTTCGAGCCGCTCCGCCCCGGTCCGTGCGAGCCCGAGCGACAGGATGTTGGACAGGTCCGGCGTCCGGTACCCCATCCACGCGACGACGGCGGCTCCCGACCCGTTGCCCGTGGCGGCGAGCGGCGCCAGGGTGGCCTGCTCACGGGACAGGTCGTTGGCGGTGTTCGTGAAGTCGGTCATCTGCCCGGTGACCGTGAAGAACATGCCCGGCACCACGACGGTGACGTCGGCCGCGGTGTCGAGGTTGCCGATGCTGATCGCCGCACGCCCGGAACCCCGGGTGTCGAGCGCCACCAGGAAGCGCCGCGGGTCGCCGGCTTGCTGCAGCAGGGAGTCCCGGACCTGCCCGAGCATCGCGGCCCGGGCTGCACCGAGGTCGGCGTCGGCGAGGCCGGACGTCAGCGTCGCACGGTTGGCCTGGTCACGGACCGCGTACGGCACGCCCTCGAGGTTCCCGACCAGGGCGGGCGCGTGCGCGAGGAGGCTGTCCTGCTCGTCGGCGGGCAGGTGCGACCACCACTGCGCGACGGTCTGCGCGGGCGGCGGGTCGTCCTGCACCGTCGCCACGACGCCGCGGTCGGTGGCCGCGCTCCGCAGGTCGGCGGCACCGAGCGCACCGAGGTCCTCGACGAAGGCTCGTCCGTGTGCGGCGGCGAGGTCGTCGACCCGCACCGCGGTCGTCGACGACGCCGCTGCCGCCACCGGCGTCGCCACGGGAGCCGACACGGATGCCGACGCCGACACGGACGCCGACGAGAGCACGTCGTCGACCGGGACGATGCGGGTCGTGGCGGTGCTGGCGACCGTGACCTGGTGCGCCGGGGGCATGCCTGGGGCCTCGATCACTCCGAGCGAGTGCACCGAGGCGGTGAGCAGAGCCGCAGCGATGAGCAGCATTCGGGTCTCCCCCGGGAAGGCCGTCCCGACGTCCCCCTGCAGACGACGGGTGATGCTCGGTCGAGTCTATGGAGATGTCCGCGGATCATCCATGCGCGATGCAACTTGTCCCCCGAACTGGGCGCGTTCGGCGGCGCGCCGCGCTCAGCGGATGCGACCGGGCGTGCTGCGCGCCCCGGTCGGTCCTCGGTCCTCAGTCCTCGGTCGTCGGCGCTTCCGGTTCGGCGAGCGCCGCGGGACCCTCGGTCACGAGCAGGTGGAACTGCTCGGCGTCGATGATCCGGACGCCCAGCTGCTCGGCCTTCGTGAGCTTCGAACCGGCGCCCGGACCGGCGGCCACGAAGTCGGTCTTCTTGCTCACGCTCGAGGCCGCCTTGCCACCGGCGGTGATGATCGCCTCCTGTGCACCTTCGCGCGTGTAGCCCTCGAGTGACCCGGTCGCGACGACGGTGACGCCGGTCAGCACGCCGCCCTCGACGTCGGCGCTGCCCGGGCCGGGGTGGCCCGGGGTGGTGAACTGCACGCCGGCCGCGGTCCAGCGGTCGATGATCTCGCGGTGCCAGTCGACGTCGAACCAGGCGAGCAGCGCGTCGGCGATGATCCCGCCGACCCCGTCTACGGCGGCGAGTTCCTCGCGCGATGCCGACCGGATCGCGTCGAGGGACCCGAAGTGGTTCGCCAGGGCTCGGGCGGCGACGGGTCCGACGTGGCGGATGCTCAGGCCGACCAGGATCCGCCACAGGGGCTTCGTCTTCGCGGCGTCGATGTTCGCGAGCATCTCGAACGCGTTCTTCGACGGGTAGCGGCTCGGCTCACCGGTGTAGTCGGCGCCGCGTGCCTCGGGGTCGAACGGCGGGTCGGTCTTCTTGCGCGCCCGGCTGAACGGCGTGACGCGCTTCGGGGTGCCGTCGTCGTCCACCTTCTCCATGCCGGTCTCGGCGTCGCGGACGATGACCTCGATCGGGACGATGTCCTGCATCGTCAGGTCGAACAGTCCGGCCTCGGTGACGAGCGGCGGGGTCTCCGGGCGAAGCGGCTGCGTGAGCGCCGCGGCCGCGACCTCGCCGAGCCCCTCGATGTCGAGCGACCCGCGCGAGGCGATGTGCTCGACCCGACCGCGCACCTGCGCCGGGCAGCTCTTCGCGTTCGGGCAGCGCAGGTCGATGTCGCCTTCCTTCGCGGGGGCGAGCTCGGTGCCGCACTCGGGGCAGTTCGTCGGCATCACGAACTCGCGCTCGGAGCCGTCACGGAGCTCGACCACCGGGCCGAGCACCTCGGGGATGACGTCGCCGGCCTTCCGCAGCACGACGGTGTCGCCGATCAGCACGCCCTTCGCCTTGACGACCTGCTGGTTGTGCAATGTGGCCTGGCGGACGACGGACCCGGCGACCTCGGCCGGGGCCATCACCGCGAACGGGGTGGCACGGCCGGTGCGGCCGACGCTGACCACGATGTCGGTGAGCGTCGTGTGCACTTCTTCCGGCGGGTACTTGTAGGCGATCGCCCACCGCGGCGCCCGCGACGTCGACCCGAGTTCCTCGTGCAGGGCGAGGTCGTCGACCTTCACGACGACGCCGTCGATCTGGTGCTCGACCGACGAACGGCGCTCCCCCGTGGTCCGGACGAAGCCGTTGACCTCGTCGATGGTGTCGAACACCCGGTAGTGGCTGCTCGTCGGGAGTCCCCAGGTCTGCAGCAGCTCGTACACCTCGGACTGGCTGCGGACGTCGGTGCCCTGCTCGAGTTCGCGGACGGGCCACGCACCGATGCCGTGCACGAGCATCCGCAGACGCCGCAGCCGGTCGACCATCAGTGCCCGCTTCGCCTCGGACTTGCCCTCTTCCTTCTGGCGGAGGGACCCGGCGGCGGCGTTGCGGGGGTTGGCGAACACGCGCTCCCCCGCCTCGCGCTGGTTGGCGTTGAGCTCGTCGAACTCGGCGACCGGGAAGAAGATCTCGCCCCGGACCTCGACCAGGGGCGGGTGACCGGTGCCCGACAGGCGGTCCGGGATCGTGCCCATGGTGCGCACGTTGCCGGTGACGTCCTCGCCGACCACGCCGTCACCCCGGGTGGCGGCGGAGACGAGCCGACCGTGCTCGTACCGCAGGTTGATGGCCAGGCCGTCGATCTTCAGCTCGGTCAGGAACCGCACCCGCTCGGCACCGGCGTCCCGCTGCACCTTGAGGGCCCACTCGGTGAGCTCGTCGGGGCTGAAGACGTTGTCGAGCGAGAGCATGCGCTCGGCGTGCTCGACCGGCGCGAACTGCGTCGTCTGCGCCTGCCCGCCGACCGTCTGCGTCGGGCTGTCGGGCGTCAGGAGTTCCGGGAACCGCCGTTCGATCGCGTCGAGGCGGTGCACCAGGGCGTCGTAGTCGGCGTCCGACAGGGGCGAGGCGTTGCCCTCGTAGTAGTCGTGGCGCAGCTCGGTGACGCGGGCGCGCAACCGGTCGACCTCGCGCGCGGCCTGGGCGGCGTCGAGCCCGTCGGGGTCGATGGTCTCGAACGTCGCGTCGGTCTCGCTCATGGCATCAGTTCTACCGTGCACCACCGACGCGGCGTGCAGCGAGCGTGTGCCCCGGGAGCGGCGGGGTCAGGCGTCGACGGGGACGGCGCTGACCGTGGTGTCGATCGTGCACTGGCCGAGCACCCGCGTGCCGACGTAGACCACGGCCGTCTGGCCGGGAGCGACCCCGTGCAGCGGCTCGTCGACGTCGATCACGAGCACGTCGTCCTGCACTCGGGCCGTCGCGGGCACCGGGTCGGCGTGCGCGCGGATCTGCACGTCGCAGGCGAACGGCGTCGCGGGGTCGGCCGGGGCCGTGCCCGCCCAGGTGAACCGTGAGCCGGACATCGAGGTGACGGCGAGGGCCTCCTTCGGGCCGACGACGACGGTGTTGTCCTTCGGGCGGATCTCGAGCACGAACCGGGGCTTGCCGTCCGGTGCCGGGCGACCGAGGGCCAGGCCGCGGCGCTGTCCGACGGTGTAGCCGGTGGCGCCCTCGTGCGAGCCGACGACCGTGCCGTCACGCTCGACGACCTCGCCGGGCGCGGTGCCGACGCGGTCCGCCAGCCAGCCGCGGGTGTCGCCGTCCGGGATGAAGCAGATGTCGTAGGAGTCCGGCTTCTGGGCGACCGTCAGCCCGCGCTCGGCGGCCTCGGCCCGGACCTCGTCCTTCGACGGCGTCGCGCCGAGCGGGAACATCGCGTGCTGCAGCTGCTCGGCGGTCAGGACGCCGAGCACGTACGACTGGTCCTTCGCCCACGCGGCCGACCGGTGCAGCTCGCGGGAGCCGTCCGGACCGGTGACGATCGACGCGTAGTGCCCGGTCGCGACGGCGTCGAAGCCCAGGGCCAGTGCCTTCTCGAGCAGCGCCGCGAACTTGATCCGCTCGTTGCAGCGCATGCAGGGGTTCGGGGTGCGGCCGGCCTGGTACTCGGCCACGAAGTCGTCGACGACGTCCTCCTTGAACCGGGCCGAGAAGTCCCACACGTAGTACGGGATCCCGAGGGCCGACGCGGCGCGCTGGGCGTCCATCGAGTCCTCGATGGTGCAGCACCCGCGGCTGCCGGTGCGCAGGGTGCCGGGCATCCGGCTCAGGGCCAGGTGCACACCCACCACGTCGTGGCCGGCGTCGACCGCCCGGGCCGCGGCCACCGCCGAGTCGACACCACCGCTCATCGCCGCAAGAACACGCATGCCTCCAGGGTAACCCGCCGACGAAGCGGTACCGCTGGCGTACCGTTGGTCGGGCGATGGCCACGACGGGGAACGACTCATTCGACTTCCGGTCCGTCCTGCTGTCCGGGTTCCTGCCCGCTGCGCTCTTCGCGATCGGCGAGGGCGCGATCATCCCGATCATCCCGATCGCGGCCGACTCGCTCGGTGCCAGCCTGGCGTTCGCGGGCTTCGTCGCCTCGCTCATCCTGGTCGGCGAGCTCATCGGCGATGTGCCGTCCGGCATCGTCGTCGCCCGCATCGGCGAGCGGAACGCGATGATCGGCGCCGCGCTCGTGTCCGTGGTCGGGCTCGTCGTCGCCACGACGGCCGCGAACGCCTGGGTCCTGGCGCTCGGGGTGTTCCTGGTCGGTGTCTCCACCGCGGTGTTCGCCCTCGCCCGGCACGCCTACATGACCACCGCGATCCCCCTGCGGATCCGGGCCCGGGCGCTGTCGAGCCTGGGTGGCGTCTTCCGCTTCGGCTACTTCGTCGGCCCGTTCATCGCCGCCGGCGTCATCCACCTGACCGGCACCACCAGCAGCGCCTTCTGGATCCACGTCGTCTGCTGCCTGGCGGCGGCGACCGTGCTCCTGGTGCTGCGCGACCCCGCGACGGGCACACGCGGTCTGCGGTTGCCGCCACGGGCCTCCCGGCTGTCGACCGACCACGCGACGGACGCGAGCGACCAACCGACCGAACCGCCTGCCGACACCGGCGCGCAGTTCGTCCAGCAGGAGGCGCAGGGCCTCTTCCGCACCATCCGCGCGAACGGGGCGGTCCTGCTGCGGCTCGGCAGCGGCGCCGGCCTGATCGGTGCGATGCGCGCCGGGCGGCAGGTGATCCTGCCGCTCTGGGCGGTGAGCGTCGGTCTCGACGACTCGACCGCGGCCCTCGTGATCGGCATCGCCGGAGCAGTCGACTTCGCGCTGTTCTACACGAGCGGGCAGATCATGGACCGGTGGGGACGGCTCGCGAGCGCGCTGCCCTGCATGCTCGGCCTGAGCATCAGCTACTTCCTGCTCGCCTGGAGCGGCCACCTGGACGCCAGGGTCGGCTGGTTCGTCGCGATCGCGATGGGCATGTCCCTGGCCAACGGGGTCGGCTCCGGCATCCTCATGACGCTCGGCGCGGACCTCGCGCCGCGCGACGCCCCGGCACCGTTCCTGGGGGCCTGGCGGTTCACCGGCGACTTCGGGTCGGCGGCCGCACCGCTCCTCATCTCCGGCGTGACCGCCGTCGCGTCCATCGCCGTCGCGAGCGGGGTGATGGGCGTGCTCGGCCTGGTCGGCGCGGGCATCCTGCTCCGGTACGTGCCCCGGTACCTGCCGCGTCCGCTGCGCTGACGCGCTGCCGTCCCGTGCGAGGTTCCGTACTCGGTGGCACTCGGCCCACCCCGCACCACGTCCGGTTCCTCGCACCGGGTCACGGAGTGCGCACGGTGCGTCCCACGGCCTGGAGGCCCGGCGCACGTCCGCCCCGCACCCCGCGCTCGGTAGACTGCCGCTGCTCGCGGGAGTGGTGGAATCGGTAGACACGCAGGATTTAGGTTCCTGTGCCCCAGGCGTGAGGGTTCGAGTCCCTCCTTCCGCACCGAGTCCCTCCTGGCGCACCGTTGCGGTCATCCGCACGCCTCGTGCAGGTCAACCCTGCGAGGGATGGCCCGGTCACTTCCGGGCGGTACCCTCATCCCGCGGGAGTCCTCCCCGTGACTCCCGCTCCACGACCGGAAGAACCATGCACTCCGTCGCACTCGCCCTGATCCCGTGGCTCGATCCGCAGTACATCCTCGACCACTTCGGGGCCATCGCCGTGCTCGTGGTCTGCGCGATCGTGTTCGCCGAGACCGGTCTGCTCATCGGCTTCATCTTCCCGGGCGACAGCCTGCTGGTCATCACCGGCCTGTTCGCCTTCGACCGCGGTGGCGAGATCGGCGGCATCCCGATCTGGGTCGCGGCGCTGATGATCGGCGCGGCCGCGTTCCTCGGCGGTGAGCTCGGGTACTACATCGGCAAGAAGGCCGGGCCACCGATCTTCGAGCGGAAGGACAGCGGGCTCTTCTCGAAGGCGAACGTCGAGCGCACCAACGCGTTCTTCCACCGCTTCGGCCCCCTGGCCGTGATCCTGGCGCGCTTCGTGCCGGTCGTCCGCACCTTCGCCCCGATCGCGGCGGGCGTCGGCCGGATGGACTACAAGAAGTACTCGCTCTACAACGCGATCGGCGCCGTGGTCTGGGGCGTCGGCGTGACGTTCCTCGGGTACTTCATCGGGCACATCCCGTTCGTGGCGCACATCGTCCGCGAGTACATCGACATCATCCTGCTCGCCGCGGTCGTCGTGACCGTCGTGCCGATGGCGCTGACGTACCTGCGCAACGCCCGCAAGGCGAAGCACACGAACGAGGCCGAGGCCACCACGGCCCCGACCGTCGACCCGACGCTCTAGCGCCCTGCACAACCGAAGTCGCCCCGGACCACGTGATCACGTGGTTCGGGGCGACTTCGGTTGTGCGGAACGAAGAGAGCGCCGGCGCTCAGACGCCGAAGTGCTCCCGCACGATCGGCGCGATGCCCCGGAACGCCTTGCTGCGGTGCGACAGGGCGTTCTTCTCGTCGCGGGTGAGCTCCGCCGACGAGCGGTCGGCGTCGTCCGGCCGGAACACCGGGTCGTAGCCGTGGCCGCCGTCACCGACGGGCTCGGTCAGCACCTCGCCGTTCCAGACGGCCTCGACGACGTGCTCCTGACCGTCGGGCGTCACGAAGGCGGCAGCGCACACGAACGCGGCGGTCCGCTCGACGACACCCTGCAGGTTCGTGAGCAGCAGCGCGATGTTGTCCGCGTCCGAGCGGGTACCGGCGTAGCGGGCCGAGTGGATGCCCGGTGCCCCGCCGAGGGCGTCGACCGCGATCCCGGAGTCGTCGGCGAGCGCCGGCAGCCCGGTGTGCGCGACGGCGGCACGCGCCTTGATCAGGGCGTTCGCGGCGTAGCTGTCGCCGTCCTCGACCGGCTCGGGGCCGTCGTACCCGACGAGTTCGACGCCCTCGCCCAGCGCCGACCCGAGGATCTCGCGCAGCTCGACGACCTTGCCCTGGTTGTGGGTGGCCAGCACCACCTCGCGGGACGTCACGCCAGACCCAGGACCGAACGCTGGATCGCCGCGAGCGACTGGTTGCCGGCCAGGCCGAGGTCGAGCAGGACGTTCAGCTCGTCACGGTCGAACGGCGCGTGTTCGGCGGTGCCCTGCACCTCGATGAACTTGCCCGACCCCGTCGTGACGATGTTCATGTCGGTGTCCGCGGCGGAGTCCTCGGTGTAGGCCAGGTCGAGCATCGGCTCCCCCTTGACGATGCCGACCGAGATCGCCTGCACGCTGTCGGTGAGCGGGGTGGCCTTCTTCGCGATGAAGCCCTTGGCGCGGCCCCACTCGATCGCGTCGGCCATCGCCACGTACGCGCCCGTGATCGACGCCGTGCGGGTGCCGCCGTCGGCCTGCAGCACGTCGCAGTCGATGACCAGGGTGTTCTCGCCCAGGGCCTTCGTGTCGACGACGGCGCGGAGCGAACGACCGATGAGGCGGGAGATCTCGTGGGTGCGGCCGCCGACCTTGCCCTTGATGGACTCGCGCTGCATGCGCTCGTTGGTCGACCGCGGCAGCATCGAGTACTCGGCGGTGACCCACCCGGTGCCCTTGCCGGCGAGCCAGCGGGGCACGCCGTTCGTGAACGACGCGGTGCAGAGCACCTTGGTGTTGCCGAAGGAGATGAGCGCGCTGCCCTCGGCCTGCGTGCTCCACCCCCGCTCGATGGTGACGGGACGGTGGTCGGAGGCGGTGCGGCCGTCGACGCGGAGGTTGTCGGTCATGGGGTCCTTTCGGTGCGGGGCAGCGTGATGGCCCCCGTCTGGAGGTGGCCGACGCTCGAGACCTCGGGACCGAGGAAGCGCCGGGCGAGCCGGATGAAGCCGTTCTTGTCGTCGCCCGTCGCCTCGAACGAGTAGGTCGGGGCGGTGGTCGCGGCGCGCTCGAGCCCGTGCTCCACGAGCCGGCGGTAGACGTCGTTCGCGGTCTCCTCGGCGCTGGAGACGAGCGTGACCTCCGGACCCATGACGAACTGGATCGCGGCGGACATGAGCGGGTAGTGGGTGCAGCCGAGCACGAGGGTGTCGACGTCGGCGGCACGGATCGGGTCGAGGTAGCCGGCCGCGATCTCGCGCAGGGACGGCGACGAGGTGTCCCCGGCCTCGACGAACTCGACGAACCGGGGGCACGCGGCGGTGGTCAGCGTGACGTCGGCGGCGACCGCGAAGGCGTCCTCGTAGGCGCGCGACGCGATGGTGCCGACGGTGCCGATCACCCCGACGCGACCGGTGCGGGTCTGCTTGACGGCGGCGCGGGCCGCGGGCTGGATGACCTCGACGACGGGGATGCCGTACGCCTGCTCGTACCGTTCGCGGGCGTCGCGGAGCACGGCGGAGGACGCGGTGTTGCACGCGATCACCAGCGCCTTGACGCCCTGCTCGACCAGGTCGTCCATGACCTCGAGCGCGTAGCGGCGGACGTCGGCGATGGGCTTCGGGCCGTAGGGCGAGTGCACGGTGTCGCCGACGTACCGGATGCTCTCGCGCGGGAGCTGGTCGATGATGGCGCGGGCCACGGTGAGGCCGCCGACCCCGCTGTCGAAGACTCCGATCGGTGCATCCGTCACGGCACCAGCGTACCGACGCCCGCCGACCAGCACCGACGCGACCACGCGCGCCACGCAGGCCGGGCGCACGGGGTGATCCGGGCCTCCCCACCGGTACGTCACTAGTGTCGGAGACGTGACCAGCGCGCTCCTCACCGACCAGTACGAGCTCACCATGGTGGACGCCGCCCTGAAGGACGGCACCGCCGACCGCCGATGCGTCTTCGAGGTGTTCGCCCGGCGGCTGCCGGACGGCCGCCGCTACGGCGTCGCGGCCGGGCTCGGACGCTTCCTCACCGCCCTCGGCGACTTCCGCTTCGGCGACGAGGAGATCGGGTTCCTGCGCGACCGCGGCGTCATCGACGCCGGCACCGCCTCGTGGCTCGCCGACTACCGGTTCAGCGGTGACGTCCGCGCCTACCGGGAGGGTGAGGTCTACTTCCCGAACTCCCCCATCCTGCAGATCGAGGGCACCTTCGCCGAGGCCGTCGTGCTCGAGACCCTCGCCCTGAGCATCTTCAACGCGGACTCCGCGATCGCCTCGGCCGCCGCCCGCATGGTGTCCGCCGCCGACGGCCGCCCGCTCGCCGAGATGGGCTCCCGCCGCACCGGCGAGTGGAACGCCGTCGCCGCAGCCCGTGCCGCGTACATCGCCGGCTTCGGCGCGACGAGCAACCTCGAGGCCGGGCGCACCTGGGGCATCCCCACGATGGGCACCGCCGCGCACGCCTTCACGCTGCTGCACGACTCCGAGGAGCAGGCGTTCCGGTCGCAGCTCGACGCGCTCGGCAACGGCACGACCCTGCTCGTCGACACCTACGACATCGAGGCCGCGGTCGAGACGGCCGTCCGGCTCACCGACGGCAAGCTCGGCGGCGTCCGGATCGACAGCGGCGACCTGCCGTCCGTCGTCGCCGCCGTGCGTGCGCAGCTCGACCGCCTCGGCGCGACGGGAACGAAGATCACGGTGACGAACGACCTCGACGAGTACACGATCGCCGCGCTCCGGGCCGCCCCGGTCGACTCGTACGGCGTCGGCACCTCGGTCGTCTCCGGCTCGGGGCACCCGGCCGCCGGCATGGTGTTCAAGCTCGTCGCGCACCGGGACGCGGACGGCGGCGACTGGGTGCCCGTCGCCAAGAAGTCGGCCGACAAGGCGTCGATCGGCGGCCGGAAGGAGGCGGGCCGACGACTCCGCAACGGCGTCGCCACCGCCGAGATCGTGCTCACGGGTGCGCAGGTCGGCCCGGACGAGCGGCCGCTGCTGGTCCCCGTGGTCACCGGCGGCGAGGTCGACCCGGCGTTCCTCGGCACACAGGGTGTCGAGGCCGCACGCGCGCACCACAAGCGCGCGAAGGCGGAGCTGCCCGCCGACGCGTCGCGCATCGGGCGCGGCGACCCCGCCATCCCCACCCTCGTGATCTAGGGCGCGCGCGCGTCGCGTGGCGACGCTTCGTGAGCAGAAGAGGTCGGGTGTCCGGGGGCGACCCGACCTCTTCTGCTCACGATGTGCGGTCAGCTGACGCAGACGACGGACGGGAGGCCCGTGGCGGCGTCGCCACGGGCCTCCCGTCCGTCTGTCGGTCGCGTCTACTCGGACTTCATCTTCTCGTAGATGGCCTTGCAGTCCGGGCAGACCGGGAACTTCTCCGGGTCGCGACCCGGGATCCACTTCTTGCCACACAGGGCCTTGACCGGCTTGCCGGACAGGGCCGACTGCAGGATCTTGTCCTTCTTGACGTAGTGCGAGAACCGCTCGTGGTCACCGGGTTCGATCGCTTCGTCTTCGAGGAGCTTCTCGAGCTCCCGGTCCATCACGTCGAGGCCGCCGCCTGGTTCCGTCATGCTCATGGGTCCAGGGTACGACGGTCCGCCCTCGGGCGCGCCGCTCGTCCGCGCTGGGCGATCGTCACGCGGAGTCGCTCGGTGCTCGGTGCGCTGCGCCGCTCGTTGCGCTGTGCCGCTCGTTGCGCTGTGCCGCTAGTTGCGCTGTGCCGCGGCGAGCAGGTCGGGGCCGCGGCGGTCGAACAGGCGTCCGCCGGCGGAGACACCGATCACGAGCACGACGGCACCGACCCCGATGCCCACCAGGAGCGTCAGCACCGACCAGGGCTCCGGACCCTGCACGACGGCGAGCACCGCGAGACAGGCTGCGGGGACCGTGCAGAGCACGATGCCGATCACCATGGACGCCTGCGCGACCGTGGCGGTGACGCCGGCGGCCTGCGGCTGCTGGAAGGGGTGGTCGCCCGGGCGCACCGTCGGGTAGGGCATGAGCACGGACAGGACGCTCGACAACCCGAGCCCGGACAGCAGCGCGCTCGCACTCACGCCGATGAGCAGCGGGAACGCCGCCCAGTCTCCGAACAGCCGGGCGGACAGTGCGGCCCCGGCGACGATCGCGGGCGCCCCCACGACCAGCACGGGCACGACACGGCCGAGCCGGTCGCTCCACCCGGGCGCACCCGAGGCGACGTGCAGCCACACGGCGGTGTTGTCGTACGAGACGTCGTTGTGCGGCAGGAACCCGGCGATCAGCGCCATCAGCGGCAGCGGCACGAGGGCGGTCCACTGCCACGGCACACCGGCGACACCGAGCGGGATGACGACGATCGGCACGAGCAGGATGATCAGGTACGACGTGCGGTACCGCGGGTCGCGGACCCAGTAGGTGAGCGCCCGGGCGGCGACGGCCGACACCGGGGCCGAACCGAACCGGTCGAACCAGCCCAGGCCCTGGTAGCGGCGGGTGCGGGCGCGGTCGTCGACGGTCTCGAGCGCACGGCCGACGAGTGCCCACCACGCCCAGGCGAGGAGCGCGACGACGGCGACCGCGACGAGGAGCTTCAGGACACCCGCGCCGACGTGGCCGCTCGCGACCTCGGCGGGCACGGCCCACGCGGCACCCCACGGGGTCCACCCGGCGACGTCCGCGACGCGCTGCATCTCCGCGCCCTGCGGGTCGAGCCAGTCGACGCGGAGCAGCAGCGCCACCGTCGGGATCGAGAGCGCGATGATGACCAAGGCCACCAGCCACCCGGCGTCGCGGGAGCGGTCCGGCCCGATCAGCCGGGAGCCGACGGTGCAGCAGACCCGGATGAGGAGCGCGCACGTGGCGACGCCGAGGAGCCCGCCGAGCACCGCGAGCAGCCCGAGACCGGGGTCACGGGCCCAGGCGACGACCTGGCCGACCGCGACGACCACCACACCGATCACCGGGATGCCGACGAGGCCGGCGACGACGAGTCCGATCGCCAGGCGACGGCGCTCGATGCCGAACACCGCGAAGCGCCGCGGGTGGAGCTGGTCGCTCCGGCCGACGACGAGCGGCACGACCGTGAACCCGAAGGTGATCAGGGTACCGACGGGCACGATGACGGCACGCGCGACGTCCGGGTCGGCGTCACCGAGGGCGATGGTCTGCGACGCGACGAACACGGCGGCGAGGAGTCCGACGAGGCTCCCGAGCACGACGGCGACGGACCGGCGGGCGGTGCCGCGGACCTCGCCAGCGAGCAGGTCCGCCCTCAGCCGGAGAAGCTGTGCAACCATTCCATGCTCTCCGCGACGACACGACCGCCGGCGAGTTCGACGAACTTGTCCTCGAGGCTCTTGCGCCCGCGGACCTGGGCCATGGTGCCGGACGCCAGGACCTTGCCGCCGACGATGATGGCGACCGAGTCACAGGTGCGCTGCACGAGCTCCATCGAGTGGCTGGACAGCACGACCGTGCCACCGCCCCTGGTGTACCGGCGCAGGATGTCCGTGATCGTCGCCGCGCTCACCGGGTCGACCGACTCGAACGGTTCGTCGAGCACGAGCACCCGCGGCGAGTGGATCAGGGTCGCGGCCAGGGCGATCTTCTTCGCCATGCCGACGGAGTAGTCGGCGACCTGGCGGCCCAGCGCCTCGCCCAGCCCGAAGGCCTCGGCGAGGTCGGCGCTGCGCTTCCGGGCGGTGGCCCCGTCGAGCCCGCGGAGCGTGGCCGAGTAGTAGAGGAGCTGCGCGCCGGTCAGCCGGTCGAACAGGCGGAGCCGGTCCGGCAGCACACCGAGACTGCGCTTCGCCGCCGTCGGGTCGGCCCAGACGTCGTGGTCGAGCACCGTCACCGAGCCGGCGTCGGGGCGCAGCAGTCCGGTGATCATGGAGAGGGTCGTCGTCTTGCCGGCGCCGTTCGGGCCGACCACGCCGAAGATGGAGCCCTGCCGGATCTCGAGGTCGACCTCGTCGACGGCCAGGGTCTGCCCGTAGCGCTTGACCAGGCCGCTCGCCGCGAGGACGACGGGCTGGAGCGTCTGCGGCTGCTTCGGGGCGGCGGTGCGGGGCGCACGCTTCTTCGTCGCAGGCGGGGCTGCGGCGGTCATCCGCTCGGCGTCGTCGGTCGCGTCGTCCGCGTCGGTCGGGACGGGAGGCGCGGCGTCGGTCCGCGGGGCGGCCTTCGTCGGGCGCTTGGTGCGTCCCTTGCCGTTGCGCGCCTTCGCGGGGCGGGGCGCTGCGGCCGTCGTGTCGTCGGTGCGGTTGTCCGTCGTCGCGTCGTCCGTGCGGGTCTCGGTCGTCGCGTCGGTGCCGGGCGTCGCGTCGGTGCCGGTCGTCGCGTCGTCCGATTGGGTCGCAGTCGTCGCGTCGGTGCGGACGGCCGTCCCGTCGGTCATCGCGTCATCAGTGGCGGCGTCGTCCGCATCAGTGTCCCCCGTGTCGTCGTCGGCTGCGTCGTCCTCAGCAGCCGCGGCGGTGTCCGCGTCGTCGGCGTCCCCCGCCTCGGTCATCCAGGCAGCGTCGGCCGTGGCGTACACGTCCTCGTTCTCTGCTCGCGCTGGCATCGACCCACCGTACCAACGCTCTCCGACCGTCGGGAACCGTCTCGGCCAGGGTCACGAATTGAGTACGAAGCACGCAGACCCGTACCCCGCGAGGGGGTGTTTCCGTATCATTCACCAGGGCACGAAGGAGTGTTCACCACTTGGAAACCTGCTCCAGCAGGCGATCCCGGCAGCCTCCTCGCTGCGACGACCACGTCGACGCGACCGGTTCTCGGGCAACTCGGACGTTGGAAGCGCAGACTCGACGAGGCCCGCCCGTACCCCAGGGTGCGCGGGCGGACACCAGAAGGGACCAGCATGACCACGCAGATCGTGATCCTCGCAGCGGGGATGGGCAGCCGTCTCGGCCGCAGCCTGCCGAAGCCGCTCACGGAGCTCAGTGACGGCCGCACCATCATGCAGCAGCAGTTCGACAACATCCGCGCCGCGTTCGGTTCGAGCGCCCGCGTGACGATCGTCGTCGGCTACAAGTCGGAGCACATCGTCGAGGCGTTCCCCGAAGCGAACTTCGTCTACAACGAGTCCTACGACTCCACCAACACCTCGAAGAGCCTGCTGCGCGCCCTCAAGGCCACCGGCAAGAGCGGTGTCCTCTGGATGAACGGCGACGTGGTCTTCGACCCGATGGCGCTCGTCCGTGCGGCCGACATGATCGACGAGGGCCGTTCCTTCGTCAGCGTCAACACCGACAAGGTCTCCGACGAAGAGGTCAAGTACACCGTCGACGCCGAGGGCTTCATCCACAAGCTCTCCAAGCAGGTCGTCGGGGGTCTCGGCGAAGCCGTCGGCATCAACTACGTCTCCGCCGCCGACAAGCAGGCCCTCATCCGCCAGCTCGGGCGCGTCGACGACCAGGAGTACTTCGAGGGCGGCATCGAAGCTGCCATCGCCGAGGACGGGCTACGCTGGACGCCGATCGACATCTCCGACCTGTACGCGGTCGAGATCGACTTCGCCGAGGACCTCGAGCGCGCGAACAACCTGTTCGCCTGAACCACCGTCAGGACCCCCTCGGCGGTTCCGCCCGGAGGGAAACCGTGACGACAGCGAGTGCGCCGACCGCGCCCGTGGCTCCCGCACCCGCGAAGGCCCGGAGCGCCGGTCGGCGCTATCGCCAGGCCCTGTGGTTGCTGACCGTCCGCGACCTCCGGGTCCGCTACTCGACGTCGGCGCTCGGCTACGTGTGGTCGATCCTCGACCCGCTCGTGATGTCGGGGATCTACTGGTTCGTCTTCACGCAGGTCTTCCACCGCGGCTCGGTCGGTGAGGATCCGTACATCGTGTTCCTGCTGTCCGCGCTGCTGCCGTGGATGTGGTTCACCGGCGGCGTCTCGGACTCCACCCGGGCGTTCATCAAGGAATCGAAGCTCATCCGTTCGACCACCATCCCCCGCACCATCTGGGTGGCACGGATCATCGCGTCGAAGGGCATCGAGTTCCTGCTGAGCCTGCCGGTCCTGGCGGCCTTCGCGATCGCGACGGGTGCCCACCTGCACTGGCAGGTCGTGTTCTTCCCGCTGGCGATCGTGCTGCAGTGCGCGCTGGTCTACGGCCTGGGCCTCATCGTCGCCCCGCTGGTGGTCTTCTTCCGTGACCTCGAGCGCGCCACCAAGCTGGTGCTGCGGTTCCTGTTCTACGCGTCCCCGATCATCTACGGCACGCACGCGCTGCCGTCCGCCCTGCGCGACATCGCCGCGATCAACCCGCTCACCGGCATCTTCGGCATGTACCGCGCGGCGTTCTTCCCCGGCCAGCTCGACTGGCTCGAGGTCGGCGCCTCGGTGGTCGTGACCGGCATCGTCCTGGTGATCGGCTTCGCGGTGTTCCGCCGCAGCGAGCACCGCGTGCTGAAGGAGCTGTGATGACCGCGACCGACCAGACCCGTCGCACCGAGACCGTCGCACCGGTCATCTCGGTGCGCGACGCCGGCATCTGCTTCAAGCGCAACCGTCGCGCGAGCCGGAACTTCAAGGACCTGTTCGCCGGACGCGGGCGCCGCAAGCGTGCCGATGAGTTCTGGGCGCTCCGCAACGTGTCGTTCGACGTCCGCCCGGGCGAGGCGATCGGCGTCGTGGGGCGGAACGGCCAGGGCAAGTCGACCCTGCTGAAGCTCGTGGCCCAGGTCATGCTGCCCGACGAGGGCCGCGTCGACGTGGGTGCCGGCGTCGCCCCGCTCATCGAGATCACCGGTGGCTTCGTCGGGGACCTCACGGTGCGCGACAACGTGTACCTGACTGCGGGCCTGCACGGCATGTCGCGGGCCGAGATCCGCGACGCCTTCGACGAGATCATCGACTTCGCCGAGATCGCCGACTTCGTGGACACCCCCTACAAGCACCTGTCGAGCGGCATGAAGGTCCGCATCGCGTTCGCGGTGATCTCGCGGCTCGACGAGCCGGTCATCCTGGTCGACGAGGTGCTGGCGGTGGGCGACAAGGCCTTCCGCGAGAAGTGCTACAAGCGGATCGAGCAGCTCCTGGCCGGCGGCCGGACGCTGTTCTTCGTCTCCCACAGCGACAAGGACCTCCGTCGTTTCTGCGACCGGGGGCTCTACCTCGACAAGGGTCGTCTGCAGCTCGACGGCACCATCGAGGCCGCGCTGGCCCGGTACGCGGCCGACTACGGCTCCTGACCGGCCGGGGTACTCCCCCTGCACCAACACCGGTATCGCTGGCTCCCTCCACAGCCCCGGCCCTCGTGTGCGCCCCCGGGGTCCCGCCGTCGGACCCTCCCCCTAACGTTCCACCCATGCACCACCCACCAACCGCGTACGCCGTCCCGTTCGCCGTCGACCGATCGCACGCACCGCGTCGGTACGACCTCGTCAACACCGGCCCCGAGCCGGTCGACGGGCTCTCCCTCACCCATCTGGGCAACGGCTACTGCCCGCCGCTCGCGGTGCGCCGCCTCGACCCGGGCAGGTCGTTGTCGCTGGCGGTGTTCGGCGCCGACCCCGAGGACACGGGGGTCGTCATCGTGCGGTGGCGTCGGCCCGACCGGTCCGAGTACCTCTGGCGGATGTCACTCGTCGGGCCGGGGCTCCAGCCGTGACCCTGCCCCGACCTGCGCCACGGAGCAACCGGGGTGACGACCGGCCGTCAGCGCCCGTCGCGTTCGGCCGCGACGGTCCGCCACCGCTCGAGCAGCCACTCCACTGCCTCGTGGAACCGCTCGGTGGCGGCACCCGGGGTCGTGTCGCCGAAGTACCGTGCGACCCAGTG
This sequence comes from Curtobacterium sp. MCLR17_042, assembly GCF_003234695.1. Taxonomy (NCBI): domain Bacteria; kingdom Bacillati; phylum Actinomycetota; class Actinomycetes; order Micrococcales; family Microbacteriaceae; genus Curtobacterium; species Curtobacterium sp. MCLR17_042. The sequence continues at coordinate 31,826 of NZ_QKTD01000011.1, forward strand.
CTGCAGGCGTGCGAGCTCCTCGGCGTCGCTCGCGGCCGCGTCGACCCGGGCGAGCACCGACGGGGCGTCCGCCGCGGTCAGCCAGTTCGCGTCGCTCAGGTAGCCCCGCTCGTCGACGTCGGCCTCGGGCGAGACCGGCCGCGTGACGATGAGCGGCTTGCCGACCGCCAGCCGGTCGTAGATCATCGCGCTGATGTCCGTGATCGCGACGTCAGCGTCCGCCAGCTGCCAGCCGAGGTCACCGCCGTCGTCGTACAGGTGGTGCGCGGCGGGATCGGCGGCGTTGGCCGCGCTGATCGCCGCCACGATGCGCTCGTGCGCCGCGCGGTACGCCGGGTCGAGCACACCACTGCGCGGGTGCGGGCGGTAGACCAGCCGGTGGCGGGGCGACGCCAGCACCTGCTCGGCGATGACCGTGCCGTGCGACGCGATCGACCCGTACGCTGCGGCACCGCGGTCGCCCTCCCACGTCGGGGCGTAGAGCACGACGGTCCGGTCGTCGTCCGGGTACGGGGCCGCTCCGGCGAAGTGGTCGGCCTGCGGGCGTCCGATCGCGATGGTCCGGGCGTCCAGGTCGTAGTCCCACAGCGCCTCGGCCAGACGATCGCGTGCTGCGTCCCCCGCGATCAGGGCGTAGTCGTACGCCTTGAACTGGTTCGTGGTCATGTACATCTTGTCGCTCTCGCCGTGGTTGACGAAGACGTGCCACATCCGCCCGTACCGCATCATCTGGAAGTTGCGGGCGTTCTGGTTGACGTACAGCACCACCTTCGGCGCCTGGGTGTCGACGAAGTGCTCGAGGTCGACCACCTGCCGGGCGTAGACCGCGGGCACGGGCGACTCGTCGAGCAGGGTCAGCATCGTGCCCGGGCTCCGCGAGACGATCGCCACCGGGTGCGTCTTCGCGAGTTCGGCCAGCGGCGCGTACCACTGGCGCACCTGGTACATGTTGACCGGACCGTCGGCGAAGTACACGGCGATCTCGACCGAACCGGGCGCCGGCTTCGGCGCGGACGGCAGTCGCTGCGCGAGCTGCCGCCGGCTCCGGCGCGACGTCAGGAGTCGCTCGACGAGCCGCAGTGCGGTCCGCAGGTCGCTGATGATCGACATGGTCGTTCTCCGGGTCTGCTCGGGCGGTACGGGGCGGGCGGGTCAGACGACCGGCGGCCGCCCTGCGATGGTCATGCGTGCGACTGTGAGCCAGCCCATCGGGCGGACCGGACCGCAGTCGGTCGTCCATCCTTCGCGGATGCCCCCGAACCAGGTGGCCAGTCGGCGGGGGTGACGCCACCAGCGCGCGATCTGGATCGCGGCCCACGACCCCACGTACAGCGGTCGCAGCACCGCCGGCAGGTTGCGTCGAGCGAGCCACACCCGGTTCCGGGCGTTCAACCGGAAGTACTCGGTGTGCCGCGCCGGGTCGATCGCGGGGTGGTGCGCGACGAGGTCACCGGCGTACCAGGTCCGACGGCCGGCGTCCCACACCCGCCAGGCGAGTTCGATGCCCTCGTGGGCGTAGAAGTACTCGGCACCCCACCCGCCGACGGCCCGGTACACGTCCATCGGCAGCACGACGGCGCCTTCCCAGACCGAGAAGACCGGCGACGAATGGTCCGGCTCGCCCTTCCGGATCCGCGGCACCCACCGGCGGGGGTTCGCGGCGCCAGTGGGGTCGACGACCCGCGGCTGCACGAGGCCGAGCGACGGATCGTGCTCGAACACCGCGATCGCGTCGCGCAGGAACGTCGGCGACGGCACCGACGCATCGTCGTCGAGGAAGAACACGTAGTCGCCGTCGACGACCTCGGCCCCGGCGTTGCGCCCGGCCGGGATCCCGACGTTCTCGGGCAGGGCCAGCGCCCGAACGCCGTCCGGCAGCCCGGTCGGCGCCCAGCCGTTGCCGACGCAGACGACGTCGAGCTCGACGTCCTGCTGCGCGAGCACGCTGTCCAGCCCGCGGCGCAGGTCGTCCGGCCGGGTGCCCTGCGACAGGCTCACGACGGCGACGCGCGGTCGTCCGCGGTGCACCACCGCGTGGCGGCGCAGCGTTCCGGGCACGGTCGTGTCCTCGGTCACGCCTTGACCCGCTTCGAGGCGATGATCGCCAGGAAGTGCCCGACCGTCGCGAGCACGGCGAGCGGCAACAGCGCACCGACCAGGATCCGGCTGGCGAGCGGGTCGCCGATCACCAGGGCGAGCAGGGCGAAGACGAACGCGAGCATGCTCAGCTCGACCGAGTGGTACAGGCGGTGGAACGGCAGGAACTTCGCCAGACGGCGGAGCGATGCGAGCTTCCGACCCGACGGCGCGGTGGAGGCGTCCCGTCGGTCGACGAGCTTGTCGAGCCCGGCGTTCGCGCGGGCCACGTGCACCATGTCGTTGAGGGCCTTGTTCAGCACGATGACCAGTCCGAGTGCGCAGCCGATCGTGGTCCACATCCAGTCGGCGTCGTGGATCGGCCAGGTGGCTGCCCGGATGCCGAGCGCGACCGGGATCAGGCCCTCGGTCGTGTAGTGCCCCACCTTGTCGAGGAACACCCCGGCGGGCGACTTGGTGCCGCGCCACCGGGCGACCTCGCCGTCGGAGCAGTCGACGAGCATCTGCAGCTGGCCGAGCACGAGCGCCAGCACGGCGCCCCAGATGCCGGGGATGAGCAGGGCGGCGGCGACGCTCCAACCCACCAGGATCATCAGGCCGGTGACCTGGTTCGCGCTGACACGGGTCTTCAGGAGCACCCAGGTCAGGTACGGCGAGACGTCACGCAGGTACAGCGAGGCCGTCCAGTGCTCGGCGTTGGCGCGGGCACGGACCTCGTCCGGCTGGGCGACGGCCCGGAGCTCGGCGATCGAGGTCGGCCGTGCGGATCCGCGGCCGGTCGTGGGCTGGTCGGTCATTCGGTCACCGTCCCGTGTGGGTGGTCAGCTCGGACGTGCGGGTCAGGAACCCGATGATGAACCCGAGCCCCCAGCCCACGTGGATGCAGGGCAGCACGACGAGCAGCCAGAGGAGCGTCGGCAGCCCGGAGCGGCGCGCCACGGCGATCGACCCCAGGACGACGAAGAGCAGGTAGACGACGGGCACCACGAACCCGAGCAGCGCCCAGGCGAGCGGCGTGCCGAGCACTGCGCCGACGATGCCGACGAGCCCGGCGACGATGCCCAGTGCCATCGCCGCCACCATGGCCGGCGGCACGAAGTAGCGCAGGCCGTTGTTCGCCGGGAACCGACGGGCGAGCTCGCCGCGCCAGAGTCCGGTGGCGACGAACTGCCGCACCAGGCGCTTCAGGCTCGGCCGCGGGCGGTACGTGACGACGAGTTCGGGCGTGAACCAGACGGTCCCACCGGTCTGGCGCAGCCGCCGGTTGAGTTCCCAGTCCTGTCCGCGCTTGATGCCCTCGTCGAAGAGTCCGACGTCGAACAGCCGCTCGCGTCGGAACACGCCGAGGTAGGCGGTCTCGGCCGGGCCCGCGGTGCCGCCGACGTGGTGCGGCGTGCCACCGAGCCCGACACGGCTGCCGTAGGCCAGGGCGACGGCCCGCTCGAAGGGGGTCCGGCCCTCGGCGCGCATGATGCCGCCGACGTTGTCCGCACCGGACTCGAGGAGCGTGTGCACCGCGATGCGCGTGTAGTCGGTCGGCAGGACCGAGTGCGCGTCGACCCGGATGACGACCGGGTGCACGGACGCACGGATCGCCACGTTCAGCCCGGCGGGCGTCGACCCGACGGGGTTGTCGATCGCGCGGATCCGGGGGTCGGCAGCGCTCATCTCGGCGACGAGCTCGTTCGTGCCGTCGATCGACGGCCCGAGCGCGAGGATGACCTCGAACGGGCCCGTGTAGTCCTGGTCGAGCAGGCTGCCGACGGCGGCCCGGACCTCGGTGACCTCGTTGAGCACGGGCATCACGTACGAGACGCCCGGCAGGGGCTGTCCGTCTGACTGCATGCGTACCTCGGGGTGCTGGCTGGCGGCACGGGACGCACCGGAGCGGTGCCGCCCCGCAGAGCGACCATGAGCCTATCAAGAGGCCGAACCGCCCACCTGCGTCGACGCGGGACGCGCCCTTGACGGACTGGAGGCCCGGCGCACGTCGTGCCCCGGGCCTCCTGTCCGTCGTGTGGTGGCGTCAGCCCTTGCTGTCGAACGTTCCCAGCTTCACGTCGGCCTGGCGGGTCTGGCCGTCGCGGACGTAGCTGATCGTCGTCGAGGCGCCGCCCGCGAAGAAGCGCACCTGCGCGGTCAGGTCGGTGGCGTCGGAGACCGACGCCGAACCGATCTTCGTGACGACGTCGCCCTTCTGCAGACCGGCCTTCGCCGCGGCACCGCCGTTGGACACCGACTTGATGAGGGCGCCGACCTGGGTGGCGCTGGCGTCCTCGGTGGCGTCGCCGACCGTTGCGCCGAGGAGCCCGTGGGTCGCCGACCCGTTGTCCTTGATCTCGTTCGCGACCCGCTTGACCAGGTTGGCCGGGATCGAGAAGCCGACGCCGATGCTGCCGGCGGCCGACTCCGACGACGACGAGCTGCCCGCCGAGGCGATGGCCACGTTGATGCCGATCAGCCGGCCCTTCGAGTCGAGCAGCGCACCGCCGGAGTTGCCCGGGTTGATCGATGCGTCGGTCTGGATGACCGGGAGCGAGACGGTGGTGTTCGCGGACGAGCTGCTGCCGTTGTCCCCGTTGCCCCAGAAGTCGAAGGGACCCGAGCCGCCGTTGCCGCCCTCGTTCGAGTCGCCGCCCTCGCTGGGGGCGCTCGAGGTGACCTGGATGCTGCGGTTCAGCGTCGAGACGATGCCGTCGGTGACGGTGTTCGACAGGCCCAGGGGCGCGCCGATCGCGACCGCGGTGTCGCCCACGTTGAGCTTGGACGAGTCCGCGAACTCCATGGGCTTGAGGTCGGTCGCATCGATCTTGATGACCGCGAGGTCGACCGTCGGGTCGGTACCGATCAGCTTGCCCGCGTAGATCTTGCCGTTCGAGGTCGTGACGGTGATCCGGCCGTTCGAGCTGTCGCCGTCGAGGGTGACCACGTGGGTGTTCGTGACGATGTAGCCGTCCTTGCTCATCACCACGCCGGAACCGGTGCCGGCCTCGTTGCTCGCGGACACGTTGATGGTGACGACGGACGGGGTTGCCTGTGCCGCGACGGCCGTGACCACGGTGGCGGAGTCGTAGTCGTTGACGGTCAGGTTGCCGCCCTGCGACGAACCGGAGGACACCACGCTGCCACCGTCGTTGCCCGAGGAGACGGCCCAACCGGCACCGCCGCCGACCAGACCACCGGCGATGACCGCGGCGATGACCGGCAGGAGCAGCTTGCTGCGGCCCGAGCGGTCCTTGGTCGTCGTGGTCGCCGCGGCGCCCGAGGCGTCGTCGCTGAAGTAGTGGCCGTTGCGCTGGTTCGCGCCGTCGACGTCACCGAAGGCGCTCGTGGCCGACTGCGGAGCCTGCGCGGACGCGTTCGCGTACTCGGAGGACGAGCTCGGAGCGGTCGAGGACGTCGGCTGGGCGTACTCGCCGTAGCGGGGGCGTTCGCCGCCCGGTTGGCCGTACTGGGACTGCTGGCCGTACGGGTTCTGGGGCTGCTGGCCGTACTGGCTCTGCTGGCCGTACGGGTTCTGGGGCTGCTGGCCGTACTGGCTCTGCTGGCCGTACGGGTTCTGGGCCTGCGGCGTCTGCTGCCCGTACTGCGACTGCTGGCCGTACGGGTTCTGGCTCTGCTGGGGCTGCTGGCCGTACGGGTTCTGGCTCTGCGGCGACTGCTGGCCGTACGGCGACGTCTGCTGGCCGTAGCCGCCCTGCTGCGCACCCGAGGAGTCGCCGGAGACGGCGGGGTACGGCGCGGTGTAGCGGTCGGTCGGGTGGTCCGTCGACGACGGGATCACATCCGTGTGGTCCGGGGTCGTCTCGTGGTTCTGGTCCTGGTTCGGGCGACGGGTCTCGTCCGGCTGGTCGGAGTCGTTCGGCATCGACGTGTTCCCTCTCGTGGCCGCTGCTGCGGCGTCCTCACTGGCGGCAGGCGGAGCCGCATCGTCCGGACGGCGGTCGTCGCCCTGCCCGGTGGGCGTGGTGTCGGTCATGCTGGACGTGCTCCTTTCAAGCTCGTGCAGTCTGTCGCAAACACCTGAGCGGTCCTTCTGGCGAGGCTGCGAGCCACCCCTGGCGATCTTATGCGTGCGCTGTACACGGTGGCCCGGTCCGCCGCGGGACGGACAGCTAGGTTGGGGTCCGTTCAGCGCGACACGTCGTCGCCCGCACGGGAGGGAACCACATGCGCCAGGCAGGACCGTGGCTGCGAGCCGCCGACGGAGCGATGCTGCTCGGACCGGACGGGGTCCCCGCACCGACGGTGTTCGCCGAGATGAGCGCCCTCGCCGCCAGCACCGGCGCGGTCAACCTGGGGCAGGGGTTCCCCGACGAGGACGGACCGGCCGAGGTGCTCGAGGCCGCGGTGCAGGCGATCCGCGACGGCGTGAACCAGTACCCGCCGGGCCGGGGCACCCCCGATCTGCGGGCGGCGATCGCCGAGCACCAGCAGCGGTGGTACGGGCTCGAGGTGGACCCCGACCGCGAGGTCCTCGTCACCGCCGGCGCCACCGAGGCGCTGGCCGCGACGATCCTCGCGCTGGTCGAACCCGGTGACGAGGTGATCACCTTCGAGCCGTTCTACGACGCCTACGGAGCGCTCATCCGGCTGGCCGGCGGCGTGCACGTCACGGTCCCGCTCACCGCGCCCGACTTCCTGCCCGACGAGCGCACGCTCCGCACGGCTTTCACCGACCGCACCCGCGCCGTGCTCGTGAACACCCCGCACAACCCGACCGGCCGGGTCCTGCCCACCGAGGTGCTGCAGACGATCGTCGACCTGGCCACCGAGCGCGACGCGGTGATCATCACGGACGAGGTCTACGAGCACCTGACGTTCGACGTCCCGCACACGCCCATCGCGACCCTGCCCGGCGCCGCCGAGCGGACGGTGTCGGTGTCGAGCGCGGGCAAGACCTTCAACACGACTGGGTGGAAGGTCGGCTGGCTCACCGCTCCCCCGGCACTCGTCGACGCGATCACGACGGTCAAGCAGTACCTGACCTTCGTGAACGGCGCGCCCTTCCAACCGGCCGTCGCCGTGGGAATCCGCCTGCCCGACGCGGTGTTCACCGGCATCGCCGCCGACCTGCGCGCGAAGCACGAACTGCTCGCCGACGGGCTGACGGCGGCGGGCTTCGACGTGATGCGGCCCGACGGCGGGTACTTCGTGCTCGCCGACGCCGCGCCGCTCGGGTACCACGACGCCCGTGCCTTCTGCCTCGAACTGCCCGCGTTGGCCGGAGTCGCGGGCGTGCCGGTCTCGGCGTTCGTCCGCCCGGACCGGGTCTCCGGCTACCGGTCCCTGGTGCGCTTCGCGTTCTGCAAGCGCCGGAGTGTCCTGGAGGACGCCGCCGCACGCCTGGCGACCCTCGGAGCGCGCCCCGGCGCCTGAGACGCGACCGCGTCGGGGACGCGACCGACGCGTCAGGGCTGCCCCGGGCCTCCAGGCAGGGTGCGCAGTGCGACGTCGTAGCGCCGCAGCGACAGCGACGGGTTCACCCGTCGGACGGCGTCGGTGACGGTGGTGTCGATCGTGGCGGTGAGCGCGGTCGGCGAAGCGCCGGCCGAGGCGACCGCAACGCCCGACGGGTCGAGGACGACCGAGCCGCCGATCCCGATCGGCGGCGTCTGCCCGACCCCGACGACCCAGACGGTGTTCTCGATCGCCCGTGCGGTGAGGAGCGTGCGCCAGTGGTGCTCCTTGCCGGGGCCGCGCACCCACTCGGCGGGGAGGACGACGACGTCGGCCGCTCCGGTCTCGGGAGCGGCGAGCCGTCGCGTGACCTCGGGGAAGCGCAGGTCGTAACAGGTCTCGAGCCCGACACGGACCCCGCCGAGGTCGAAGACCGGCAGCTGCTCCGGGTCGCCGGACTCGATGCGGTCCGACTCCCGCGAGCCGAAGGCGTCGTAGAGGTGGACCTTCCGGTACGTCGCCGCCAGGTCGCCCGACGGGAGCACCGCGACCAGGGTGTTCCGGAAACGCTCCGGCGTGTCTGCCGACTCGGCGACCCCGACGACCAGGGCGATGCCGGTCTCGCGGGCGATGTCGCGGAGGCCGGAGACGAACGGACCGTCCAGGGGCTGCGCGGCCGCGACGAACCGATCGTCGATGTCGGCGGTGAAGTAGGAGGTGTACTCCGGCGTGACGAGGAGGTCCGCGCCACGGGCCGCCGCGTCGACGGCGGCGGTGCGCACGGTGTCGAGGTTGGCGACGGGGTCGTCCACGGGGGCGAACTGCGCCGCCGCGATCGTGAGGGTGGCCATGGGGCGAGCGTACCCGGGGGTCTGCGGCGGGCGGGCCTGCGGCTGGGCGTCCTGCGCCGGGCGTCTGGCGGCCGGGCATCTCGGCGGGTCGTCTCGCGGCGCGTCGTCTCGGCAGGGACACCAAGAAGGCCCCGGTCCTGTTGGACCGGGGCCTTCATGTGACGCTTGGTTGCGGGGGCAGGATTTGAACCTACGACCTCTGGGTTATGAGCCCAGCGAGCTACCGAACTGCTCCACCCCGCGGCACGTTTAGAAGCCTACACGGGGCCGTGGCGGGACACAAATCGAGTGCCCCGCCACGGTGTGTCAGTTGCCGTTCTCGGCTGCCGTGGCGGCCTCGATCGCGTCCTGGAGGCGCTGGTCGGCTTCCGCCGCGGCGACCAGGTCGTTGTCGGCGTAGGCCTCCTGGCGGTCCTGCAGGGCTGCCTTGGCGTCAGCCAGGGCCTCCTGCAGGGCGTCGTTGTCGGTCGAGCCGGAACCCGTGGAGCCGGTCGAGCCGGAGCCTGAGGAACCCGTGTCGGAACCGGACCCCGTGTCGGAGCCGGATCCGCTGTCGGAACCGGAACCGGAACCGCTGTCGCTGCCGCTGCCGCTGCCGCTTGCGCCGGAGTCGCCGGCCGCCGCACCGGAGTCGCCGCCGAACAGCGAGTTCAGCGCCTCGTCGAGGGTGTCCTCGAACGCGATCTTGTCGCCGAAGGCCACGAGGACCTTCTGCAGCAACGGGTACGAACCACTCGAGGTCGACTGCACGTAGACGGGCTGCACGTAGAGGAACCCACCGCCGACCGGGAGCGTGAGCAGGTTGCCCTGCTTCACGGTCGAGTTGCCCCGCTTCAGGATGTTCAGCTCCTGCGACACGGTCGAGTCACCGTTGAAGAGGCTCTGCACCTGCCCGGGGCCCGGGATGTTGTCGGTCTTCGGCATCGTCAACAGCGTGAGCTTGCCGTAGCCCGACGCCTTCTCGCCCTTGCCGGCACCACCCGCGTCGGAGTTCACCGCCAGGTAGCCGGTCAGCACGTTGCGGTTGTTCGCCCCGGCCGACTGCTGCGGGATGTAGGTCGTGTACAGCGAGTACGCCGTCCCCTGCCCCGGCACCTTCATCGTCAGGTAGTACGGGTCTTGCAGGTTCGCCCTGTTGGCGGTCGTCGTCGTCTGCGCGCCGAGCGCGTTCGTCGACGTCGCCGCGGTGTCGGCGTCACTGTCCGACGTCGCCGTGCTGGTCGGTTCCTGCGGGGTGTTCCACGCGTCGTCGCCCGAGTAGAACGAGTTGGCGTTGGTCACGTGGTACGTACCGAGGATCGAGCGCTGCACCTTGAACAGGTCCGTCGGGTACCGCACGTGGTCGAGGAGCTCGGCGCTCATGCTCGACACCGGCTTCATCGACGTCGGGAAGATCTTCTGCCACGTCTTCAGGACCGGGTCCTTCGTGTCCCACGTGTACAGCGTCACCTTGCCCGTGTAGGCGTCGACGGTGGCCTTCACCGAGTTCCGGATGTAGTTCACCTGGTCGGTGCGGTACGTCGAGGACTCGGCGCCGGCGATGCTGTCCGACAGGCTCTGGCTCTGCGAGTACGGGTACGCGTCGCTCGTGGTGTATCCGTCCACCACCCACTGGATGCGGTGGTCGACGATCGCCGGGTAGGCGTCGCTGTCGACGGTCAGGTACGGCGCCGCCTTCTGCACGCGGGTGATCGGGTCGCGGTCGTAGAGGATCTGCGAGTCCTTGTTCACCGCGTTCGAGAGCAGGATCTGCTCCGACTGGAACTTCGCGGCGTAGACGAGCCGGTTGAAGAAGTTCCCGAGGCTCGGACCGCCGTCGCCGGCGTAGGTGGTGGTCGCGTTGCCGCCGTTGTCGTCGTCCGAACCGGACGGGTAGTCGAGCTCCACGTCCTTCGTGCCCTTCGGCGCACCCACGATCGAGTAGGGCGGCGAGGTCTCACCGAAGTACACGCGCTGCTGGAAGTCGCCCAGTGCACCGTTCGACGGGATGCCGGACTCGAGGAACACCGGCTTGCCGTCGCTCGCGCGCTGGTTGCCGTAGGCCGCGGTGACGCCGTAGCCGTGGGTGTAGACGAACGCCCGGTTGTACTGCGTGTTCGCGGCCGAGCTGAGCCCGGCGAGGTCGATGTCGCGGACCGCGATGACGGTGTCCTCGGTCTCGCCCTTGACGTCGTAGCGGTCGACGTCGAGCTCCTTCGGGAACTGGTAGTACTGCCGGTACTGCTGCAGCTGGCTGAACGTGTCGGAGACGATCTTCGGGTCGATGAGACGGATGTTCGCCGTGGTCTGCGCGTCCTTCGCGAGCGCACCCGAGCTCGTCTCGGTCGTGGCGTCGTAGTTCTGTTCCTCGACGCCGGCGACACCGTAGGCGTCACGCGTGGCCTTGATGTTCCGCTCGATGTAGGCGGACTCGAAGGTGCGCTCCGAGGGCTTCACCTGCAGACGCTGGACGACCCACGGGTAGATGCCGCCGACGACGATCGCGGCGACGAGCAGCAGGCCCGTGCCGACGATCGAGATGCGCCAGCGGCCGATGACCGCCGTGACGATGAAGAGCAGCGCGACGATCGCCGCGATGCCCGCCATGATCTCGCGGCCGGGGATGACCGCGTTGACGTCGGTGTACTGGGCACCGGTGATGAGCGAGTTCGACTTCGTCAGCGCCGCGTACTGGTCGAGCCAGAGGCTGACGGCCTGCAGCGCGATGTAGAGCGCCGCAGTGACCGCGAGCTGGATGCGTGCGGCACGGGAGATCCGGACCTCACGACCACCGAAGCGGAGCGCACCGTAGAGGTAGCTCGCAGCGAGCGCGGCGAGGCCGGCGATGAGGACGACGGCCGACGAGTAGGCCACGATCGAGCGCCAGAACGGCAGCTCGAACACGTAGAACCCGATGTCCAGTCCGAACTGCGGGTCGGTCTTGCCGAACGGCGTGCGGTTGAAGTACTCGAGGACCATGCTCCAGCGGCCCGCGGTCGAGAGCCCGGCGAAGATGCCGAGCACCACGGGGATGCCGATCATCACGGCGCGCCGCAGCGGCTCGATGACCTGCTGGTAGCGGTCGAGCTGCGAGTTGAGCTTCGCGTAGACCGGCCGGAACCGGAACGCGAGCGCGATGCTCACGAAGACCGGGACCGCCATGCCGAGGAAGCCCGCCAGGAACATCAGGGTCCCGGCGATCCACCGGGTGGTGAGGACCTGCTGGAACCCGAGCTGCGCGAACCACGCGTAGTCGGTGTACAGGCTGGCGAAGATGAAGAAGGCGATCACCAGTGCGGCCAGCACGATGATCGTGACCACGATGGGGACCCGCGGCGAACGCCGCCCCGAGGTGGACGAGGTTGTCGTCACTTGATGTGCTCCAGACGTGTCGGACCGGCGGGCCCGGCTCGCGGCGGGCCGTCAGTGACACTGATCCTATGGGACCGGACCGAGCGTGAACCTGTACGGGGGCTCAGGACCGGGTCAGGACCCGCAGCGGGCGAGCTTCGCGGTGCTCCCGCCGTCGGCGATCGTCTGCAGGTCGGTGACGGCCTGGTCGAGCGTGGAGACGCTGTAGACGTCGAGCCCGTCCGGCACGTGCCCGACGACCTCGTCGCAGTTGTCCGCGGGGGCGAGGAACACCGTGGCGCCCGCGTCCGCGGCACCGTAGAGCTTCTGCCGGATCCCGCCGATGGGGCCGACCTCGCCGGCCGCCGTGATCGTGCCGGTGCCCGCGACGTGCTTGCCGCCGTTCAGCTTGCCCGGCGTGATCTCGTCGATGATCCCGAGCGCGAACATCATGCCGGCGGACGGACCGCCGACGTCCTGCAGGCGGATCGACACCTTGAAGGGGAACTCGTAGCGCTCGGTGACGCCGACCCCGAGCAGCGCCGTGCCCTGCTCGCTGCGCGGCGTCACCCGGACGTCCTTCGTCGCGCCGTCCCGTTCGACGGTGACGGTCGCGGGGCTCGAGGTGCCGTGCTGCGCGACGGCTTCGCGCAGGCTCACTGCGTCGGCGTTGGTCGTGAGCGACTTGCCGTCGAACGCCGTGATGACGTCGCCCTTCTCGATCGTGCCGTCGGCCGCTGAGCCCTCCTGCACGGCGCTGACCTCGAGTTCCGTGGGCAGGTCGTTCCCCTGCTGGATGAGCGCGGCGGCGACGGCTGACTGCTGCGACGCCTGCATGTCGGCGGAGTCCTGCTCGTTCACCTGCTCGGTCGTGGTGCCGCTCGGGTAGATCGCCTCGACCGGGATCACCGCCTGCGACCTGGTGAAGATCGCGCGGATCACGCTGGTCCACGACGGGCGATTCGTGGCGTCGCCCTGGATGCCGACGGTGAGCATGTCGAGGGCGCCGGCCGTCGGGTACGTCTCGTGGCCGGACACCTGGATGAGCTTGACGTCCTTCGCGTCCTTGCCCGTCCCCTGCTCCTGGGTGCCGATCGTGTTGTAGACCGGCCCGGGGACCTCGATGAGGTACGGGCTGGGCAGCAGGCTCGCCAGCAGTCCCAGCACGACCGCGCCGATCAGGAACGCCCACCCGACGGTCCGGGCACGCGAGCGACGACGGGGCGCGGGGGCGAAGAGGGTCACGCGGGGTCCTTCCGAGGTGGGCACCCGCGCCTGGAGGCAGGGTGGTCGCCCGCGTCTCGCGACGGGGCTGTTCGCCCTGGGCGCAGCGCTTCGGGCGTTCCCACGGGGGCATCCCAGGTGCGGCCCCGTGAGCAGCGATTAGCGTAGTCGGCATGCCTGATGAACCACAGCCGGGGCCGGACGACGACTTCCAGGAGATGCTGCGCAAGCTGCTCTCGGGCGAGGGGCAGATCGACCCGTCGCAGCTCGCCGGTGCCGCCGGTCTGCCGAACGACCCGGCATCCGTGGCGAACCTGATGAGCCAGCTCCAGCGTGCCGCGCAGTCCGGCGGTGACGGCATCGACTTCTCGGCCACCGCGGAACGCGCCAGCGCGATCGCTCGGGACGGCGGCCACCCCGTCGACCCGGCCACCTCGCAGGCGGCCGACCAGGCGTTCCAGGTCGCCGCGCTGTGGCTCGACGAGGTCACGACCGTCGCCGAGCTGACCGCGACCCCGAGTCTCTACACGCGTGAGCAGTGGGCCAAGGCGACCGTCCCGGTGTGGACGCAGATCGCCGAGCCGGTGGCCTTCAGCATCGCCGATGCCCTGACCGAGGCGATCGACCAGCGTGCTCCCGAGCAGCTCAAGGCGATGCTCGGTGACGTCTCGAAGGCGATGCGCGGCATCGGCGGGGCACTGTTCGCGATCCAGCTCGGCCAGGTCGTCGGGCAGCTGTCGAAGGAGGTCGTCTCCGGCGGTGACGTCGGCGTGCCGCTCCTCGACGAGCAGGTCGCAGCGCTCCTGCCCCAGAACGTCGCCGAGTTCGCCGAGGGCCTCGACGTCTCCGAGGACGAGGTCCGCATCTACCTCGCGGTCCGCGAACTCGCCCACGCCCGGCTCTTCCGGTCGGCACGGTGGCTCCGCCTGCACATCATCTCGTCCATCACGGACTACGCGCGGGGCATCCACATCCCCTTCGACCGCGTCGAGGAACTCGCGGCCGACATCGACCCGACCAACCAGGAGCAGCTGCGCGACGCACTCGCCTCGGGTGCCCTCATCCCGCCGCGGACCGCCGAGCAGGACGCCGCGCTCGCCCGACTCGAGACGATGCTCGCCCTGGTCGAGGGCTGGGTGGACACGGTCACCGCCGCGGCCACGGTCCGTCTCCCCAAGGCCGGAGCGATCGCCGAGATGGTGCGCCGTCGCCGTGCGGCCGGCGGCCCGGCCGAGTCGGCGTTCGCGACACTCGTCGGCCTCGAGCTGCGTCCGCGTCGTCTGCGTGAAGCCGCCGCGATGTGGCAGCGGGTGACCGACGAGCTCGGCGCCGAACAGCGTGACGCCCTCTGGTCGCACTTCGACCTGGTGCCGACCTCGGACGACGTCGACGCCCCCGATGCCCTCGTCGCACGGCTGCGGAACCCCTCCCAGACCGACGAGGACGACGCGTTCGACAAGGCCCTCGAGGACCTGCTGAACGACTCGACCGGTGCGCGTCCGCACGAGGACGAGTCCGGCCGCGTGGCCGACGACACCGAGGGCGGAGCGGGCGACGAGCCCGGGAACGACACGGGCGACCAGCCCCGCTGAGTTCTCCACAGATCCCTCTTGTGACCCCACGCGTGCCGCACACTCCGGCAGCGTGGGGTCATGGGCATCCGCATCGATCCGACGCTCGAGTTCGTCTGGCGTGACCCCGCCACGGTCCAGCTCGGGGTCGATCCTCCACGCGCCGTCGTCGCGGTGCCCACCACGGGGGAAGAACGGTTCCTCAACGGTCTGCGACGCGAGACCGGGCACGACGTGCTGGCAGGCCTGGCGGCCGCGTCGGGGTGCTCGCCGGAACGTGCTGCCGGTGTGCTCGGGGCCGCGTCGCCCGCGGTGGTCGAGGTCCTGCCCGAGCCGCTCGAACGCATCGAGGTGCACGGCGCCGGTGTCCTCGCCGACGCCGTGGCGACGTTCCTGTCCGGCGAGGGCGTGACGGTCAGCCGCACCACCGCGCCCGCCGGGGGGCCGATCGTGCTGCCCGAGCCCGAACCACGCCTGGCCGTGGTGGTGGCCGACCACGTCGTCGACCCGGCGCTCCGAGCCGCGTGGACCCGCCGGGGTGTGCCGCACCTGGCGGTCGTCGTCGGCGACGGACGCGTCCGTCTCGGGCCGTTCGTCGTGCCGGGAGCCGGGCCGTGCCTCCAGTGTGCTGAGTACGCACGCGTCGACGACGACCCGGCCTGGCCAGCCATCGCGGCCCAGGTGTGGGGGCGGCACCCGACACCGCTGTCACCGTGGCGGTCGGCGGCGGTGGCCGCCGCCACGACGCGGATGCTGCTGGAACGGCTCCCGCTCCGGACGCAACGAGCCGACCCCGACCAGCTCGTCTTCGAGCGCGACGACCTGTCGGTCAGCCGTTCGCCGGTCCGGCCCCATCCGCGGTGCGCGTGCCGAGCACTGCCAGGAACCGACTCGGAGCCCGGGCTCCCCCACGAGTGGAGCCCTGTTGCGACCACGTGATCGTGACGGAACGGCGGGCGCGCGTCAGCCCGACGTAGAACAGGCGTCGTTCCTCGTCCACCTCGGTGTCGGTCGACGCGTGCGAGATCGGCAGGAGCCCCTCGGCGGCGCCGGCGATGACCACGTGCGGCCACTCCAGGCCCTTCGACGAGTGCAGCGTCGCGAGCGTGACGGCGTCGACCTCGGGCTCGTGGTGCGTCGCCGCACGGTCCACCAGGTCCTGGGTGAACTGCTGCATCGTCGTGCCGGCGGGGGCGTCCTCGGCCAGGCCCATGATCGCCTGCAGCGCTTCCCACTGCTCGCGGACTGCGCCGGTGCCCTCCGGCGGCGTCTCCGTCCAGCCGCTGACCTGCAGCACCAGCCGGACCCGTCGGGTCAGCTCGTCGTCGGTCTGCCGGATCGCCTCGCCGCGCATGTGGTGGACGGCGAGCTTGACCTCCGGGCGGTTGAAGAACCGGGTCCCGCCCTGCACGCGGTACGGGATGCCGTTCCGGCCGAGCGCGGACTCGAGCGCAGCGGACTGCGCTCCGACGCGGAAGAGCACGGCGCAGTCCCCGTAGGACGCTCCGGCTCCGACGAGCTCGGCGATGCGCCGGGCGATGGTCTGTGCCTCGTCACCGTCGTGGACGCAGGCCAGCACGACCGGTTCCGGGCCCGGTTCCTGGCTCTGGGCCACCAGGTCGAGTGCCCCGGGCTGGCCGCGCATCAGCGTGTTGGCCGCGGACACGACCTCGCGGGTGGAGCGGTAGTTCCGCTCGAGACGCAGGACCGACCCGCGCGGGAACTCCGAGCCGAACCCGAGCAGGTAGTCGCTCGAGGCGCCGGCGAACGAGTAGATGGTCTGACTGGCGTCGCCGACGACGCACAGGTCGTCCCGGCCACCCAGCCAGGCCCGCAGCAGGTCGTGCTGCACCGGCGAGACGTCCTGGTACTCGTCGACGACGAAGAACCGGTACTGCTGCCGCACGTACGACGCCACGCGGGGTTCGGACTCGACCATGCCGAGGGTCGCCAGCAGGACGTCCTCGAAGTCCAGCTGCCGCCGGTCGTCCTTCAGCCGCTCGTACGCCTTCATCAGGTCGATGACCCGACGCGGCGTGGTGTCGCGCGGCATCACCCGGTCGGCGGCGGCGGCCTCGTACTCGTCGAGCGAGAGCATCTGCACCTTGCGCCACTCGACCTCGGCGGCCAGGTCGCGGAGCACCGGGGTGTCGACGTGCATGCCGACCGTGTCCGCGGCGTGGGCGATCATCCGCCCCTTGGACTCGACGATCTTGGGGGCGTGCCCGCCGACGGTGTCCGGCCAGAAGTAGCTGAGCTGCGCCATCGCGGCGGCGTGGAAGGTGCGCGCCTGGACCGTCCCGGCCCCGAGCGCGCGCAGGCGCGACCGCAGTTCGCCGGCGGCACGGGTCGTGAAGGTCAGCGCCAGGACGTGGTTCGGCGCGTAGGTCCCGGTGGCGACCCCGTACGCGATCCGGTGCGTGATCGCGCGGGTCTTGCCCGTCCCGGCGCCGGCGAGCACCGCGACCGGACCGAGCAGGGTGCGGGCGACCGTCCGCTGCTCGGCGTCGAGCGCGGCGAGCAGTTCGTCGGGCGACGGCGGCCGGGGTTCGACTGCCCCGGAACCCGTTGCACTGCGCGGACCGGTGACGCTCACGGCAGGTCCAGCGGCCCGCCGTACCACTCCTCGATGATGGCGCGGGCGATCGAGGTGCGTCCCGGCAGCAGCAGGGTGTCGCCGGCGCGCTCGCGGATCTCGTCGCGCGAGAACCACCGGACGTCCAGGATCTCCACGCCGTCGGGGCGGGCGGTCGTCGGGTCACCGCCGGCTGCGCGGGCACGGAAGCCCACCATCAGCGACGCCGGGAACGGCCACGGCTGCGAGCCGAGGTACTCGGGCTCCTCGACACGGACGCCGGACTCTTCCCAGACCTCGCGGCGGACGGCGTCCTCGAGCGACTCCCCCGGCTCGACGAACCCGGCCAGCAGCGAGTACCGGTCGGCGTCCCACGCGGCGTTGGAACCGAGCAGGATCCGGTCGTCGGCGTCGACGACCCCCACGATGATCGCCGCGTCCGTGCGCGGGAAGAGGTCGTGCCCCTCGGGATCGCGGCGGACCCATCCGCCACTCACGACGGCGGTGGGTGAGCCGGTGCGCGGCGAGAAGCCGTGCACGGCGTGCCAGTTGGCCATCGCCACGGCTTCGACAGCCAGGCCCTGGTCGCGCGGCGAGAGCTCGGTGCCGAACATCCGGAGGCTCTGCCAGGCGTCGTCGTCGGGTTCGATGGCGGTGGCCGTCGCGCTGTCGATCAGGGCGGCGACGAAGCGGGTACCCGCCGGGGCATCGGCGGCGTCCGACACCGCACGGCCGAGGTACAGGGTCACGGTGTCGGCCGGGATCTCCGCCGCGGTCACGAAGCGCAGGGTGCCGTCGGCGTTCCGGAGCATCTCCGCACCACGCACCGGCAGGTACCGGGTGTGCTCGTCCTCGCGCAGGACGCGCTCGACGTCGTCGGTCGTGCGGAACTCGGCGTCGCGGTCGAGTTCGTTGCGGGAGAGCGGGAGCCGGGCGGCGAACTCGACGGTCACGGCGGGAGAGCTCCTCGGATCGGGTGCGGACGTGCAGGAGACGTGCGGTGGGCGTGCGGGCCGCCGAACAGCGTGGCGTGCAGCCGTGCACGCGTCACGCGCCTACCCTGAGGGGCATGGCGGGATCCCAGTTCACTCTAGCCGCGTTGGCGACGACGGCCGTTCCAGGTCTCCTCGTCACGGGCACGCGCACGCTCGGCTCGGCCGCGGCCGGCGACTACGAGTCGGCGCTCCTCCGCGACGCCGACGGCACCGAGATCGTCATCCGCCGCCCCCGGAACCAGCGTGCCGAGGCGCGGCAGTCGGCCGACCTCGTCGCCATCCGCGCGCTGAGCGCCGGCATCCGCACACGCCTGCCGTTCGGCGTCGCCGAGTACCGCGGCCAGGCACCGATCGGGTCGACGCGCGCCATCGTCACGACGCGGCTGGCCGGGGCTCACCCGACCCTCGCGTCGCTCGTCGAGCGCCCCGACCTCGCCACCAGCGTCGGCCGTGCCCTCGCCGCGATCCACCAGCTGCCGACGAGCTTCGTCTCCGACGCCGGCCTGCCGTCGCTCACGCCGTTCGAGGTGCTCCGGTCCGCCGTCTCGGTGATGGACCGCGCCGTGGCGACCAAGCTCGTCCCTGCCGCGCTCGTCGAACGCTGGGAGGGTGCCGCCCGCGACCAGCAGCTCTGGCAGTTCACGCCGACCGTCGTGCACGGTTCGCTCGGCACCGGCGCCCTGCTCGTCGACGGCGACGCGGTGACCGGGGTCCTCGACTGGGGCGAGCTGCGGCTCGGCGACCCGGCGAAGGACCTCGCCTGGGTGCTCGCCGGCCGCCGCGACGCCTTCGACACCGTCCTCAGCGCCTACGAGGCGAACGGCGGCGGACGCGACCGCCAGCTCGCACAGCGTGCACGCGTGCACCACGAACTCGAGACGGCGCACTGGCTGCTGCACGGCGTCCAGGCGAAGAGCACCGAGGTCGTCGACGACGCCGTCGCGATGATGCACCGCCTGGTCGACGCGGTGCACGCCCCGAGTGCGGAACCACTGCAGTCCGTGTCACCCGAGACGATGGAGATCGGCGAGGTGGAGCAGCTGTTGTCCTCCACCGAACGCCGCCACGGCTGACGCTTCGTGAGCAGGAATGGTCGGGTCGCTGCGGCGCACCCGACCATTCCTGCTCACGAAGTGCGGTAGGAGTCGTGGACGCGACCGCTTGGAGGCCCGGCGCGGGTCCGGCGGACCGGCACCGGGCCTCCAGGGCGGAGCGCGACACGGGCGGCGCGCGACACGGGCGCAGCGCGACACGGGCGCAGCGCGCGCGACGGGCGCAGCGCGCCCGTGGGACGTCAGCCGATGGCCTCGGACCACGCACGCTCGAGTCCGGCGCGGTCGAGCAGCTCGGTCGGACGGACCTCGAGGTCGTCGGCGACGAAGTAGAACACCGCGTCGACCTGGTCGAGCGGCCGCCCGGTGAACTCGGCGTAGGCGACGCGGTACAACGCGAGCTGCAGGGTGCGGCGGGCCAGGTCGTCCGCCCCCGACGGCGCCTTGCCCGTCTTCCAGTCGACCACCTCGGCACGCCCGTCGATCTCGTAGACGGCGTCGAGCTTGCACACGACGCTGTGCCCGAGGAACGGGATGTGGATCTCGCGTTCGACCTCGATCGGTGTCAGCCCGGCCCACCGTGAGCGGGCGAACGTCGCCTGGAAGTCGGCGAGTCGACGGGCGTCGTCGTCGGTGACCACGGCGTCCGGCGACGAATCGGCGAGCTCGTCGGCATCGAGGTCGAGCTCGCCGTCCCACACGTCGAGCGTCTCGAGCGCGCCGCCGCTCCGCGCCCGCTGTTCCACCCACTGGTGGAAGAGCGTGCCGAGCCGCGTGGCCCGGTACGGTCGCTCCGGCATCGGCCGGCGGAGCCGCTCGGCCACCGAGTCGGGTTCGGTCAGGTAGTCCTTGAAGCCCGACGCCGGGACCCGGTGCGGGACGGCGACCGCGTGCTTCGCGTTCCGGGTGGCGTGCCGTTCGGCGAGCAGCAGGTCGATGTCCGCGGCGAAGCGTCCCGCAGCACCGGGGTTCGCGTTCCGCACCCGCTCGGCGGCGGCGAGGACCCGCGGTGCGCGCTGCCCGAACGGCACGTGTGGCCAGGTCTGGGTCGCGCCGCTCTCCCCCATCGGGTTCTCGTCGTGCACCGTCGTCTCCGGGATCGCCGCACCGTCGATGACGCCGGCGTCCACCAGGTCGCGCAGGTATCGGCTCGGCTCGGTGGGTCGGACTCCGCCCGCCCAGAACGAGCCGGACACCAGCAGGTCGTGCTTGGCACGGGTCAGGGCGACGTAGGTCAGCCGGCGTTCCTCGTCCTCGTTGCGGGCCTTCACCTGTTCCTTGAAGGCGTCGATCGCCGTGGTGACGTCCTTCTGGGTCTCCTGCCCGCGCCATGCGAGTCGCGGCAGCTCGGCCGCGTCCCCGCGGAACTCGTACGGCAGCCGGCCGAACCCGAGCCAACCCGACGAGCCCTCCTGCGGACGCGCCGGCAGGCCGCCCTCGACCATCCGGGGCACTGCGACGGCGTCCCACTCGAGCCCCTTGGACCCGTGGATCGTCAGGATCTGCACGGTGCCGGCCTCGGGCTCCTCGGACCGCGGGCCCATGTCGTCCCGTCGGGCTGCGGCGTCGATCCACCCGAGGAACGAACCGAGGTCGGCGCGGTCGTCGGTCGACACGAAACCGGCGAGCTCGTCGATGAAGGCGTCGAGGTACGCGCCGCTGCCCTGTTCGTGCGCGGCGACCTCGATGTCGAGTCGCATCTCCTGCACGACGAGCGTCACGAAGTCGACCAGGTCGCTCCCCGCGCGTGAGCGGAGCATCGCGAGCTGCCCGCCGAGCGCACGCATTCGGCTGCGACCCGCGGGGGTGATGCCCTCGAGCGCGCCGTGCTCGTCGGGTGCGGTCGCGACGAAGTCGAGCGCGTCGACGATCGACCCGTGCTCCCCGGCAGCCACCGAGGCACGGAAAGCCGCGGTCAGGTCGTCATCGAGGCGCTGCTGGGTGTGGTCGCGCTGGAACAGCCACCGGGCGAGCTGGTGCAGGGCGACGATGTCCGCCGCCCCGACCCGCCACCGTGCACCCGCGAGCAGCCGGATCAGGTCGTTGCCGGCCGCCGGGTCGTGCAGCACGCGCAGGCACGCCACCAGGTCGACGATCTCCGGACGCTGGAGCAGTCCGCCCGTGCCGAGCACGTGGTAGGGCACCCCACGGGAACCGAGCGCCGCCGTGAACGCCGCGAGGTCCTTCCGAGCCCGCAGCAGCAGCGCCATCGAGCCCGCCGGGTCCTGCCTGCGGTGGTCCTGGAACCACGCCGCGACCTCGTCGGCCTCTTCCGGCAGGGTCTCGGGGAACACCACCCGCACGGCGCCGGCGTCCGCACCCGGCCGGGGCGAGAGCCGTTCGACGTCGACCTCGGACGCCTCGGACAGCGGTGACACGATCGCGTTCGCCCCCGCGAGCACGTCCACCGGGTTCCGCCAGCTGGTCGACAGCGCGAAGGTGACGGGTTCGGCCACGCCGGGTTCGTCGCCGCCGAAGTCGTGCGGGAACCGGGCGAGGTTCGCGGCACTCGCACCGCGGAAACCGTAGATCGACTGGTGCGGGTCGCCGACCGCCATCACCGAGTGCCCGCGGAACAGCCGGGCGAGGAACCGGGTCTGCACCACCGAGGTGTCCTGGTACTCGTCGAGGAGCACCACCCCGTAGCGGCTCCGTAGGTCCGTGACGACACGAGGGGCCGACTCGGCCGCGGCGAGCGCGAGGGCGATCTGGTCGGAGAACTCCACGAATCCTCGGTCGACCTTCTGTCGTCGGAAGTCGGCGACCAGGTCGGCCAGGGGTTCGAGGGCGCCGATCGCGGCGACCGCGTCGGTGATCGCCTTGTAGGGCTTGCCGCGGTTGCCGGGGAGTTCGAGCAGCTCGGAGAACTCGATCGCGAACCGGCGCAGGTCCTCCGGCTCGACGAGGTGTTCCGAGGTGGCGCCGGCGAGTGCGACCACGGCTGCGGTCAGGGTGTCGACGTCGCGGTCGAGCCCGGCGAGCCGGTCGTCGCGGGCGGCCACCACGACCCGACGGGCGAGCTGCCAGGCCGAGGGTTCGGTCAGCACCTGGGACTCGCCGTCACGCCCGACGAGCAGGGCGTTCTCGCGGAAGACCGCGTTGGCGAAGGCGTTGTACGTCGAGACGGTGGGTGCCTCGAAGGCGTCACCGGGGGTGATCAACCCCACGTCCTCGAGCGCGCGGATGCGGTCGTTGATGCGGACGGACAGCTCGCCGGCGGCCTTGCGGGTGAAGGTCAGTCCGAGGACCTCGTCGGGGCGGACGAGTCCGTTGGCCAGCAGCCAGACGACGCGCGAGGCCATCGTCTCGGTCTTCCCGCTGCCGGCACCGGCGACGACCAGCGCCGGCACGAGCGGTGACTCGATGACGGCACGCTGCTGGGCGGTGGGACGAGGGCGGCCGAGGGCGTCGGCGATGGCGTCGGCGCCGTGCCGGATGACGGGCGGTGCAGCGGCAACCGTGCCGTCCGCAGCGGCAGCCGTGCCGGTCGCGTCACCCGTGTCGGTCGTGTCGGTCGTGTCGCTCACCAGGTCACCTCCGCCACCACGTGGACCCGGCACTCGACCCCGGTCCGGGCCTTCTCGCAGTGGTCGTCCACGTTCGCCACGAACGTGCGTCCGGCCATGCCCCGCGCCACCCCGTGCAACCGCTCGCGGTAGGCCTCGCGCGCCTCGGCGTCGAACGCGTGCTGGGTCCGCTCGGAGTACGCCTGCCCGCCGCGGGGGTTCTGGACGAAGACCAGCCGAGCGTCGGTCATCGGCGACCCCGCCGGCACGCCCTCGACCGCGCCGTCCTCGACCGCGAGTTGGTAGGCGCCGAGCTGTGGGTGTTCCGGCATGTCGTTCTTCTCGCTGGGCATCGACCGGCCGGTCTTCAGGTCGACGACGCTCACGCGCCCCTCGGGGTCGACCTCGATGCGGTCGATGCTCCCCCGGATCCGGGCGGGCCCGGTCACGAGCGCGAACGAGGTCTCGGCGCCGAGCAGTCGACGGCCGGCGCTGGCGAAGGTGCGGAGGTAGTCGCTCAGCCCCTCGATCATCCGCCGGGTCCTGGCACGTTCGCGGTCGGCGACCCAGGGCGACTCGAACGTGAGCTCGTCCCACCGCGCCTCGACCCGCTCCCACAGCGACTCGACGTCGATCTCGGTGGCGTGCTCCATCGCTTCGTGCACGATCGTGCCGATGCCCATCGCCGGGCTCGGGGCACCGCCGCCGAAGGTCTGCGCGAACCAGTGCACCGGGCACTCCTCGAAGGTGCCGATCCGCGACGGCGACACCGACACGGCCGGGGCGACGGGTTCGCCGCCCTCGATCTCGGGCGCGGGCTCGGCGTCGAGGCCGACCAGGGGGTCGTCCGTGGTCGGCTCGGCGAGCCCGTACCACTCGTCCGGAGCCGCCCCGGGGACCTCGGCCTCGGCCAGGCGGGCCAGCGCGGACGCGGCCTCGTGGTCGCCGGAGCCCACCACCCGGCGGCGCAGCGACCCGGCGAGCCCACGCAGGGAAAGCGGATGGACGGTCGGTTGACGGTCCGGCGGAACCGGGACGAGCCGGACGAAGGGTGACGGCGACTCGTCGTCGTTCGCGACCGTGCCGATGACGACCTGGGTGGTGGCGCGCGAGACGGCCCGGGCGAACAGCCGGAGTTCGTCGGCGACCACGGCGGCACGGTCGTCGATGGGCGAACGCTCGACCCCGGCGGCAGCGCGGACCAGCCCGTCCGGGTCGAGCAGACTGCCGCGCACCCGGGTGTTGGGCCAGACGCCGTCCTGCAGACCGAGCACCACGACCACGTCGCACTCGAGCCCGATGGTCGCCGACGGCGTCAGCACCCGCACCCGGCCGGCGGTCCGGTCGGGGCCGATCGAGTCCTCTGGCAGATCCGCGCCGAGCAGGTCGTCGACGAAGACCCGCGCGGGCGCGTCCGGCGTGCGCTCGACGAAGCGCTTGGCGGCGGTGAACAAGCCGACGACGGCGTCCAGGTGGCGGTCGGCTTCCCCGGCGCCGACCCCACCTGCGGCGGACTGGGCACCCCATGACTTCGCGAGACCGCTGCGCTCCCAGAGGCCCCAGAGGATCTCCTCGATGCTCGATCCCGCCTGGGCGTCGGCACGCGCCTGCACCAGGCTCCGGGCCAGCCGGGTCGCCCGTCGTGCGAACCCGGCGTCCACCGTCGCCAGGCGCTCCGGTGCGCCCAGGGCATCGACCAGCAGTTCGTCGGCGGTGCGGCTGCCGTCGCCCGCGAGTTCCTCGCGCCGCAGGGCGAGCCGGAGCCGGCGCATGGCCAGGGTGTCGAGGCCGCCGAGAGGCCCGGTGGCGAACGCGGTGGCCAGGGCGGCGTCCAACGGCAGGACGTCGAGCGCCACCGCAGCCGCGTCGAGCAGCGCCCGCGCCGCGGAGTCGTCGCGCGGACGGACGGGCGCGGCACCGGCGGTCGCCGGGACCTCGGCCACGGAGAGTGCCCGGACGAGTTCGGGGATGGCAGCACCGCTGCGGGTGACCACGGCCATCCGGTGCCACGGCACACCGTCGAGCAGCCGGTGTTCGCGCAGTCGACGGGCGATCGCCACGACGAGCGCGGAACGGCTGGCGGCCTCGAGGTGCACGACGGCGTCGGACCGCGCATCCTGGTCGCCTGCCGACGCGCTGCGCTGCCGACCGGCCGCCGCGGTGCCGATGCGACCCGTGACGCCGGTGACCAGGGCACGGATCGGGGCGGGGTGCCGGTGCACGGCGCCGAGGAACAGCTCGTCGACGCGGTCGACCCCGAGTCGCACGGCCAGCCGACCGAGGACGTCCGGTTCGGCGCCGCGGAACGCCGAGGCGGCGATGTCCGGGTCGCCGAAGGCCACGACCTGCACGCCGTAGCGCGCGAGTGCCCCGAGCAGCGCGATCTCACCCTCCACCAGTTCCTGCGTGTCGTCGACCACGACCAGGCGCAGGGCGGCGATGCTCGCGGGGAGCTCGTGCCGCAGCACCGCGGCAGTGGCGTACGCCACGAGTTCGCCGGAGTCGAGCCCGGTCGGCCGGAACGCGGTGACCGATGCCCGGTAGTCGTCCACGAAGTCCCCGACGGCCCGCCACTCGGGCCGTCCGAGCTCGTCGCCGAGTTCCCGCATGTCGTCGGGCTCGACGCCGGCCGCCACCGCACGCATCATGACGTCGCGCAGGGCGGTTCGGAACCCCGCTCGCTCCCGGACGACGGCGGTGATGGGGTCGGGCCAGGTCGGACCAGCTCCGTCGAGTTCGTGCCCGGCGAGCAGGTCGGCGATGATCCGGTCCTGCTCCCCGCCGGTCAGCAGGGTCGGGGGTTCCTGCCCCTGCACCGACGCCGCGTGGGTGACGATCTGGAACGCCAGCGAGTTCACGGTGCGTGCGAGGGCACCCGGCACGACCCGGTCGACGGCCCGAGCGAGCCGGTCGCGCAGCGCCGTCGCGGCCGTCCGCGCCGAGGTCAGGGCGAGCACCGTCGCGTGGCCGTCGGGGGTGATCGCGTCGGGTCGGGTCAGCCGGTCGGCGACGAGCCGCGCGAGCGTGGTCGTCTTGCCGCTGCCCGGCGCACCGATCACCGCGGCGTGACGGCCGTCCGGCAACGCGAGCACCGCGGCCTGCGAGGGGTCGTCGACCAGTGCGCGCGCGAACCCGGTGTCCTCGGGAGCGGGCATCAGCGTGGTCTGCGGCACGCTCGTACGGTACCCAGGACCGCCGACAGCACCGCTGCGGACGCGCGGGGCACCGGTCGTCACGCCGTCGAGTGCGCCCGCGGCGAACGCCCGATGCCGCACGGGACCGCTCGGATACGCTGTGCTCGTGGACATCAAGATCGGCATCATCAACAGCCCCCGCGAGATCGCCTTCGAGACCGCCCAGACCGCGGACGAGGTCGAGAAGGCCGTGTCCGAGGCGCTCACCGCCAAGTCGACGCACCTGTCGCTGCAGGACGACAAGGGCCGTCGCTTCATCGTCCCCGTCTCGGCCCTGGCGTACGTCGAGGTCGGCGCGGAAGAGGCACGGCGCATCGGCTTCGTCGCCTGACGACGTGGAACTGCTCTTCGCCGTCCTCGGCGGCATCATCATCGGTGCGGTCGCGCACGTGATCCTGCCGTGGCGGTCGAACCGTGGCGTGCTCGTCGGCCCAGCGGTCGGCGGCATCGCCGCAGCAGTGCTCTGGGAAGCGCTGACCTGGGCCGGGTGGCGGTACGACGGCACCTGGATCTGGGTCGTGGCCCTCGTGGGGTCCGGCGTGGTCGTCCTCGTCGTCGAGTGGCTCCTCGGCACGCAGCGCGACAAGCGCGACGCCGAGTACTACGAGCAGCTCAAGACGCGCGGCGCCTGACGCTCGAGCAACTCAGACGCGCGGCGCCTGACGCTCGACCGCTCAGGCCGTCAGCCCGAGCGCGTCCATCCGTCGGGTGTGCGCGGCGATGAGTTCGGTCCAGACCGGCTCGAGCCGCTCCTGGTCCTCGCGGGCGTGCGACGCCAGCGCCGACCGGGCGACGAGCAGGGTGTCGCCCACCAGACGACGTCCCCACATCGCCAGACGCGAACCGATCTGCGGGTCGTCCTCGATGTGGGCCGTCAGCTCCTCGACGACCGCCGCTTCCTCGCGCGCGTCGAACACCGACCGCAGCCGCTGCCGCACGTCGATCGGCAGCGAGCGGAGCAGGTTGCCGAACAGGTCGTTGAGGATGCCGGCCGTCACGTAGCCGGTCAGCATCGACTCGTACCAGTCGGCGCCGCTCGTCCGTTCGAGGAACAGGTCGATCGCTTCGCGGTGCGGGGCCATCAGCGCCGCCGGGTCCCCGCCGGTGCGCTCGATCTCGGCCACGATCGTGCGGTGCCGCTCGAGCGCCGTGGTCGCGAGCACCCCGGTGACCAGGCGGCCGGAGAGCGTCGGGGCCGAAGCACCGGCTCGTCCCATCGTCTCGTAGACGGACAGCTGCAGGTACGCGGCCTGCCCCAGGTAGACGTCGAGCTCCGGGGTGACGTCGTCGAGCGCGAGCCGCTTGACCTGCGCGGCTCCGCGCGGGTTCCGCGACGCGAGCCATGCTGCAGCGAGCTGCGCCGCGCGCTTCCGGTTCCACCACGACACCACCCGACCAGCATAGAGGGCGCGCCCCGTGGGACCCGCCGGTCGCCCCGCTCGGCGCCCGGACCGGACCGCCCGACTCCCCGGAGCACCCCGGAGCGCCCCGGACCACGCGCCCGTCGGTAGACTGGCCCGGACTTCCACCAGAACTAAGGTGATTCTTTGACTTTCTCAGACCTCAACATCGACCAGGACATCGTCGATGCACTGGCCGGCAAGGGCATCATCGAGCCCTTCCCGATCCAGGAACAGACCATCCCGCTCGGCCTGACCGGCCAGGACATCATCGGCCAGGCCAAGACGGGTACCGGCAAGACGCTCGGTTTCGGCCTGCCGCTGATCCAGCGACTCGGTGCCGACCCGGCGCACGGCGTGAAGGCGCTCGTCGTCGTCCCGACCCGTGAACTCGCGGTCCAGGTCACCGAGGACCTCGAACTCGCGGCCTCGAACCGGCCGACCACGGTCGTCTCGATCTACGGCGGCAAGGCCTACGAGGGCCAGGTGGAGCAGCTCAAGGCCGGTGCCCAGATCGTCGTCGGCACGCCCGGGCGACTCATCGACCTGCAGCGGCAGCGGCTGCTCGACCTCTCCCACGTGCAGGAGGTCGTGCTCGACGAGGCCGACCGCATGCTCGACCTCGGGTTCTTGTCGGACATCGAGCGCATCTTCCAGGCCGTCCCCGAGGTGCGGCACACGATGCTGTTCTCGGCGACGATGCCCGCTCCGATCGTCGCCCTCGCCCGCCGGTTCATGAGCCGTCCGGTGCACATCCGGGCGACCGACCCGGACGAGGGCCTCATGCAGGCCAACATCAAGCACCTCATCTACCGCGCGCACTCCCTGGACAAGGACGAGGTCATCGCCCGCATCCTCCAGGCCGAGGGCCGCGGCAAGACCGTGATCTTCACCCGCACCAAGCGTGCCGCGGCGAAGCTCGTCGAGGAGCTGAAGGACCGCGGGTTCAACGCCGCAGCGGTGCACGGCGACCTCAACCAGGAGCAGCGCGAGCGCGCGATGGCGGCGTTCAAGGCCGGCAAGCGTGACGTGCTCATCGCCACCGACGTCGCCGCTCGCGGCATCGACGTCGACGACGTCACGCACGTCATCAACCACACGATCCCGGACGACCCGGACACGTACCTGCACCGTGCCGGCCGCACCGGCCGTGCGGGCAAGACCGGCATCGCGGTCACGTTCGTCGACTGGGACGACCTGCACAAGTGGACGCTGATCGACAAGGCGCTGGAGTTCGGCATCCCCGAGCCCGTCGAGACCTACTCGTCGTCGCCCCACCTGTTCGAGGAACTCGACATCCCCAATGGCACCAAGGGCCGTCTGCCCGGCTCGTCGTCGCACGCCGCCTCGGCTGGCGCCTCCGTCGAGAAGCGCAGCAGCGACCGCCCGGCCTCGGGTTCGCGTGACGCGTCGCGTTCGCGGTCGCGCAGCCGCACCCGGTCAGGAGGCTCGGAGCAGTCCGCCCCGCAGGCTCCGGCCACCGAGTCGGTCACCCCCACCGCCGCGGCAGGCCCCGAGGACGGCTCGGCCGCCGAGGGTGGTTCCACTGACGGCGCGGCGAAGCGTCGCCGTCGTCGCCGCCGTCGCGGAGCCGGCACCGGCGATGCCTCGGCGACCGCCTCGGCACCGCAGGGCACGTCGGACGGCGAGTAGCGCCTCCAGTCCGAAGGGCCCGTCGCTGACGCGACGGGCCCTTCGTCGTCCCCACCTGCGGACCGGCGTCACGCGCGCAGCGACAGTTCACGTGGACGCCGACGCGTGGACTGTCGGCCAGGCCGAAAACTCGTTGGGACGGCGCGACGCGTCAGGACAGGCGCGAGCCGGGTCCGACCACGGGAGCGCTGCCCGTCGCCTCGGACACGATCGCGTCGAACGAGACGCGTGCGGTGCGGTGCTCCCCCAGCCGGTTCGGCTTGCCGGTGCCGTGGTAGTCGCTCGAACCGGTGACGAACAGGCCGTAGCGCGTCGCCCAGTCGAGCAGGGTGCGCTTGCCGTGTGCCAGGTTCTCGCGGTGGTCGACCTCGAGCCCGCCGAGCCCGGCGTCGACCAGGTCGCGGAGCATCGGCTCGTCGATGACGATCCCGCGCGAGGACGCCGCGGGGTGCGCGATGACGGGCACGCCGCCCGCCTGCCGGATGAGTTCGACGCCGCGCAGGGGCGACGGTGCCTCGTGGGGTTCGTAGTAGCCGGACGCCGGGTGCAGGATGCCGCGGAACGCCGCGGACCGGTCGGACTCGAGCCCGCGGGCGACCAGGGCGTCGGCGATGTGCGGACGGCCGATCGTGGCACCGGGACTGGACTGGGCCAGGACGTCCGCCCAGGTGATCGGGTGGTCCTCGGCGATGCGGTCGACCATGCGGTGCGCGCGGGACAGCCGGCCGTCGCGGATCCGGGTCGTCTCCTCGACCAGACCGGGGTGCTCGGGGTCCACCAGGTAGCCGAGCACGTGCACGCTGCGGTAGCCGATGCGGGTGCTCAGCTCGAGGCCCGGCAGCAGGGTCAGGGGCAGCTCGTGCGCCGCTGCCGTGGCGTCCGCCCACCCCGCGGTCGTGTCGTGGTCGGTCAGCGCGACGGCGTCGAGTCCGGCGGCCGCGGCCGCTCGGACGAGCTCCGCGGGACGCTCGGTGCCGTCGGAGACACTGGAGTGCGCGTGCAGGTCGATGAACGGGTCTGGCACGTCGCCAATGCTATCCACAGGTGAGCGGCCGCACAGGCCGGGTGGCGCCCGGCGGTGCGATGATGGACGCATGGCCGACACGACTCCCCGCGCGACGAGCAACCGATCCACGACCCCCGGGTCCTCGACCTTCAAGGACTTCATCGGGTCGCAGTGGGCCGAGCGCTCGGAAGCGCAGCCCGAGCCCCGCGAGCAGGCCGCGTTCGCCGCCGAGCGTCGCGCACGCATCTCCGAGCTGCACCCGGGCCGCACGATCGTGGTGCCGGCCGGGCAGGCCAAGGTCCGCTCGAACGACTGCGACTACCCGTTCCGCCCGCACTCCACCTTCGCGCACCTGACCGGCTGGGGCACCGACACCGTCGTCGGCTCCGTGCTCGTGATGACGCCGAACGGCTCCGGCCACGACGCCACGCTGTACTTCCGCGCCACCGCGGGCCGCGACTCGGAAGAGTTCTACGCCAACCCCGAGATCGGGGAGTTCTGGGTCGGGCCGCGCCCCTCGCTCGATGCCGTCGCCGCCGACCTCGGGCTGGCCACCGCCGACCTCGGGGCGTTCTCGGCCGTCGCCGATGCACTCGACGCGTCGGCGCTGCTCGTGCGTGAAGCCGACGACGACCTGACCCGTTCGCTCGACGCCCGCATCGGCGCAGCGATCGGTGGCGCGGACGAGACCGAGGGGTCGCCCGCCACCGACGACCTGCTCGCCCGCGACCTGTCCGAGCTGCGACTGGTCAAGGACGCGTACGAGGTCCGTGAGCTCCGCAAGGCCGTCGACGCCACGAAGCACGGGTTCGACGACGTCATCGGCGACTTCGACGCCGTGCTCGCGCACCCGCGCGGTGAGCGCATCGTCGAGGGCACGTTCAACCGCCGGGCCCGCGCCGACGGCAACACCGTGGGCTACGACACCATCGCCGCCTCGGGCCACCACGCCTGCATCCTGCACTGGACCCGCAACGACGGCGCCGTGCAGCCGGGCGACCTCATCCTCATCGACGCCGGGGTCGAGGTCGACTCGTTCTACACCGCCGACATCACCCGGACGCTGCCGGTGAGCGGCACGTTCTCCCCCGTGCAGCGCATGGTCTACGAAGCCGTGCTCGAGGCCGCCGACGCCGCGTTCGCGATCGTCAAGCCGGGCATCACGTTCCGCCAGGTGCACGCCACCGCGATGGAGGTCATCGCGCGCAAGACCGCCGAGTGGGGTTTCCTGCCGGTCTCCGCCGCCGAGTCGCTCGAGCCGGACAACCAGTTCCACCGCCGCTACATGGTGCACGGCACGAGCCACCACCTGGGGCTCGACGTGCACGACTGCGCGAAGGCCCGCCGCGAGATGTACCTCGACGGCACCGTGCAGGCCGGCATGGTCTTCACGATCGAGCCCGGACTGTACTTCCAGCAGGACGACCTGACCGTGCCGGAGGAGTTCCGCGGCATCGGTGTCCGCATCGAGGACGACATCCTGGTGACCGAGGACGGTGCCGAGAACCTGTCGGTCGGCATCCCCCGGACCCCCTCGGAAGTGGAGGGGTGGATCGCCCGCTCGGGCCGCTAGCCTGATCGGGTGACCATGCCCGAGGCCTCCCCGAACACCATCTCGATCGAGGTCGAGCACTTCGACTCCCCCGACGCCCAGCGACTCCGCGCCGCCCAGCGCCTGGAGATCGACCGGGCGCACGGCGGCGACACCGAACCGGGTGAGAAGCCGACCGCCGAGTCGATCGCGGTGTTCTTCGTCGCACGCGACGAGTCCGGGACTCCACTCGGGTGCGGGGGCCTGCGCATCGTCGACGACGGCATCGCCGAGATCAAGCGGATGTACGTCCGGCCGGAATCCCGCGGGTCCGGCGCCGCGGCTGCGTTGCTGCGCCGGCTGGAAGAAGCCGCGCTCGACCTCGGGTCCCCGGCGCTCGTCCTCGAGACGGGCACGGAGCAGCAGCGCGCCGTCGGGTTCTACCAGCGCGAGGGGTTCCGGCGGATCGCGAACTTCGGGCCCTACGTCGGGGCGCCCCTGTCGGTCTGCTTCTCGAAGGTCCTCTAGCCGGCCCGAGC
Organism: Curtobacterium sp. MCLR17_042; assembly: GCF_003234695.1. Taxonomy (NCBI): domain Bacteria; kingdom Bacillati; phylum Actinomycetota; class Actinomycetes; order Micrococcales; family Microbacteriaceae; genus Curtobacterium; species Curtobacterium sp. MCLR17_042. The sequence goes on from NZ_QKTD01000011.1 coordinate 63,750, forward strand.
CTGCCCGGTCCGCGCCGCGCGCAAGCCCGGCTCGCGCGCGCCCGAGCCCGCCCGGCTCTCGGTCACAACGTGCCGTCTGCCCGAGGCCGAGCGGTCACGAACCGTCGTGTGGGCCGGCGCCGAACGACGATCTCCGACCGCTCGACGCCGTGCGCGCGGGGCGTTGCGACCACTCGGACCGCCCGACCGTCCCGACTCCGCCGCCGAGGTCGCACGAAGTGCCGTCCGCGGAGCTCGGCGGCGACAGTTCGTACGACCTCGGCGGACGTGAACGGCGTGTCGAGCGATCTCGCACGACCCGACCTCGCACGACCCGAGGACGAAGCCCGGTCGCGTCAGCCGGAGCCCGGCTAGCGGCGGTCGCTGCTCCCGTCACCGTCACCGTCGCGCTGGGCGTCCGGCGAGGACGAGGGCTCCGGCGGCGTGGCACCGGCGACCCGCTCGCCGTAGCGCGGCGGCTCCTCGGGTCGACGCTCCGGCACCGGCGGGGCCGCGGGGGCCGCAGCCGTCTCGGGGGTCTCCCCGTACCGCGGTCCGTCGTTCGTGCCGTAGCGCGGCGGGCCCGAAGGCGCACCCGTCTGCGCGCCGGGGGCCGACGTGCCGGGGTGTTGCGGGCCTCCCGGCTGCTGGTGCGGTGTGGCGTGCCCGCCGTACGGCGACTGCTGCTGCGGCGGGACCCCACCGGGGCCCGGACGCCACTGCTGCTGCTGCTGCTGCTGCTGCTGGGGAGCGTCGTTCCAGTGCGTGGACGGGGTGGCACCGTGCTCGCCGAGGATGCGCTGCGCCTGCCCGGTCAGTTGCGGGTTGACGACGATCTGGTAGTTCGTGGCGAGCACCTGGTGCACGCTCGTGAAGTCGCGCTGCCGCTTCGTGATCGCGAACGAGACGATGCCGTAGAGCATGCCGAACGCGGCACCGATGACGGCCGCGGCGAAGAACAGCCCACCTGCTTGCGGTGAGAACAGCGTGAGCACGATGCCGAAGAAGAACCCGAGCCACAGGCCGGACAGCGCACCGGCGATCGCGGCACGGCCGTAGGTCATCTTGCCGGTGACCCGCTCGACCGTCTTCAGGTCGTTGCCGACGATCGAGAGCTGGTTGACGGGGAAGTCGGCCTCGGCCAGCTTCGCCACCACGCGCTGCGCGTCGGGGTAGCTGTCGTACGTTCCCAGGACGTCGCCCTTGGGCAGCGTCGGGAACGCCTGGGCGGTCCTGCCGGCGAAGGGGCTCTGATTGCTCACACAGCCATCATTCACCGCACACCTTGCAATCGCACGTGCACTCTCAGGGAAGCAGCCGATCGGAAGCCACCGACCGGTGCCGTCGGCGGCGCGAGCGAACGCCCACACCCGAGCGACTACGCTGGGTCGAGTGAGCGCCACGAAGGTCTTCGTCGCCCGCCTCGCCGGGTGCTCCGTCTTCGACCCCGCGGGCGACCGCGTCGGCAGGGTCCGGGACGTCCTGGTCGTCTACCGCCGGGCCGATCCCCCGCACGTCGTCGGGCTCATCGTCGAGGTGCCCGGCAAGCGCCGCATCTTCGTGAGCATCGGCCGCATCACCTCCATCGGTGCCGGGCAGGTCATCACGACCGGTCTGGTCAACATGCGCCGCTTCGAGCAGCGCGGTGGCGAGGTCCGCGTCATCGCCGAGATGCTCGGCCGCAAGGTGCTCATCAAGAACCAGCGGATCCGCGCCACGATCGAGGACGTCGCGATCGAGGACCGCGGGCAGGGCGACTGGGAGGTCGCGCAGCTCTTCCTCCGCAAGCCGAAGACCACGCCGTCGCCGTTCGGCAAGGGCCCCACGACGTTCGCGACGTGGAACGAGGTCACCGAGGACGAGCTCCCCGGCGAGGCCCAGTCCGCCGAGCACGTCATCGCCGCCTACTCCGACCTGCTGCCCGCCGACCTCGCGTCGACGCTGCTCGACCTGCCCGCCGAGCGCCGGTTCGAGGTCGCGGAGGAACTGCCCGACGACCGCCTCGCCGACGTGCTCGAGGAGATGCCCGACCAGGAGCGCATCGAGATCCTCACCCGGCTGGTGGACGCGCGCGCCGCCGACGTCCTCGACCAGATGCAGCCGGACGACGCGGCCGACGTCCTCGCACAGTTCTCCGACGAGCGGAGCGAGGCCCTCCTGCAGCTCATGGAGCCGGAGGAGGCGCAGGACGTCCGCATGCTCCTGGAGTACGAGCCGGACACCGCCGGTGGTCTGATGACCACCGAACCGGTGATCGTCTCGGCCGACGCCACCGTGGCCGAGGGCCTCGCGCTGGTCCGCCGCCACGAGCTCGCACCGGTGCTCGGCGCCGCCGTCTGCGTCACCCTGCCGCCGTACGAGCCGCCGACCGGACGGTTCCTCGGGCTCGTGCACTTCCAGCGGATGCTCCGCTACCCGCCGAACGAGCGGCTCGGCACGCTCATCGACCAGCAGACCGAACCGGTCCGGGTCGACGCGAGCGCCGCCGAGGTCACCCGCATCATGGCGACCTACAACCTGCTGTCCGTCCCCGTGGTCGACGACGCCCACCGTCTCGTCGGGGTGGTGACGATCGACGATGTCCTCGACCACGTCCTGCCGGACGACTGGCGAAGTCAGGGCGAGGGGGAACCCTCACCGCTTCCACGCCAACGCCCGCGCAGGACACCCGTGACGACGGGAAGGAGGACCACCCGTGGCCCGAACGGATGACAACCGTCGCGACCGTGACCGCCAAGAGGTCCGGCTCGACTCCCCCAAGGGCATGCGCACGCGTGTGCTCCCCAGCCGCCGCCGTGGTCGCGGGGACACCTTCGGTCGTGCGACCGAGGGCATCGCCCGCGGGATGGGCACGCCGTGGTTCCTCATCGGCCTCACGCTGTTCTGCGTGGTCTGGATGGGCTACAACACCCTGGCGCCGAAGCCGTGGCAGTTCGACTCGGCGGCCATCGGCTTCACGGCTCTGACGCTCGTGCTCTCGCTGCAGGCCTCGTACGCCGCCCCGCTGATCCTGCTCGCGCAGAACCGGCAGGACGACCGCGACCGCGTGCAGTTCGAGCAGGACCGCCAGCGTGCCGAACGCAACCTGGCCGACACCGAGTACCTGGCCCGCGAGGTCGTGGCCCTGCGCCTGGCGATGCGGGACATGGCGTCGAAGGACTTCATCCGCGCCGAGCTCCGCTCCCTGCTCGAGGAGCTCGACCGCCGCGACGCCGACGAGGCCGGCTACGCGGACGAACACGACAGCTCCACCCGTGGCTGACGCCGCCCCCACCGACGAACAGCTCGGCTCGGCGGTCCTCGCTGCGCTCGGCCGCGTCATCGATCCCGAGATCCGCCGCCCCGTCACGGAGCTCGACATGATCCGCGGTGTCGACGTGCAGCCAGGAGGCGCGGTGCGCGTCGACCTGCAGCTCACGATCGTGGGGTGCCCCGCCGCCGACACCATCGAGCGCGACGTCCGCGTCGCCGCCGGGTCCGTCCCGGGGGTCGCCGCAGTCGACGTCGACGTGTCCGTGATGGACCCGGCCACTCGTGCTGCGCTGACCGAGCGGCTGCGAGCCGGCCGCCCCAAGGGCGTCCAGTTCACCGCGGACTCGCTCACGCGCGTCATCGCCGTCACGAGCGGCAAGGGTGGCGTCGGCAAGTCCACCGTCACCGTGAACCTCGCCGTCGCGCTCGCCCGCCGGGGCCTGCGGGTCGGGGTCGTCGACGTCGACGTGCACGGTTTCAGCGTGCCCGGACTGATGGGCCTGACCGACGAGCACGGGGTCGCACCCCGTCCGACCCGCGTGGACAGCATGATCCTGCCGCCGGTGGCGCACGACGTGAAGGTCGTCTCGATCGGCATGTTCGTCGACGACGTGTCGACCGCGGTGTCGTGGCGCGGACCGATGCTGCACCGCACCGTGAACCAGTTCCTGACGGACGTGTTCTTCGGCGACCTGGACGTCCTGCTGCTCGACCTGCCACCGGGCACCGGCGACGTCGCGATCTCGGTGGGGCAGCTGTTGCCGCACGCCGAGGTCCTGGTCGTCACGACCCCGCAGGCCGCCGCGGCCGACGTCGCCGAGCGCAGCGGGATCGTCGCTCGGCAGACCGGGCAGCGGGTCATCGGCGTGGTCGAGAACATGGCCGGGCTCGTGCAGCCCGACGGCTCGGTCCTGCACCTGTTCGGCGAGGGTGGCGGCGCCGAGACCGCCGCACGGCTGTCCCGCGGGCTGGACGCCCCCGTCCCGGTGCTCGGCAGCGTGCCGCTGTCCGTGCCGCTGCGCGAGGGCGGCGACGCGGGCGTGCCGGTGGTGCTCGGCGCCCCGGAGGACCCGTCCGCCGTGGCCCTGACCGCGATCGCCGACCGGATCACCACGATGGGACGCGGGCTCGCCGGCCGGAAGCTCGGGTTGTCGCTGTCCTAGGCTCGGGGCATGAGCACCGATCACGTCGACGTCGACTGGGAGCACGCACGCGCCACCAACCGCGCGAACTGGGACGACCGGGTGCCGATCCACGAGGGCGCCTACGCGATCGACGCCCTCGCCGACCCCGACCACCGCTCCGACGTCGTCCGCGAGGACCTGCCGGCACTGACGCCGTGGTTGCCGAACGGCTCGCTCGCAGGCCTCGACGTCTGTCACCTGCAGTGCCACATCGGCACCGACACGGTGTCACTCGCCCGCGAGGGTGCCCGACTGACCGGTGTGGACTTCTCCCCCGCCGCCCTCACCTCGGCCGCCGGGCTCGCATCGCGCCTCGGTCTCGACGTCACCTGGGTCGAGACCGACGTCCTCGATGCCCGCGCCGCCGTCACCGGCGACTTCGACGTCGTCTACACGAGCATCGGCACGATCTGCTGGCTCCCCGACCTCGACCGCTGGGCTGCGCAGGTCGCCGGCCTGCTCCGCCCCGGCGGGGTGTTCTTCATCCGCGACGGACACCCGGCGCTGTACGCCCTCGACGAGGACGCCGACGAGCTCGTCACCCGGTACCGGTACTTCCCGGACGGCACCGCGCAGCAGTGGGACGACGCCGGCACCTACGTCGGTGACGGGACCGTGGCGAACGCCCGCACCTTCGAGTGGCCGCACCCGCTGTCCGAGATCGTGAACGCCCTGCTCGGGGCCGGGCTGCGGCTCCGACGGCTCGACGAGGGCCGGACCCTGCCGTGGCGCTTCAGCTCCCGCATGGTCGAGACCGACACCGGCTCGTGGGCCTGGCCGGAACACGACCGCGACCGGATGCCGACCACCTACACGATCGTCGCGACCCGCGATTGACGACGCGACCCCCAGACGGACTGGAGGCCCGGTGCCAGCTGGCACCGGGCCTCCAGTCCGTCGCGTGGGGACGTGACGGGCGTCAGGTCGCCTCGGCGTCGAAGGGTGCCGGTTCACCGGCAGCCAGGGGCACGACGGGAGCCGTCGCGCGAACCTTGGAGGCCGTCACCTGCGCGGTCTGCACCGCGGCCGCACTGGAACCGGAGTCGAGCAGGGCGTCTCGGATGATGCGGCGCGGGTCGTACTGGCGCGGGTCGAGCTTCTGCCACTCGATGTCGTCGAACTCGGGGCCCATCTCGTCGCGCATCCGCTCCTTCGCGGTGTCGGCGAATCGACGGACGGCCTTGACGAACTCGGCCAGCTTCTGGGCGTACATCGGCAGGCGCTGCGGCCCGAGCAAGAGGACGCCGATGACCCCGATGATCAGGATCTTGTCGAGCGGGATGTCCACGCGAGCGAGCCTAACGCGTGCGGCTGCGTTGCACCTCTAGAGTTGTCTCCCGAACGGAGTGTGCGTGTCAGAGAAAGAGTCGAACTGGAAGTTCGCCGAGGACATCGTCTCGGAGACCGAGGCGATCGCCCGTGCTCGTGAGCACTCCCTGGAACTCGGGGTCGAAGCGATCTCGCCCGCGATCGGTGCGCAGATCGGGGTCATCGCCGCAGCCTCGCGAGCCACGAGCATCATCGAGATCGGCACCGGCCTCGGGGTCTCCGGCCTGTACCTGCTCGCCGGCGCCCCGAACGCGACCCTGACGACGATCGACGTCGAGGTCGACCACCAGCAGTTCGCCCGCGACGCCTACATCAGCGCCGGCACCGCTCCCGCACGGATCCGGCTCATCCCCGGCCGGGCGAACCAGGTGCTCCCCCGCATGAACGAGGCCTCGTACGACGTCGTCCTCGTCGACGCCGACCCCGAGCACGTCATCGAGTACGTCGAGCACGGTCTCCGGCTCGCCCGCCTGGGTGGCACCGTCCTGGTGCCGCACGCCCTGTGGCGCGGACGCGTGGCCGACCCGGTGAAGCGCGACCGTGCCACCACGGACTTCCGGCTGCTCCTGACCGAGGTGTCGACCTCGGGTGCGGTGCGCAGCGCGCTGTCGCCCGCCGGCGACGGACTGCTGCAGTTGACGAAGGTGACCAACTAGCGCTCGACCCGCCGGCGCTCGCGCAGGTCAGTCGAGGTGCCGCAGGTACCGCTCGGGCGACTCGAGGAACGCCCGCTGGTTCCGCACCAGGTCGAGGTCGCGCCACTCGGTGCGCCGCAGGCCCCACTCGCCGACCTCGTGGATCGTCGCGCCCGGGAACGCGGCGAGCACGGGTGAATGGGTCGAGAGCACGACCTGGCCGACGCCGCTCTCGACGATCGAGCGCAACAGTGCGATCAGGGTGAGGCACCCCGAGAACGACAGGGCGGACTCCGGCTCGTCGAGGATCCAGAGCCCGGGCCAACGCGCCCGGTCGATGACGAAGTCCAGGAACGCCTCGCCGTGGCTGCGCTCGTGGAACGCCGGCTCGGGGCGACTGCGGTTCGGGTGCTCCTCGAGGTAGGTGAAGAAGCCGTGCATGGTCTCAGCCCGCAGGAAGAAGCCACCGCGGGGCGCACCGAAGTCACGTCGCAGGGCGATGTGCTGCCACAGGTCCGACTCGGACGGGCGGGTCGAGTGGTGTGCCCCGGTCGAGCCGCCTTCCGGGGACATCCCGAACGCGAGCGCGATGGCCTCGATCAGGGTCGACTTGCCGACACCGTTGTCCCCGACGAACACCGTCACCGGGTCCAGGTCGAGGCCCTCGTCGAGCATCTGCCGGATCGGCGGGAGCGTGGCCGGCCACTCGTCGCGCGGCATCGGGTCCGGGTCGCGGTACTCCTCGACGCGTCGGATGGGCAGGTGGGTCCTCGGCACGGCCCCATCCTGCCGGAGCCGACCGACACCGCGTGTGGACGCCCCGCTACCGGCGGCCAGACGGAAGGCCCGGAGCGTACACGCTCCGGGCCTTCCGTTCTGGTGCTTCGACGTACTAGGCCGAGACGACCTCAGCGAGTGCGTCGTGGAGTTCCTTGGCCTCGGCATCGTTGACCGAGACGACCAGGCGGCCTCCACCTTCGAGCGGAACCCGCACGATGATGAGTCGACCCTCCTTAACAGCCTCCATCGGCCCGTCACCGGTCCTCGGCTTCATGGCTGCCATCAGATGTCCCCTTTCGTGCAGTAAATGCAGCCCTATTATCCCGTATGGAGGGGGCAACTGCGAAACCGCCCAGGTTGGGGGTGTCGGATGCGCCGTCCGGATGCTCCGCAGAACGCGGTTCCACGGGCCTCCGGCGCCCCGCATCGATCACGGCGGGGTCCAGTCGTAGCCGTCGACCCACCACGTGTAGTACAGCCAGACCCACTGCAGCCCGACGAACGCGACGACGACGGCCACGCGGTACACCCGCGACCGCGGCAGCGCCACGATGCCGAGCAGCGGCGCGATCGGCACGAGGATGCGCCAGGTGCTCGACTGCGGGAAGAACACCGCCAGCAGGTACACCAGGTACGCCACGCCCCAGAGTCGCAGCTCGATGCCGATCCGGCGTGCGGCCGGCATGCACACGAACGCCACGAACCCGATGAGCACGACGACGAGCAGCACCGCGCCGGCCGGCTGCCCGAACCACCACCCGAACCCCTGCACCCACGGCGCGAACGGCACGAGTTCCTTCCACCCGATGTACGACGAGCGCCAGGCGAGCTCGGTGTCCGTGTAGGCCTTCGTCACGCCGGTGACCGCCCACGCGATGGCCGGCCAGGCCAGACCGACCAGACCCGACACCGTGGCGACCACCGCGGGTGGGACGAGCCGGCGGAGGGTCAGCGGTTCCGACGAGCGCACCCACGCCGGGCGGATCGCCCACGCGGCCACGAAGAGCACCACCAGGAACGCGAAGGCGAGCCCCGTCGGTCGGGTCATGCCGAGCAGGAGGACGACGGGCAGCATCGCCCACCACCGTCGATCCACCATGAGCAGCAGCGCGACGAGCAGCAGGAACAGGCCCATCGACTCCGCGTAGGCCACCTGGAACATCGCCGACACCGGTGCAACGCAGAACAGGACCGTGGCGAACGTCGCCCGTGCGGGGTCGAGGAACCGTCCCATGAGCCGGCGGAACACCAGCGCGGCCCCGAGTCCGGCGAGCAACGACACCGAGACCGCGACGAACTCGAACGACGCTCCGGTGAGCAGCGTGAGCCCGCGCACCAGGAACGGGTACGCGGGCATGAACGCCCACGCGTTCTCGGTCACGTGCCCGGCGGCGTCGACCGGCAGCGTCGACGGGTACCCGCCCGTGGCGATCACGCGGTACCAGGCGCCGTCCCAGATCGACGCGAACGACAGGTAGCCCGGGCTCTGCACGGTGAACGAGTTCGCCGCCTGCACGCGGGCGAAGGCGAGCATCATCGCGCCCGTGACGAGCCGCGCCAGCACGTAGACGACCGTGATGCGCACCCACCACGGGACGACCCGGTACCGGGCCAGCCAGCGGTTCCGAGCAGGGGTCCTCCGGGTGGCCCCCGCCGTCGTCAGGCCGTCAGCCACCGACGCAGCCCGGCCTCGACCGCGGTGATCTGCGCGACCGGGACCTGCTCGTCGTCGTGGTGGGCGAAGACCGGCTCGCCGGGGCCGTAGTTGACCGCGGGGACCCCGAGCGCCGAGAAGCGTGCGACGTCGGTCCAGCCGTACTTCGGACGGGGCTCCGGTCCACCGACGGCCGCGACGAAGTCCTGCGCGAGCGGGGCGTCGAGTCCGGGGCGGGCACCGGCGGCGAGGTCGACGATCGTGACCTCGTACCCGTCGAACAGCTCGCGGATGTGGGCCACGGCTTCGTCGGCCGAGCGCGAGGGGGCGAACCGGTAGTTCACGTGCACCATCGCCTCGTCGGGGATGATGTTGCCCGCGATGCCGCCGCTGATGCCGACCGCGTTCAGGCCCTCGCGGTACTCGAGCCCGTCGACCGTCACGGTCCGCGGTTCGTACGCGGCCAGGGTGGCCAGGATCGGGGCGGTCTTGTGGATCGCGTTGTCGCCGATCCAGCTCCGGGCGCTGTGCGAACGCTTGCCGAACGTACGGATCTCGGCGCGGAGGTTGCCGTTGCACCCGCCTTCGATCTGCGCCCCGGACGGCTCGCCCAGGATCGCGAAGTCGGCGGTGAGGAGTTCGGGTCGTGTCCGGGCCAGGCGGCCGAGGCCGTTCAGGGCGTCGCTGACCTCCTCGTGGTCGTACCAGACCCAAGTGACGTCGACCGAGGGGTCGACCAGGTCGTACGCGAGCTTGAGCTGCACCGCGCAGCCCGCCTTCATGTCGACGGTGCCGCGGCCCCAGAGGATCTCGGTGCCGTCCTCGGTGGTCCGGAACTCGGTCGGCAGGTTGTCGTTGAGCGGCACCGTGTCGATGTGACCTGCGATGACGACGCGGCGGTCGCGGCCCAGGTTCGTCCGCGCCACGATTGCGTCGCCGTCGCGGATCACCTCGAGGTGCGGCAACGGTGCGAGCACGGCCTCGATCGCGTCGGCGAGGGCCTGCTCGTTGCCGGACACCGACTCGATGTCGCAGATGGCACGGGTGATGTCGATGGACGAGGCGGTGAGGTCGAGGTGCTCCGGCATGCGGGCAGCCTACCGGCCGCCCCTCGCACCGCCCCGGCAGTCCGGCCGGACGGTGCCCGCCGACGGCCGCTCGGTACCCTGGAGCCGTGACCGACACGACTGCCTCCGACCGCCCGACCCACGCCTGGGGCCACGGCCTCGCGACGATCGCCGCCGACGGCACGACGCTCGACACCTGGTACCCGGAGACGCACCTCGGCGCGCTGCCCGCCGACGCCGTGTTCCCCGCCGAGCTGCAGGCGCACGTCGGTGACGACCCCCGCCGCGAGGTCCGGATCGAGGCCGTCACCACCGAGATCACGATCGACGCCGGCCCGACGAGTACCCCGGACGCGTACCTCCGCCTGCACCTTCTGAGCCACCTGCACGTCCGCCCGAACGAGGTCTCCCTCGACGGCGTCTTCGGCCACCTGCCGATCGTCGCGTGGACGAACGCCGGCCCGGTGCACCCCGAGTCCCTGACGCGCCTGCGACCGTCCCTGCAGCGCGCCGGCATCGCCGTGCACGCCATCGACAAGTTCCCGCGCCTGCTCGACTACGTCGTGCCGGACCGCGTCCGCATCGGTGACGCCAACCGCGTCCGCCTCGGCGCACACCTGGCGCCGGGCACCACCGTCATGCACGAGGGCTTCGTCAACTTCAACGCCGGCACCCTCGGTGACGCCATGATCGAGGGCCGCGTCTCGCAGGGCGTCGTCGTCGGCAACGGCACCGACATCGGCGGCGGCGCCTCGATCATGGGCACGCTGTCCGGCGGCGGCACGCACCGTGTCTCGCTCGGCGAGCGCGCGCTGCTCGGCGCGAACGCGGGCCTCGGCATCTCGCTCGGTGACGACTCCGTCATCGAGGCCGGTCTCTACGTCACGGCCGGCACGAAGGTGGTGCTGGTCGGCGCGGCACCGAACCCCGACGGCACCCCGAAGACCGTCAAGGCCGCGGAGCTCTCCGGCACCCCGAACATCCTGTTCCGCCGCAACAGCATCAGCGGCGCCGTCGAGGCACTGCAGCGCAAGGGCGAGGGCATCCAGCTGAACACCGCGCTGCACGCGTAGCGCTCGGCCAGCGGTCACGACGCGCCGCCTGCGTGCGCCGAGGGCGCACGAACTGTCGCTCCGGCACCTGCCGGACGACAGTTCGCGACCGCTCGGCGAAAGTAAGCGGCGCGTCCCACGATCCCGCACCGACAGACGCACCCGCCTGGAGGCCCGGTACCGGCCCACGAGACCGGCACCGGGCCTCCAGGCCATCGCGTCCAGAGCCGCAGCCCGCCCCGCGAGTGGTCACAAACACGCCGCCTGCGCGCGCCGAGGGCGCGCGAACCGTCGGTTCGACGCCCTCCGGACGACAGTTCGCGACCACTCGGCGAAAGTAAGCGGCGCGTCCCACGATCCCGCACCGACAGACGCACCCGCCTGGAGGCCCGGTACCGGCCCACGAGACCGGCACCGGGCCTCCAGGCCATCGCGTCCAGAGCCGCAGCCCGCCCCGCGAGTGGTCACAAACACGCCGCCTGCGCGCGCCGAGGGCGCGCGAACCGTCGGTTCGACGCCCTCCGGACGACAGTTCGCGACCACTCGGCGAAAGTAAGCGGCGCGTCCCACGATCCCGCACCGACAGACGCACCCGCCTGGAGGCCCGGTACCGGCCCACGAGACCGGCACCGGGCCTCCAGGCCATCGCGTCCAGAGCCGCAACCCGCCCCGCGAGTGGTCACAACACGCCGCCTGCGTGCGCCGAGGGCGCACGAACTGTCGGTTCGACGCCCTTCGGACGACAGTTCGCGACCACTCGGCGAAAGTAAGCGGCGCGTCCCACGATCCCGCACCGACAGACGCACCCGCCTGGAGGCCTGGTACCGGCCCACGAGACCGGCACCGGGCCTCCAGGCCATCGCGTCCAGAGCCGCAACCCGCCCCGCGAGTGGTCACAACACGCCGCCTGCGTGCGCCGAGGGCGCACGAACTGTCGGTTCGACGCCCTTCGGACGACAGTTCGCGACCACTCGGCGAAAGTAAGCGGCGCGTCCCACGATCCCGCACCGACAGACGCACCCGCCTGGAGGCCTGGTACCGGCCCACGAGACCGGCACCGGGCCTCCAGGCCATCGCGTCCAGAGCCGCAACCCGCCCCGCGAGTGGTCACAACACGCCGCCTGCGTGCGCCGAGGGCGCACGAACTGTCGGTTCGACGCCCTTCGGACGACAGTTCGCGACCACTCGGCGAAAGTAAGCGGCGCGTCCCACGATCCCGCACCGACAGACGCACCCGCCTGGAGGCCTGGTACCGGCCCACGAGACCGGCACCGGGCCTCCAGGCCATCGCGTCCAGAGCCGCAACCCGCCCCGCGAGTGGTCACAACACGCCGCCTGCGTGCGCCGAGGGCGCACGAACTGTCGGTTCGACGCCCTTCGGACGACAGTTCGCGACCACTCGGCGGAGGTGAGCGGCGCGTCCCACGATCGCGCACCCACCGACGCACCCGGCTGGAGGCCCGGTGCCGGTCCCCGAGACCGGCACCGGGCCTCCAGGCCGTCGTGTCCAGTGCCCCACTCCGCCCCGCGAGTGGCCACAACACACCGTCCGCGTGCGCCGAGGGCGCACGAACCGTCGTTTCGACACCCGCCGGACGACCGTTCGCGACCACTCGGCGGAGGTGAGCGGCGCGTCCCGCCCGACGGCGGCACGCGGCGCACACGCACGAGCGCCCCGCGCCACGGAACCGTGGGGCGGGGCGCTCGGAGTCGATCAGCGCTCGGGGACGTCGCGCTCGGGTGCACCCACGTAGAGCTGCTGGGGGCGACCGATCTTGTTGAGCGGGTCGTTGTTCAGCTCGCGCCACTGGGCGATCCAGCCCGGCAGGCGACCGATGGCGAACAGGACGGTGAACATCCGCGGCGGGAAGCCCATCGCCTTGTAGATGATGCCGGTGTAGAAGTCGACGTTCGGGTAGAGCTTGCGGCTGACGAAGTACTCGTCCTCGAGCGCGATCTGCTCGAGTTCCATCGCGATGTCGAGCAGGTCGTCCTGCACGCCGAGGGACTCGAGGACCTCGTGCGCGGACTCCTTGACGAGCTTCGCGCGCGGGTCGTAGTTCTTGTAGACGCGGTGACCGAAGCCCATGAGCTTGACGCCCTGCTCCTTGTTCTTCACCCGCTCGACGAAGCGCGTCACGGGCTCGCCCGAGTCCTTGATCTGCTGGAGCATCTCGAGCACGGCCTCGTTCGCACCGCCGTGCAGCGGGCCGTACAGGGCGTTGATGCCGGCCGAGATCGAGGCGAACATGTTCGCCTTCGTCGAGCCGACCATGCGCACCGTCGAGGTCGAGGCGTTCTGTTCGTGGTCCTCGTGCAGGATGAGGAGCCGCTCGAGCGCCTTCGAGAGCACCGGGTTGGGCTTGTAGGTCTCGGCCATGGTGCCGAAGTTCAGCCGCAGGAAGTTGTCGACGAACGACAGCGAGTTGTCCGGGTACAGGAACGCCTGCCCGATGGCCTTCTTGTGGGCGTAGGCCGCGATGACCGGGAGCTTGGCGAGGAGCCGGACGGTCTGCAGCTCGACCTTCTCGGGGTCGTCGACGTCCATGTCGTCCTCGTAGTACGTGGACAGGGCGCTCACGGCGCTCGACAGGACGGACATCGGGTGCGCCGAGTGCGGCAGGGCGTCGAACAGGCGGCGGAGGTCTTCGTGCAGCAGGGTGTGCCGACGGATGCGGGCGTCGAACTGCTCGAGCTCGGCGGGGGTCGGCAGCTCGCCGTAGATCAGGAGCCACGCGACCTCGAGGAACGTGCAGTTCCCGGCGATCTGGTCGATCGGGTACCCGCGGTAGCGCAGGATCCCCTGGTCGCCGTCGATGTAGGTGATCGCGCTCTTCGTCGCACCGGTGTTCACGAACCCGTAGTCGAGCGTGTTCATCCCGGTCTGCTTCTTGAAGGTCGAGATGTCGATCGCGGACGCGCCGTCGACGCTCTGCAGGATCGGGAACTCCGCCGTGCCACCCGGGAACGTCAGCGTCGCGGTCGCGCCCTGCTGTTCGGCGGCGGGACTCACGGGGACGGGCGTGGTGGGCGGTGTGGCCGTCTTCTGAGCGTCATTGGCAGTGTCAGTCACGAGGACAGCCTAATCGCGGCACCTGTCGGTCGTGCACACATCCCAGGTGACGATTTGGTGGTTCCCACGGATTGCGGGCACCACCGGAACCACTCGGGTCCGTGCTACGCGGTGCCGAGGCGACGGCTGCTCGCCAGTCGCTGCGACGCTGCGGCGATGCGTTCGTCGGTCGCCGTCAGGGCCACGCGGACGTGCTCTCCCCCCGCTGCGCCGTAGAACGTGCCCGGTGCGACGAGGATCCCGCGGTCGGCGAGCCAGGCCACGGTGTCGAGTGCGGGTTCGCCGCGGGTGCCCCAGAGGTAGAGCCCAGCCTCGCTGTGGTCGATCCGGAACCCGGCATCCTCGAGTGCTCGCCGGAGCATGTTCCGGCGCGCCCGGTAGCGGGCCTTCTGCTGCTGCACGTGGGTCTCGTCCTGGAGCGCGACGACCATGGCCTGCTGCACGGGCAGCGGCGGCATGAGCCCGGCGTGCTTCCGGACGGCCAGGACGTCGGCCAGGATCGCGGCGTCGCCGGCGACGAAGGCCGCACGGTAGCCGGCGAGGTTCGACTGCTTCGACAGCGAGTACACGCTGAGCACGCCGTCGAGCGAGTCACCGACGACCCGGGGGTCGAGGATGGTGGGCGTCGGGGTGGTGGCGTACTCCGGGTCCCACCCGAGCTCGGCGTAGCACTCGTCGCCGACGATGACGGCCCCGAGCTCGCGGGCGCGCACCACGGCGGCACGGAGCTCGTCGATGGTCAGCACGCGGCCGTCGGGGTTGCCCGGGGAGTTCAGCCACACGAGCTTGGTGGTGGACGGCCACGCCGCCGGGTCGTCCGACGCGAGGGCCTCGGCGCGGACCAGTGCGGCGCCGAGCTCGTACGTCGGGTATGCGGCGGCCGGGAACACCACGGTGTCACCGGGCCCGATGCCGAGCCAGAGCGCCAGGCCCGCGATGAACTCCTTCGAGCCGATCGTCGGCAGCGCGTTCGCCTCGGTCAGGGCGACGCCGTGCCGACGGCCGTACCAGTCGGCGATGGCCTGCCGCAGCGCCGGGGTGCCGGCGACCTGCGGGTAGGCGTGCGCGTCGGTCGCGGTGGCCAGGGCGGTGCGGACGACCTCGGGCGTGGGGTCGACGGGCGATCCGACGCTGAGGTCGACGATGCCGCCCTCGTACGCCGCGGCGCGCTGCTTGAACGGGACGAGCTGGTCCCAGGGGAAGTCGGGGAGGTCGAGCGCCACGAGGGGGGTCCGGTCAGCCGCGGACGGGCTCGGCCGCGACGACGGGGTGGTCCTTGTGGATCACGCCGACCTTCGCAGCGCCGCCGGGCGACCCGACCTCGTCGAAGAACTCGACGTTGGCCTTGTAGTAGTCCGCCCACTGGTCGGGCAGGTCGTCCTCGTAGTAGATGGCCTCGACGGGGCAGACCGGCTCACACGCACCGCAGTCGACGCACTCGTCGGGGTGGATGTAGAGCGAGCGGTCACCCTCGTAGATGCAGTCGACCGGGCATTCGTCGATGCAGGCACGGTCCTTGACGTCGACACAGGGCTGGGCGATCACGTAGGTCACGGTTCGGGTGCTCCCTTCGACGAGCGGGTTCGAGTCTACTCGCGGCCCGGGGCCGTCCGGGACCGCAGCCCCGACAGGTCCGGCCACGCGAGGACCAGGGCGGCGATCACCGCGGGGGCGAAGTTCCACACGTACCCGGCCACGTTGGCGAGGACGAGCGGCGAGCTCTCCCCGCCGACCGACACGAGCACCTGCGTCGCGACGAGGATCCCGATGCCGATCGCGGCGACCATCGTCCGCGAGCGGTAGACGAGCCGCACGCCCACGGTCAGGCCGAGCACGATGAGGGTGGTGATGACGAGTCCGACCGGGAACGCGCCGAGCGTCTGCTGGTGCGTGACCGTCCCGAGCCCGCCGGCGAGCAGCCCGAGCAGCAGCGAGACGACGACCGCCGCGGCCTTGCCCTGGCCGGACATCTCGGCGTAGGTCTGCGGGGCCGCCGGCTGCGGGGCCGCGTCGTGCCGGAACGCCTCGACCGCCGGGGCGTGCTGCCGGACGCCGTGCGGCATCACCCACGACAGAGCGCTCGGGTCGGCGGGGTCCACGGGGTCGACGGCGACCTGGGAGCGGTACTGCTCGACCGCCGCACGCACCTTGGCCCGGACCGGCAGGACGTCGACCGTGACGTCGGCCTGGCCGCTGGCGGGGTCGACGATCATCGAGAAGGGGACCTCTTCGGCACGGGCCGCGTACTGCGCCGCGTGGTGCATCCGCACGTGGTCGGGGTGCCCGTAGCCGCCGTCGTCGGCGTAGCTGATCACGGCGTCGGCACCGGTGGAGCGGATCGCGGCGCGGACGTCGTCGACGACCTCGCCCAGGTCCGCCGCTGTCAGCGAGTCGGCCGGGGCGTCGTCCGCGGCGGTGGCCCGCCCGTCCGGGCCCCACTGCATGCCGGAGTCGACGTAGCGACGCTCCGGCAGGTCGGTCGGCCGGGCACCGCGCCCGCCGAGCCACAGGTGCTGCGGCCCGCCGAGGGCGGCGAGGGCCGAAGCGATCTCGGTCTCCCGGTGCCGCGCCACCCGCGCGGGGTCCCCGGCCAGCGGCGCCAACTGCTGCGTGAGCATCTCACCGCGCTCGCCTCGGGTCGCGGTGAGCACGTTCACCTCGGCGCCGCGCTCGAGCAGGGTCGCGATGGTCCCGCCCGACGAGAGCGTCTCGTCGTCGGGGTGGGCGTGCACGATCAGGACGCGCTCGGGGCGCGTGGCGGGGGCCTTCGACATCGTCCCCAAGGGTACGGGACTAGCGGGGCGTGACGATGTAGGTCGCCGTGACGCCGCCGCTGTCCTTGGTCTCCGAGAAGGTCAGGACGACGCGGTAGGCGTCGCTCCGGAACATGCCGAACGCGCTCGACGAGTCCGCACGCTTCGCCGACTCGGTGTACCCGGCGTCGGTGAGCTGCTGCACGGCGGCCTGGTAGTCGTCGACCGAGGCCGCCCGGACCTGCGCGACCCACCCCGAGCCGTTCGGTCCGGCTCCCCCGCCGAGCACGGTGCCGTCGACGAGCGGCACGTCGGCCGACGGGAACCCGTCCGGCACCTTGCCGTCGGAGGTCACGTCCGCGCCCTTGAGCGCCGTGTCGAGCGCGCCGTCGATGCCCCCGGCGACCGAGGACATGCCGTCCTGGATCGCCTTGCCGTCGATGCCCGCGACCCCGTCGGCGACGTTCGACGCGACGGAGGACCCGAGGTCGGTGGCCTGCTGCACGGCCTGGGTCGAGCAGCCGGTGAGTCCGGCCAGGGCGATGCCGGCAGCGACGGCGGCGATCAGCGGGGTACGGAGGGAACGCATGGCGCGACCGTAACGGACGAGCCGGGAGGCCCGGCGCGAGTTGGCTGTGAACGTGCCGTCCCCGGGGCGGTCACGTGCGCGGCGGGGCCGCCCCGGGCCTCCTTCCCGAAGAACGTGTCAGGCGACGTAGGCGCGCGTCGCCGCGACCAGGGCGTCGACGCCGACCGGGATCGCGGTCTCGGCCTGCGGCGCGTAGAACGGCGAGTGGTTGCTCGGGATCTCCTCGCCGCGGCGGAAGCGCTCCGGGTCGGTGATGCCCGTGAACCAGTACACGAGCGGCGCCCCCGCGGCGGTGGCGAGCTGGCCGACGTCCTCCGACGCCATGGCGAGCCCGATCTCGAGGTCGCGGGCTCCCGGCACCTCGGCGCGGATGGCCTCGAGCACGGTGGCGGCGGCATCGGCGTCGTTCACGGTGACCTCGGCGCCCGGTGCACGCACGATCGTCGGCTCGGACAGGCCACCAGCAGTGCTCTCGGCCCGGACGATGCGCTCGATCGAGGCGATGATGCGCTGGCGGGTCTCCTCGTTGCGGGCCCGGGTCGAGATCTCGATCACGGCCTCGTCGGGGATGATGTTCGCCCGCGTGCCGGCGTGGAAGCTGCCGACGGTGACGACCCCCGCGTCGCTCGGCGAGACCTCGCGGGCGACGACCGTCTGCAGCCGCACGACGGCCGAGGCCGCGGTGACGACCGGGTCGAGCGAGGCCTGCGGCGCCGAACCGTGCGCCCCACGGCCGTTGAAGGTCACCGTCAGCCGGTCGCTCGACGCCATCACGGGGCCGGTGCCGACGGCGACGATGCCGACCGGTGCGGGTGCGGAGTGCTGCCCGAGCACGACGTCCGGCTTCGGGAACCGCTCGACCAGGCCGTCCTCGACCATCGCGCGGGCGCCGGAGATGACCTCTTCAGCAGGCTGGAAGACGGCGACGACCGTGCCGCGCCAGTCCCCCGTGGTCGCGACCAGGCGCTCCAGCGTGCCGAGCAGCCACGTGACGTGGATGTCGTGGCCGCAGGCGTGCATGGTCGGGACCTCGCGGCCCTCGTCGTCGGTGCCGACGTGCTCGCTGGCGTAGGACAGGCCGGTGCGTTCCTGTACGGGCAGGCCGTCCATGTCGGCGCGGAGCCAGACCACGGGGCCCTCGCCGTTCGACACGACACCGACGACGCCGGTGCCGCCGACGCCCGTCGTCACCTCGATCCCACCGATCTCGGCGAGCTTCGCAGTGATGACACCGGCGGTGCGGTGCTCCTGGAAGCCGAGCTCCGGGTGGGCGTGCAGGTCCTGGTAGATCGAGAGCAGGTCGAGAGTCACGCTGACCACGGTACAACCGCGAACGGCCCGGCCACCTGTTGCAGGTGACCGGGCCGTCGGACGGAGGACGGGCCTCCGCGCGTGTTGCTCGTGCTGGTGCTTACGCGTCCTGGCGCTTGAGACGCGCGTAGGAGCGCTGGCGAGCCGACGCGTCCAGCTCGACCTTGCGGATGCGCACGGCGGCGGGGGTGACCTCGACGCACTCGTCCTCACGGGCGAACTCGAGGCACTCCTCCAACGAGAGCTGACGCGACGGCGTCATCGACTCGAACGTGTCGGCGTTGGCCGACCGCATGTTGGTGAGCTTCTTCTCCTTGGTGATGTTCACGTCCATGTCGTCGGCGCGTGAGTTCTCGCCGATGACCATGCCCTCGTAGACCTCTTCGGTCGGGTTGACGAAGAACGACATCCGCTCCTGGAGGTTCGTGATGGCGAACGGCGTCACCACACCGGAGCGGTCGGAGACGATCGAGCCGTTGATGCGGGTCTGGATCGCGCCGGCCCACTCGTCGTAGCCGTGGAAGATCGCGTTGGCGATGCCGGTGCCGCGGGTCTCCGTGAGGAACGACGTGCGGAAGCCGATCAGGCCGCGCGACGGGACGATGAACTCCATGCGCACCCAGCCGGTGCCGTGGTTCGTCATGTTCTCCATGCGGCCCTTGCGAGCGGCCATGAGCTGCGTGATCGCGCCGAGGTACTCCTCCGGCGTGTCGATCGTCATGTGCTCGTACGGCTCCTGCAGCTTGCCGTTCTCGTCACGCTTCGTGACCACCTGCGGCTTGCCGACGGTGAGCTCGAAGCCCTCGCGACGCATCTGCTCGACCAGGATGGCGAGTGCGAGCTCACCACGACCCTGGACCTCCCACGCGTCGGGGCGGCCGATGTCGAGGACCTTGAGCGAGACGTTGCCGACGAGCTCGCGGTCGAGGCGCTCCTTGACCATGCGGGCGGTCAGCTTGTGGCCCTTGACCTTGCCGACGAGCGGGCTGGTGTTCGTGCCGATCGTCATCGAGATCGCCGGGTCGTCGACCGTGATGGTCGGCAGCGGGCGGACGTCCTCGGGGTCGGTCAGGGTCTCGCCGATGGTGATCGTGTCGAAGCCGGCGACGGCGACGATGTCACCGGGGCCCGCCGACTCGGCCGGGTAGCGGTCGAGCGCCTTGGTGATGAGGAGCTCGGTGATGCGGGCGTTGACGACGGTGCCGTCGTGCTTGACCCACGCGACCGTCTGGCCCTTCTTCATGGTGCCGTGGAAGATGCGCAGGAGCGCCAGGCGACCGAGGAACGGGGAGGCGTCGAGGTTCGTGACGTGCGCCTGCAGCGGGTGCTCGTCGTCGTACTTCGGGGCCGGGACGTGCTGGAGGATCGCTTCGAACAGCGGCTCGAGGTCGTCGTTGTCGGGCAGCTCGCCGTCGTTCGGCTTGTTGCGCGACGCGGCGCCGTTGCGACCCGAGGCGTAGACCACCGGGACGTCGAGGATCGCGTCGAGGTCGAGGTCGTCGACCTCGTCCGACAGGTCGGAGGCGAGGCCGAGGAGCAGGTCCTGGGACTCGGAGACGACCTCGTCGATGCGGGAGTCGGGCCGGTCCGTCTTGTTGACGAGCAGGATCACCGGGAGCTTCGCGGCGAGCGCCTTGCGCAGCACGAAGCGGGTCTGGGGCAGGGGACCTTCGGAGGCGTCGACGAGCAGCACGACACCGTCGACCATGGAGAGGCCGCGCTCGACCTCACCACCGAAGTCGGCGTGGCCGGGCGTGTCGATCACGTTGATGGTGATGGGGCCGTCCGCGCCGAACTCGGTCGCGTGCTTGCCGTTGTAGAGCACCGACGTGTTCTTCGCGAGGATCGTGATGCCCTTCTCGCGCTCGAGGTCGTTCGAGTCCATCATGCGGTCTTCGCCCTCGAAGTGGGCGTCGAACGAGTTGGTCTGCGTGAGCATCGCGTCGACGAGGGTGGTCTTGCCGTGGTCGACGTGTGCCACGATGGCGACGTTGCGCAGGTCGGACCGGGTGGCGAGCGCCATACAGGACATCCTTCAATTTCTGGGAGAGTGTCGGGCCAGTGTTTTCACAGCACCGCACCCGTGGGCAGAACGCCCGACACGCCAGTCTACCGGTAGTTCGCAAGCGACAGGAGTACAGCGCATGAGCCGTCGGCGAACGTGGGTCGAGATCACCATCGTCCTGCTGCTCTCGCTCGGTGCCAGCGCCCTCTACTCGATCCTGCAGATCATCGACGACCTGTCCCAGACGACCCCGCTCGGCGAGCAGTCGACGGCGCTGAACACCTCGTCGACGACGGTGCAGTACGTCGACCTCGCCCGGCAGCTCCTCGGCATCGCGGTGGACCTGGCCCCGGTGGCGCTCGTCTGCTACCTCCTGTGGAGCACGTCGCGACCGCACCTGGGCCGGCTCGGGATCGACCGGTTCCGGGCGAAGCCGGACCTGGGCGGCCCGGCGCTCATCGCCCTGTGCATCGGGATCCCGGGGCTCGCGCTGTACTTCGCGGGGCGGGCGCTCGGCATCACGGTCGCGGTCGACCCCGCCGCGCTGAACTCGTACTGGTGGACGGTCCCGGTCCTGCTGCTGTCCGCGATCCGCTCGGGCCTGCAGGAAGAGGTGATCGTGATCGGGTACCTCTACGCCCGACTCGGCGACCTCGGGTGGGGTCGCTGGCAGATGATCCTGTCGACCGCCCTGCTGCGCGGCAGCTACCACCTGTACCAGGGGTTCGGGGCGTTCATCGGCAACGCGGTGATGGGCATCGTGTTCGGCTGGATCTACACGAGGTGGGGCCGGCTCCTGCCGCTCGTCATCACGCACGCCCTGCTCGACGCGGTGGTCTTCGTCGGGTACCCCTGGGTGGCGCACGCGTTCCCGCAGTTGTTCTCGTAGGCGGCGGCGCGCTGCTGGCAGCTCGCGCACGCGTCGCTGGCCGTTCAGCGCGTCGCGGGCGCATCCACAGCCCCCACTCAGCGCGCCGAGGGGCAACCACCGCCGGGCCGCCCTACCGTGAGACGCATGAGCATCCCCGCGATCGGCGAGTCCGCCCCGTCGTTCACCCTGCCGGGGATGGTCGTGCTCGGCGGCGTCCGCTCCGACGACGAGTACGACCTGTCCGCCGAGATCGGCCGCACCGTGGTGCTGGCCTTCTACCCGGGCGACGCGACGGCGGTCTGCACGGCCCAGCTCTGCAGCTACCAGGCCGAACTCGACCAGTTCACCGACCTCGGCGCGACGGTGTGGGGCATCAGCCCGCAGGCACTCGACTCGCACGAGGGGTTCGCCCGCGGGTCCTCGCTCGCGTTCCCGCTGCTCAGCGACACCGCGGGCTCGGTGATCCGCGCGTACGGGGTGCAGGCACCGGGCATCGGCCTGCGTCGGTCGGTCTTCGTGATCGGCCCCGACGGCGTGGTCCGGTGGCGGCACGTCGGCCTGGTCGGTCTGCGGTTCCCGAAGGCCGAGACCATCCGCGAACAGATCGAACTGCTCGTTTCCTAGCCCCCGGCGTGGGATTCCCCTGAATGCGTCGCGATGGGGTGTTGACACCCCAACTGGGGGCGACGACCATTGACGGCACGAGGGTCCGTCCAGGATCTGCCTCCCCGGGGAATCGGGTCGTCCGGAGATACGCGCCGGTGTGTCACACCCGCTCCCCGGGCGTCTCCGGGGAGGCATCTCGTACCCTCGTCCGGTGCCCACCACCATCGTCGCCCCCGGCCTGCGCGCCCTCGCCGTCGTCCTCTGGGTCGTGGCCGTCGTGCTCGTCCCACTGGCCCTGCTCGGCGGCGGCGCCCCCTGGCTCGTGCCGATCCCGAGCATCGCCGTCGCGTTCGTCGCCTGGGCAGCGCTGTGGCGTCCCCGGATCGAGCTGACGCCGGAGCACCTGCGCGTCGTGGACGTCCGGCGGACCAGCACCTACACCTGGTCCCGCATCAGCGAGGTGCGCACGAAGTACGGCATCGAGGTGGTCACCAGCGAGGGCGTCCGCCGCGTCTGGATCGCGACCCGCCCGACGGCGCGTCTCGCCGCGCACACCGGTGACCACCCGGGAGGCCCGGATCGCCTGGACGTCGACGCTGCGGGCGCGCGGATGCTGGCCCACGTGCCCGCCCCCGCCGAGCAGGACGGCCCACCCCCGTCGACCGTGACGGCTGCGCCGATCACGCACCGCACCCACGGCTGGACGATCCTGGCGATGGTCGTCCTCGGGGTCGCGGCGTCGCTGGCGGCGGCACGGTTCTGACGGTCACGACGCAGAACGACACCCCCGACGTCGTGCGACGTCGGGGGTGTCGTTCGTGAACGGGGCGGCGACTACTTCGTGTAGCCGACGTCCTGCCACTTGACCGAGGACTGCTGGAACTGCGCCGGACCGTAGTTCACCAGGTCCTTGCGCACACCCCAGGCGTACGGCTCGGCGAACAGCGGGATGGTGCCGGCGACCGCGACGATCTTCTTGTCGATGGCCTGCGCGTCCTTGATGCGGGCATCCGGGTCGAGCTCGCCGTTCGCCTTGTCCCACGCGGCACCGAGCGAGTCGTCCGTCACGCCGGTGTAGTTCTGGCCGGCGTCGGCGGGGTAGTAGATCGACTTCAGCGACGAGATCGGGAACGGGGTGCCCTGCCACGCGAAGTACGTGGCGTCGAAGTCACGGGTCGTCGTGGTGATGTACTTCGTGAAGAAGTCGTCGGTGGGCACGGTGTCGATGGTCACCTTGAAGCCGGCGAGCTTGGTCTGCTGCTGCACGAGCTGCGCGACGTTCGCCGAGTTCGGGTTGTCCGACGGGATCACGAAGCGGACGTCGAGTTCCTTGCCGCCCTTGGTCGCGTAGCCGTCCGAGCCGATCTTCCAGCCGGCGTCCTCGAGCTTCGACTTCGCCTTGTCGGTGCTGTAGCCGTAGACGCTCGACGCGTCGTCCTCGTAGCCCTGCTGTCCGGGCAGGTAGACGAGGTTGTTGAGCACGTCGCCCGGGCTCTTCACCGGCGACAGGATCGCCTGGGCCACGACCTTGCGGTTGATGGCCTGTGCGAACGCCTGGCGCACGTCCTGGTCCTTGAAGACGTCCGAGGTGCCGTTCAGCGTGATCTGACGCTGCGTGGTGCCGAGCGAGCGCTCGATCTTCGAGTCGGAGCGCGAGTTCGCCGTCTTGAGGTTGTCGGCGCTGCCGTTCAGGTTGAACGCGTCGAGCTCCTTGTTGCCGTACGCCTGGGCGACGCCGTCACGCGAGACCGTCTTGAAGACGATCGTGTCGAGCTTGCCCTCGTCACCCCACCACTTCGAGTTCTTCTCGAAGGTCACGACGCCACCGTTGGTGTCGAAGGACTTCAGGATGTACGGACCACCGGAGACGTAGGTCTTGCCGTCGGCGGCGTACGGCGCCTTGGCCCAGGCCTTGTTGAAGTGGTCCGGGGTGTCGACGGCCCAGTACGGGTAGATGGCGGTCAGGACGCTCGCCCAGTCGGCGTTGGTCTTCGAGAACGTCATGATGACGTCACGCTCGTCGGAGCCCTGCTTGACCGAGTCCACGTCCTCCCACACGTTGGTGGACAGCGGCGCGAAGGCCTTGTCGGAGCCGTTCAGCGCCTTCCAGTTCGCGATGACGTCCTTCGCGCTGATCGGGGTGCCGTCCGACCACACGGCCTTCGGGTTGATCTTGATCTCGACGGTCTGGGGCGAGTCCTTGGTCAGCTCGACGGACGTCGCGTAGTCCTTGTTCGCCTCCCACTCACCGTTCTCCTTGAACTGGATGAAGCTCGGCAGGTAGGTCTGCGAGATCGTCGTGTCGTCGACGGTCCCCGAGTCCAGGTTGAGCAGCTGCCAGTTCGCCGGAGCTGTGTCGATCGGCAGGGTGATCGACCCGCCGTCCTTGACGTCGGCGCGGTCCGCGACGGTCCAGCCGGTCGACTTCAGCGACGACTCGGCGACCGCGGAGTTGTCGCCGCCCGCTTCTCCGCCGCCGGAGCAGCCTGCCAGCACGACGGCAGCTGCCGCAGCGGTGGCCAGGACGGCGATGCCCTTGATCCTCTTTCGCATGGCGAGGATTCCCTTTCGTTGTGGTTCGCGCAGATCGCGCTGGACCGCGGCGGCCCCCGCCGTCGCGCCTGTTGGTTGAGAACCCTAGCCACATCCGAAGGCGGCACAAGGGTCTGTGCGATGAATCGAAACACGCTCGTAACGAATGTTGCATAGCGTCACTTCCGTTGTCCCACCCAGTCGCTCGAACGGCTAGCCTGTCGCCACCGACAACGCCGTCCGGTCGGACGGCCGCACCCAGAGGTCACGAACCACATGCTCGCCTTCATCGCAAAGCGGATCGTCAACTACATCGTCCTGACGATCGTGGCGACCACGCTCGGGTACATCCTCGCCAGCACGACGCTCAACCCGGCAGCCCGGTTCCTGGGGCGCAACCCGGCCGTGCCGCCGGGCACCATCCAGGCGTCGCTCCGCAAGCTCGGCGCCGATCCGGACACCCCGCTCCTCGTCCGCACCTGGGACTGGTGGGTCGGGCTGGTGACGCACGGCTCGCTCGGCATGAGCACGCGAGGCACCGAGGTGACGGCCGACATCATCGCCCGCTCCGGGACGAGCCTGCGGCTGCTCGTGATCGGCACACTGCTCGGCGCGATCCTCGGGGTGCTCCTCGGCGTCTGGAACGCGGTCCGGCAGTACCGCACCTCCGACCAGGTGTCGACGTACCTGTCCTTCGCGGTGCTCGCCACCCCGACCTTCGTCATCGCGGTCGTGCTGATGATCCTCGCGACCACGCTCAACCAGGGCGTCGGGACGCAGGTGATCCGGTTCACCGGCGAGTACACGCCGGGGGTGACCGGGTTCTTCCCGGTGCTCGGCGACCGGCTCGTGCACCTGTTGTTACCGACGATCTCGCTGACCATCGGCGCCGTCGCCACCTACTCGCGCTACCAGCGCTCGGCGATGCTCGACGTGCTGTCGAACGACTTCATCCGGACCGCACGGTCGAAGGGCCGCACCCGCGGCTCGGCGATCATGCGCCACGGTGTGCGGGTCGCCCTCATCCCGATGTCGACCTTCTTCGCGTACTCGTTCGGACTCATCCTGACCGGCGCGAGCATCACCGAGCTGGTCTTCAGCTGGCACGGCATGGGCGAGTACTTCGTCCAGAGCATCAGCAACAACGACATCAACGCGGCATCGGGCACGATCCTCTTCACGGCGATCCTCGTGCTCATCGCAGGGACCCTCGCGGACCTGCTGTACGCCGCGCTCGACCCGCGAGTGAGGGTGTGACCCGTGTCTGTTCTCGACCCCACGACCACGACCACCGCCGGTGACCCCGGCGACGGCAACGCCGGGACGCCGGCGCACGTCATCGAGGTGAAGGGCGGCCGCACCCCGCTCTGGCGCAAGGTGTTCGGCACCTGGCGCGCGCGCATCGGCGGCAGCGCCCTGCTCCTCATCATCCTCTGGGCGTTCCTCGGCCCGTACCTGTACCACTGGAACGCCGTCGACTCCGACGGACTGGCGTTCGGCATGCCGCCGAGCGCCGCGCACTGGTTCGGCACGAACGACATCGGCCAGGACATCTACGCGCAGACCCTGGTCGGCCTGCAGAAGTCGCTGCTCATCGGCCTGATCGCCGGACCGGCAGCGACCCTGATCGCCGGCATCGTCGGCGCGATCGCCGGGTACTTCGGCGGCCTCACCGACCGGCTGCTCGTGTGGGTCATCGACCTGCTGCTCGTGATCCCGTCGTTCTACGCGCTCGTACTGCTCAGCCCGGTGTTCAAGAACCTGACGTGGGTGGCCCTCATCGTCGGGCTCGCGGTGTTCAGCTGGATGGTGATGGCCAGGGTGATCCGCGGGCAGACGATGTCGCTCCGCGAACGCGACTACGTCAAGGCCGCCCGGTTCATGGGTGTCCCGGCGTTCACGATCATCCGGCGGCACATCCTGCCGAACGTCGCGTCGCTGCTCATCATCGACGCCACGCTCGGCGTCGGAGCCGCGATCCTGGCGGAGAGCTCGCTGAGCTTCTTCGGCTTCGGCATCCAGATCCCCGACGTGTCGCTCGGCACCCTGCTCGCCGCCGGCAGCCAGTCCGCCGTCACCCGCCCGTGGCTGTTCGTCCTGCCCGCCGCGACGCTCGTCGCGACCGTGCTCTCGACCAGCCTGCTCGGCGACGCCCTGCGCGACGCCATCGACCCCACCTCCGGAGCCAACCGTGACTGAGCCGCTGCTCACCGTGTCCGACCTGTCGGTCACGTTCAACCCGAAGACCAAGCCCGTCTACGCGGTCCGGGGTGTCGACTACTCGGTGGCCCCCGGTGAGTTCCTCGGCATCGTGGGCGAGTCGGGTTCCGGCAAGTCGGTGTCCTCGATGGCCGTGATGGGCCTACTGCCGTCCTCCGCCCAGGTGCAGGGCAGCATCCGGTTCGACGGGCAGGAGCTCGTCGGCAGGAACGATCGCGAGATGTCGGCGCTGCGCGGCCGGGACATCGCGATGGTGTTCCAGGACCCGCTGTCCGCATTGACGCCGGTGTACACGATCGGCCAGCAGATCATCGAGGGCCTGCGCCTGCACGACCGCTCCCTCACCCAGCACGCCGCACGCACCCGCGCCGAGGAACTCCTGCGCATCGTCGGCATCCCGAACCCGGCGCGACGACTGGACGCGTTCCCGCACGAGTTCTCCGGCGGCATGCGCCAGCGCGCGATGATCGCCATCGCCATCGCGAACGACCCGAAGCTGATCATCGCGGACGAGCCGACCACGGCGCTCGACGTGACGATCCAGGCGCAGATCCTCGACGTGCTGCAGACCGCCAAGGACATGACCGGTGCGGCCGTCGTGCTCATCACGCACGACCTCGGCGTCGTCGCCGGCAACGCCGACCGCGTCGCCGTGATGTACGCCGGCCGGATCGTCGAGACGGCGCCGGTGCTCCCCCTGTTCCGCGAGCCGGTGATGCCCTACACGATCGGGCTGCTCCGCTCGATGCCGAACATGACGTCCGCCCGCACCGAGCGGCTCGTCCCGCTCGACGGCCGTCCGCCCCTGCTCACGCAGAAGCCGACCGGCTGCCCGTTCGCCGACCGCTGCCCCGCCGTCATCGACGCGTGCCGCGACGGCGAACCCGCCCTCGTCGCACCGACGGTGCCGCAGAGCGCCGACAACCCGGTCCTGACCGGTGCCGTCCAGACGATCGGCAACGGCACCCTGCTCGACGACCACACCGCCGCGTGCATCCGTCGCGACGAGATCGCCGCGGGCACCCTCGAGCGCTCGGAGATCTTCCCCCGCCCCGAGGACGTCCCCGAGGCAGCGGTCGACCACGGCGACGAGGTCGTGCTCGAGCTGCAGGACGTCGTCAAGACGTTCCCGCTCACCAAGGGCGCGCTCTTCCGCCGGCAGATCGGCGAGGTGCACGCGGTGGACGGCATCTCCCTGACGCTCAAGCGCGGCCAGGTGCTCGGTCTGGTCGGCGAGTCCGGCTGCGGCAAGACGACCACCATCATGGAGATCCTCGAGCTCGCCGGGGCCCAGCACGGCACCATCCGGGTGAACGGCGTCGACACCGCCTCGCTGTCCAAGAAGGACCGTCTGGCACTGCGCCGCGACATCCAGGTCGTGTTCCAGGACCCGATGGCGTCGATCGACCCGCGCCTCGACATCGGCTCGGTGATCGGTGAACCCCTCACCGTGCACGGCGTCGCGAAGGACGAGATCCGCCGGCGGGTGCGCGAGGTCCTCGAGCTGGTCGGGCTCGAGCCGAGCTACATCGACCGGTACCCGCACGAGTTCTCCGGCGGCCAGCGGCAGCGCATCGGCATCGCCCGTGCGCTCATCGTCGAGCCGAAGATCCTGGTGCTCGACGAGCCGGTCTCCGCGCTCGACGTCTCGGTGCAGGCCGGTGTGATCAACCTGCTCGAGGACCTCAAGCACCGCCTCGGGCTGTCCTACCTGTTCGTGGCGCACGACCTGTCCGTCGTCCGGCACATCGCCGACGACGTCGCGGTCATGTACCTCGGCCGCATCGTCGAGTACGGCGACGGCGACGCGGTCTTCTCGGACCCGCAGCACCCGTACACCCGGGCCCTGCTGTCGGCCGTGCCGGTGCCGGACCCCATGGCCGAGGCCGCCCGCGGGCGCATCCTGCTCGACGGCGACCTGCCCTCCCCCACGGAGCGCATCGACGGCTGCCGGTTCCGCACGCGCTGCCCGCTCTACCAGCTCCTCGACGAGGGCCGGCAGGAGCAGTGCCGCACGATCGACCCGGGCCTCGAGCCCGTGCACGGCCGCGGTGTCGCCTGCATGCAGACCGACCAGGAGCACCTGCTCACCGAGCGGGTCGGCGCGGTCGTCTGACGACCCGGTCACGTTCACCGCTCCAGATCGTGAGCAGGAAGGGTCGGGTCCCGTCCGCGGACTCGACCATTCCTGCTCACCGAGCGCGGCAGTGGACGTGACCAGCGGACGGACGGGAGGCCCGGTACCAGCTGGCACCGGGCCTCCCGTCCGTCGTGTGGTCGCGATCGCGAGCCGCGTCAGGCTCCGAGCCACAGGCTGAGCAGCGAGGCGGCGAGCAGCGCCAGCGCCGCTGCGCCGACCGCCAGGGCCGGCACGTCCCAGCCGCGCACGGCGTCGCCGGCGCCGGTGCCGTCGCGGTGCTCGGACCAGCGGTCGAGCAGCACCGTCATCTCGTCGGGCTGTCGCAGGACGGCCCGCTCACCGCGCCGGGCCGGTTTCGGCCGCGGCAGCGACGGCCCGCCCCAGCACTGGACCTTCCGGCCGGCGACCGTCTCGATCACGATCTGCCAGCGGAGCCGGACGTCGGCGACGGCCTGCCACGGCACCACGGTGCGGCGGAGCGGGTTGACCACGGTGACCGCGCGCTCGTCGATGACGATGCACGGACGGTAGGTCAGGACCCAGAGCGCCCAGACGAGCACGGCGATCGGGCCGGCGGCACGGAGGACGACGTCCCAGCTCCCCCGGAACGCCGCATCGCCGAGCAGGAACAGGCCCAGGACGGCGACGAGGCCGGACGCCACCGCGCCCCCGCGACCAGCGCGGAGGACGACGGGGCGTCCGGCCTCGTTCGTGTCCAGGTGGATCAGCGTCCGAACTCGAACCCGGCGCCGGGGATGGCGGCCAGGAGGTCCTTCGTGTACTGCTCCTTCGGGGCGGCGAAGACCTCGTCGGTCGTCGCCTTCTCGACGATCTGCCCACGGCGCATGACGCACACGTTGTCCGCGACGAGGCGGACGACCGCGAGGTCGTGCGTGATGAACAGGTACGTCAGGCCGAGCTCGGTCTGCAGCTCGGTGAGCAGGTCGAGGATCTGCCCCTGCACGAGCACGTCGAGCGCGGAGACGGCCTCGTCGAGGACGATGACCTCCGGCTTGAGCGCCAGTGCTCGCGCGACGGCGATGCGCTGTCGCTGGCCACCGGACAGCTCGTTCGGGTAGCGGTTCACCATCGACTTCGGCAGCGCGACCTGGTCGAGCAGCTCCAGCACCCGGGCGCGACGCGAGGCCTTGTCGCCCACCTTGTGCGTGGCGAGCGGCTCGGCGATCGTGTTCCCGACGTTGTACATCGGGTCCAGGGAGCCGTACGGGTCCTGGAACACCGGCTGCACGCGGCGGCGGAAGTCGAAGAGGTCCTTGCCCTTCAGCGCGCCGATGTCGATGCCGTCGAACTGCACGGTGCCGCTCGTGATGCTCTCGAGCTGCAGCACCAGCTTCGCGACGGTCGACTTGCCCGAACCGGACTCGCCGACGAGCGCCGTGGTGGTGCCCTTCTGGATCGAGAACGACACGTCGTCGACGGCCTTGAGCTCGCGGGTGGCGAGGCTCTTGCCGCGCAGCTTGTAGACCTTCTCGAGGTTCTTCACCACGATGAGGTCCTCGGCCGGACGGTGCTCGCGCTCCTGGGCCCGGGCGATCAGCTCGGCGTCGTCGTTGCCGGCGTCGGCGATGTCGACGCGTGCGTGCTGCACCTTCGACTGGATGCGACGGCTGGCCAGCGACGGGGCCGCCGCGACGAGCCGCTGCGTGTACGGGTGCTGCGGGTTGGCCAGGATCTCCTTCGAGGGACCGGCCTCGACGACCTGGCCCTTGTACATCACGACGAGCTTCTCGGCACGCTCGGCGGCGAGGCCGAGGTCGTGCGTGATGAACAGCACCGAGGTGCCGAAGTCGCGGGTCAGGCTCTCGAGGTGGTCGAGGATGACGCGCTGGACGGTGACGTCGAGCGCGCTCGTCGGCTCGTCGGCGATGAGCAGCTGCGGGCGGCTCGACAGACCGATACCGATGAGCACGCGCTGGCGCATGCCGCCGGAGAACTCGTGCGGGTACTGCTTCAGGCGGGTCGAGGCGTCGCCGAGGCCGGCCTCCTGCAGGACCTCGACGGCACGGTCACGGACCGCCTTCTTGCCGGTCGCCATGCCGTTCGCACGGATCGCCTCTTCGACCTGGAAGCCGATCGACCACAGCGGGTTGAGGTTCGACATCGGGTCCTGGGGGACGTAGCCGATCTCCTTCCCGCGGATCTCCGACATCTCCTTGTCGCTCAGCCCGACGAGCTCGCGCCCGTTGAACTTGATCGAGCCACCGGTGACCTCACCGGTGCCGGGGAGCAGCTTGATGATCGCCTGGGCGCTCGTCGACTTGCCCGAACCGGACTCGCCGACGATGGCCAGGCGCTCGCCCTGCTCGAGGGTGAGGTTGACGCCGCGGACGGCCTGCACGAGGCCGCTCTGGGTCTTGAAGCCGACCTGCAGGTCGGTGATCTCGAGCAGCGGGGCGCCGGAACCGCCGGTGCGGCTGCTGTTCGTCTGGGTCAGTGTCTCGCTCATCGGCGGGCCCTCGCCTTCGGGTCGAGCGCGTCGCGCACCACGTCACCGAGGAGCAGGAACGCGAGCACGGTGATGGACAGGGCTGCCGACGGCCAGAAGATCGTCGACGGGTTCGTGCGGATCGACGTCTGGGCGGTGCCGATGTCGAGGCCCCAGCTCAGGGCCGACGGCGGCAGACCGATGCCGAGGAACGACAGCGTCGCCTCGGCGACGATGAACGTGCCGAGCGACACGGTCGCGACCACGATGACCGGAGCCAGCGAGTTCGGGATGACGTGGCGCACGAGCGTCCGGAACCGGTTGACACCCAGGGCCGCCGACGCCATGACGTAGTCGGCCTGCTTGGCGCTCAGCACGGCGCCACGCATGATGCGGGCGATCTGCGGCCACGCGAACGCGGCGAGGACGAGCGCGACGGTGATCGCGTTCCGCGCGGGGATGACCGACATGATCACGATCGCACCGAGGACGGTGGGGATCGAGAAGAAGATGTCACCGATGCGGGACACGATCGTGTCGAGCCAGCCGCCGTAGAAGCCGGCCAGGGAACCGATCACGATGCCGACGATCGACACCAGGATCGTCGCGACGATGCCGACGATGAGCGAGTTCTGGGCACCCCAGATCACGCGGGCGTAGACGTCCGAGCCCTGACGCGTGAAGCCGAGGATGTGCCCGGCCTCGGGTCCGCCGTCGCTGTTGTCGAGGTTCGACGCGCGCGGGTCGACGTGGGCGAAGAGCCCCGGGAAGACCGCGACGACGATGATCAGCAGGATCAGGATCGAGGAGATCCAGAACGTCGGGCGGGTCCGCATGGACTCCCAGGCATCGGTCCACAGGGAACGGGTCTTCTCGTCCTCGTTGACCTGGTCGACCGCCTGCAGGGGGGTTTCTTCGAGCGGGGCGACGTAGTGCGTCGCCGAGCGGGGTGCGGCGTTACTTGGCATAGCGGATCCTCGGGTCCAGGACGGCGTAGAGCAGGTCCACCAGGAGGTTGGCGAGCATGAAGATGATGACCATCACGGCGACGAAGGAGACCACCGTCGGGCCTTCGCCGAGCTTGACGGCGCGGAACACCGTGCCGCCGACACCGTTGATGTTGAAGATGCCCTCGGTCACGATCGCGCCGACCATCAGGTTGCCGATGTCGACGCCCAGGTAGGTCACCACGGGGATGAGCGAGTTCCGGAAGATGTGCACGCCGACGACACGACGGCGGGGCAGGCCCTTGGCCGTGGCGGTGCGCACGAAGTCGGCGCTCATGTTCTCGGCGACGCTGGCCCGGGTCAGACGCACGATGTACGCGAACGAGACCGAGGCGAGGACGATCGCCGGCAGGACGAGTTCGCTCCACGGCGCCTCGCCGGACACCGTGACCCGGAACAGCCCGAGCTTGATGCCGAAGACGTACTGCAGCACGAACCCGACGACGAAGGTCGGCACCGAGATGAGCAGGAGCGACACGACGAGCGCGGTGGCGTCGAACAGCTTGCCCTTGCGCAGACCCGCGACGACGCCGACGACGATGCCGGCGACGGCCTCGAACACGAGCGCGAGGAGCGCCAGGCGCGCGGTGATCGGGAAGGCCGATGCGAGCTGCTGGCTGACCGGCAGACCCGAGTAGGTCACGCCGAGGTCGCCGCGGAACACGCCGCCGATCCAGAGCAGGTACTGCACGATGAACGGCTTGTCGAGGTTGTACTGCTGACGCAGCGTCTCGATGACCTGCGGCGACGGCTGCCGGTCGCCGAACAGCGCGGCGATCGGGTCGCCGGGCAGCGAGAAGACCAGGAAGTAGATGAGGAACGTGGCCCCGAAGAACACGGGGATGAGTTGCAGGAGGCGCTTGCCGAGGTACCAGAGCATCAGATCACTGCCCGGTCCGGAGCGATGTCGATCAGGTTCATTGTGGTGAGGGGTGGACGGTCCGAGGGTCGGCACGGATGTCCGGTGCGGGAGGGCGCCCGCTGTGTGGGGGTGTTGCCACCGTGGTACGGGGGTTCGGGGACCTGTGCGGTCCCCGAACCCCCGTCCGGTGATCGCGAAGCAGGATACCTGCTCGCGCTTCGGTCTCTAGGAGACCTGGATCAGTTCTTGACCTCGATGTCGTAGTACAGCGGCACCGAGTTCCAGCCGAACTTGACGTTCGACACGTTGTCCGCGTTCCAGACACCGGTCACGTTGGAGTACCAGAGCGGGATCTCGGGCAGGTCCTCGAACAGGAGTTCCTGTGCCTGGTCGAAGGACTTGTTGCCCTCTTCGACGGTCGCAGCCGAACGGCCCTTGGCGAGCAGCTCGTTGTACTCCTTGGAGTCGTACCGCGAGTAGTTGTTCGACGAGCCCTCACCCATGGTCGGGCCGAGGAAGTTGTACAGCGACGGGTAGTCGGCCTGCCAACCGGTGCGGCTGCCGCCCGTGAGCTTGTCGTTCGTCTGGAGGTCCAGGGCTTCCTGGAACGTCGGGATCGCGTTGCCCTCGGCCTTGATGCCGAGCGTGTTCGAGATCGAGTTCGTGACCGCGGTCACCCAGGCCTCGTGGCCACCATCGGCGTTGTACGTGATGGTGAGCGTGTCGTCGTACTTCGAGATCTTGTCGGCCTCGGCCCAGAGCTTCTTGGCCTCGGACTCGTCGTAGTCCAGGACGTCCGAACCGTCGAGGTCGTCGTTCCAGCCGGCGATCACCGGGGAGGTGAAGTCCTTGGCCGGGGTGCGGGTGCCGTCGAAGATCTTGTCGGTGATCTGCTTGCGGTTGATCGCCATCGAGACGGCCTCGCGACGCAGCTTGCCCTCTTCACCCTTCCAGTGGTCGAGGTAGTAGGGCAGGTAGATCGCCTGGAAGATCGCGGCGGGCTGGTTGACGTTCGAGTCCGGGAAGTCGGACTTGTAGGTCTTGAACGCGCTGTCCGGCACGGCGTCGAGGACGTCGAGGTTGCCGCCCTGGGCGTCGGAGTACGCGGTGTCCTGCGAGGCGTAGAACGTGATCGTCAGACCACCGTTCTTCGGCTTGCGCTTGCCCTCGTAGTCCTTGTTGGTGACGAGCTTGATGGACTGGTTGTGCGTCCAGGCCTTCTTGCCGTCGAGCTTGTACGGACCGTTGCCGATCGGGTTCTCACCGAAGGCCTTGGTGTCGTCGTAGAACGCCGACGGGAGCGGCACGAACGCCGAGTAGCCGAGCGACAGCGGGAAGTCGGACTGCGCCGACTTCAGCGTGACGGTGAACTCGTCGTCGTCCACGACCTTGAGGCCGGTGAGCTCGGAGTCCTTGTCGGCGTTGTAGCCCTCGATGTTCTCGAAGAAGTAGCTGGCGCCCTGGGCGTTCGACTTCTGGGCTGCCCAGTTCCACGCCTTGGTGAACGACTCGGCCGTGACCTTCTCGCCGTTGGTGAAGGTGTAGCCGGTGTTCAGCGTGATGTCGAACGTCTTCGAGTCATCGGTGTCGATGCTCTTGGCGACCTCGTTGACCGGCTTGCCGTCGGCGTCGTACGAGACGAGGCCCTCGAAGAGCGAGTCGATGATCTTGCCGCCACCGGTCTCGGTGGTGTTCGACGGGATCAGCGGGTTCTGGGGTTCGCTGCCGTTGGTGGTGACGATCCCGGACGCGTTCGCCGAGCCCGAGCCACCCCCGTCGGAGCTGTTGCTGGAGCAGGCGGTCAGGGCGAGTGCTGTGGCCCCGAGCACGGCGAGGGCGGAAAGCCCGGCGCGCTTCTTGATCAAGGTTCCTCCTGGTGCATGGGACGCGCAGGGCACAGCGGTGTCGCCCGGGCGCGTTTGACCTTTGCAGCGTAGGCAAGGTGAACAGCGGCGTCCAAACCCAGGGGCGAACGGTTACACGCCGGTAACCAACTTGCACGATCCTTGCGACAAGATGCAACATTCGCGCGCGTGCTGGTGAAGGGTGCGTTTTTGTTGCATCCGCATGAAATCCATTGCACTCCGTCACACTTCTGTGCAAGTCGGGGGACGGCCGAGCATCGCTCAGGGGTACGGCTCAGGGGCTGCGTCGAGCGGTCCGGACATGCCGTGGGTGGCGCGCCGAGTGGTCACGAACTGTCGGTGGGAGCGGGTCCGGACGACGGTTCGTGACCGCTCGGCGGAACTGAGCGGGGTGTCGTGACCGCCCGGGGCGGGACCGTGCCGGCCGCCGGACACGACCGTGCCCCGCCCGGAGGACCGGACGGGGCACGGGGCGCAGGGCGACGACGAGGGTGTCGGCGCTGGTCGGGATCAGGCGAACGCCTCGATCGGCGGGCACGCGCACACCAGGTTGCGGTCCCCGTACGCCTGGTCGATGCGACGCACCGGCGGCCAGTACTTCCGGCCGCTGATGCCCGGCAGCGGGTAGACGGCCTGCTCGCGGGTGTAGGCGTGCGCCCACTCCCCCGAGATCACCGACGAGGCGGTGTGCGGCGCGTGCACGAGCGGGTTGTCGTCCGCCGGCCACTCCCCGCGCTCGACCGCCGCGGCTTCGGCCCGGATCGCGAGCATGGCGTCGACGAAGCGGTCGAGCTCGGCGAGGTCCTCGCTCTCGGTCGGTTCGACCATGAGCGTGCTCGCCACCGGGAACGACATCGTCGGCGCGTGGAACCCGTAGTCGACCAGGCGCTTCGCGACGTCGTCCACCGTGATGCCGGTGGCGTCCCGCAGCGGGCGGAGGTCGAGGATGCACTCGTGCGCGACCAGTCCGTCGTCGCCCGTGTACAGCACGGGGAACGCGTCGCGCAGACGAGCAGCGATGTAGTTCGCCCCGAGGACCGCGGCCTCGGTCGCACGGGTGAGGCCCTCGAGCCCCATCATCCGGACGTAGGTCCACGTGATCGGCAGGATGCTCGGACTGCCGTACGGCGCCGCACTGACCGGGCCGCCGGCGTGGGCCAGGCGGTCGTCCGCCTCGGCAGCGGTCGCGCCGGAGCGCCGGTCGGCCTGCTGCGCGAACGGGTGGCCGGGCAGGAACGGTGCCAGGTGTGCCTTCGCGGCGACGGGTCCCACGCCGGGGCCGCCACCGCCGTGCGGGATGCAGAAGGTCTTGTGCAGGTTGAGGTGCGACACGTCGCCCCCGAAGTCACCGAAGCGGGCGTGGCCGAGCAACGCGTTGAGGTTCGCGCCGTCGACGTAGACCTGGCCGCCTGCGTCGTGCACGGCGTCGCAGATCTCGCGGATGTCGTGCTCGTAGACGCCGTGGGTGGACGGGTACGTGATCATCAGGGCCGCGAGGGTGTCGGCGTGGGCGGCGACACGGGCCCGGAGGTCCTCGAGGTCGACGTTGCCGTTCTCGTCGCAGGCCACCACGACGACCTTCATGCCGGCGAGCACGGCGGACGCGGCGTTCGTGCCGTGCGCGCTCGACGGGATGAGGCAGACCGTCCGGTCCTCGTCGCCACGAGCCTGGTGGTACCCGCGGATGGCCAGCAGGCCTGCGAGCTCACCCTGGCTGCCGGCGTTCGGCTGCAGGGACACGGTGTCGTAGCCGGTGACCTCGGCGAGCCACGACTCGAGGTCGCCGATCATGTCGAGGTACCCCTCGACGTCCTCGCGCGGTGCGAACGGGTGGATGTTCGCGAACTCCGGCCAGGTCACGGCGGCCATCTCGGTCGCCGCGTTGAGCTTCATCGTGCAGCTGCCGAGCGGGATCATGCCGCGGTCGAGCGCGTAGTCCTTGTCGGACAGGTGCTTGAGGTACCGCATCATGCGGGTCTCGCTGCGGTGTGCGCTGAACACGGGGTGCGTCAGGTAGTCGCTCTCACGCTGCAGGGCGGCCGGGAGGCCCGTGGCCGCGTCGCGCACGGCGGTCTCGGTCGCGGGGACGGTCACGTCCACCGCCCCGAGCACGCCTGCCAGCGCCGCGACGTCGTCGGGCGTGGTCGTCTCGTCGACGGACAGCTGGAACGTGTCGGCGTCCACGACGTGCAGCAGGTAGCCGGCGTCCTGCGCTGCCGCGACGATCGCCTCGGCGCGACCGACGGCCCGCAGGGCGAGCGTGTCGAAGAATGCGTCGTGCACGACCTCGACCCCGGCGTCACGCGCCACGGCGGCGAGCGCACCGGTGGTGCGTGCGACCCGGCCGGCGATGAACCGCAGGCCCTCGGGCCCGTGGTAGACCGCGTACATCGAGGCCATCACGGCGAGCAGGACCTGCGCGGTGCAGATGTTGCTCGTCGCCTTCTCGCGGCGGATGTGCTGTTCGCGGGTCTGCAGGCTGAGGCGGTAGGCCATCTGGCCGTCGGCGTCGAAGGACACCCCGACCAGGCGACCGGGGAGCTGACGCTCGAGGCCGGAGCGCACCGCGAGGTAACCGGCGTGCGGGCCACCGAAGCCGAGCGGGACGCCGAAGCGCTGGCTCGTCCCGACGGCCACGTCGGCACCCAGGTCGCCGGGGCTGGCGAGCAGGGTCATCGCGAGCAGGTCGGCTGCGACGACGGCGATGCCGCCGCCGGAGTGGACCCGCTCGATGACGGACGACGGGTCGACGATGCGGCCCGAGGCGCCGGGGTACTGCAGGATGACGCCGAACGCGCCGTCGAGCTGGTCGTCGCTCGGGCCGGCGGCAGCGTCGAACGCGCGCAGCGTGATGCCCACGGCGTCGGCACGGTGGTCGAGCAGCGCACGGGTCTGCGGCAGCAGGTCGGCGTCGACGAGGAACGCGTCGCCCTTGACCTTGGACGCGCGGCGGGCGAGGAGCATGCCCTCGACCACTGCGGTGCCCTCGTCGAGCATCGAGGCGCCGGCGGTGGCCATGCCGGTCAGGTCGGACACCATCGTCTGGAAGTTGATGAGTGCTTCGAGGCGGCCCTGCGAGATCTCCGGCTGGTAGGGCGTGTACGCCGTGTACCAGCTCGGGTTCTCGAGCACGTTGCGCTGGATCACCGCGGGCGTGTGGGTGCCGTGGTAGCCGAGGCCGATCATGGCGCGCCGGACGGTGTTGCGGCCGGCCTTGGCGCGGAGTTCGGCGAGCGCCTCGGTCTCGCCGACGGCGGCCGGGATCACCGAGTCGGCGACGGGGCCGACGTGGATGGACTCCGGGATCGCCGCACGGACCAGGGCGTCGAGCGACGGCTGCCCGACGACGTCGAGCATGGCCTGCTGGTCGGCCGGGGTGGTGCCGATGTGGCGGTCGGCGAAGGACGTCTGGAGGTTCTCGAACGCGGTCATGCGATGGAGGCCCGGTACGCGTCGTGGTCCATCAGGTCCTCGGGGAACGAGGTGCCGTCGACCTTGATCTTCACGAGCCAGCCGGCACCGAACGGGTCCTGGTTGACGGTGTCGGGGGTGTCGACGACGGCGTCGTTGACCTCGACGACCTCGCCCTCGATCGGGGCGAAGAGCTCGCCGACGCTCTTGGTCGACTCGATCTCGCCGATCTGGTCGCCGGCGGTGGTGGCGGTGCCGACGGCGGGGAGCTCGACGTAGACGACGTCACCGAGCTGCTCGGCGGCGTGGTCGGTGATGCCGACGGTGACGGTGTCGCCCTCGACGAGCAGCCACTCGTGGTCGGCCGTGTACTGGAGTGCGGTCTGGTCGGTCATGGGGTCAGCCTTTCGAGGCGCGGCGGTAGAAGGGGAACGCGGAGACGGCGCTGGGGACGGCAGTCCCGCGGACGTCGATGTGGAGGACCTGTGCCCCGTCCGACACGGCGGCGAGCGCGGCCGGGTCGACGAAGGCCATCGCGACGGGGTGGCCGAGCGTCGGCGAGAGCGCGCCCGAGGTCACGGTGCCGACGACCGTGCCGTCGAGCACGACGTCGTAGCCGGCTCGGGGAGCACGGCGGCCTTCGGTCACCAGACCGACGAGCACGCGGGCGTCCGCGGACGGGGTGACGCCGGCCGCACCGACGAAGTCGCCGTCCTTCGCGACGACGCGGCCGAGGCCGGCCTGGGCCGGACGGACGTCGGTGCCGAGCTCGTGCCCGTAGAGGGGCATGCCTGCCTCGAGTCGCAGGGTGTCGCGTGCGGCGAGCCCGGCGGGGACGACCCCGCGGTCGGCGCCGGCCTCGAGCAGGGCGTCCCAGAGCACCGGGGCGGTGTCCGGGTCGGTGTAGACCTCGAAGCCGTCCTCGCCGGTGTACCCGGTCCGCGCGACGAGCACGTCGGCACCGTCGAACAGCGCGTGCAGCACGCGGTAGTAGCCGAGTTCGTCGAGCGGGGTCTCGGGCTGCAGGCGGTCGGCGACGACGAGCGCGTCGAGCGTGCCGGCAGCCGCGGGGCCCTGGATCGCGACGAGGGCCGTGGTGTCGGAGTCGTCGGAGACCTCGACGTCGAAGCCGTCGGCCCGGGCGGTGAGCGCGGTGACGGCCACGTCGCGGTTGGACGCGTTCGCGACGACGAGGAAGACGTCGTCGTCGGTCCGGTACACGACGAGGTCGTCGAGGATCCCGCCGTCCTCGGCGAGCAGCAGCGAGTACTTGGCGCGGCCGATCGGCATCGTGCCGAAGGAGCCGGCGAGCGCGTGGTCGAGGAAGGCGACGGCATCGCTGCCGGTCACCCCGATCTCGGCCATGTGCGACAGGTCGAAGACGCCGGCGGCCTCGCGCACGGCGTGGTGCTCGGCGAGGTCCGACGAGTAGCGCACGGGCATGCGGTACCCGGCGAAGTCGGTGAAGGTCGCACCGGCGGCCTCGTGCACGGCTTCGAGCGGCGACGAACGCTGACCCGGCGTGGGCAGTGGGGACGGACTCATGGCGGAGTTCTCCTGGCATCGGCAGGGCCCGGCGACGATCGCCGGGTGGAACTCCCCCTCTGTCATGGGCCTGAGAGTTTCACCGCGGCCCGTGAGGTCCGGCGGCTTTCACCGTGGGCGAGACGACCGAGCGTCTGCTTTTCAGAGTGGCCTGTCCGCTGCGGTGTGGGACCTGAGAGATTGACGGGGGGATTGCTCCTTCGGTGCCGTGCGTGCGCCCGAGGGCACGGTGTACCCAGAGGCACGGTGTACCCAGAGGCACGGTGTACCCAGAGGCACGATGTACCCAGAGGCACGATGTACCCAGAGGCACGATGTACCCGGAGGTACGTGCACGGCGTCTCCCGCGACGGATGAACGGCCGGTGTGTTCAGTTGTCCGCGACGAGCATACCGAGGCCGCGTTTCGAGCGTGTGTCGCGAGCGAGCCTTCGACATCTCGTAGAATGCGGGGATGGCCGGAAAACGATCGCGCCCGCGCGGGCAGCTGGAGCAGGCGGTGCTCGACGCCCTCCGCTCCGCCGACGCCGGGCTCACCGCGCGCCAGGTGCTCGACGCGTTCGCGGAGCCCCGCCCCGCGCTGACGACCGTCCTCACCGTGCTCGACCGACTCGGCCGCAAGGGCCAGGTGGAACGGGAGCAGCACGACGACGCTCCCCTGACGTTCCGCGCCGTGCACAGTCGTGACGAGCAGACCGCGTCGCTGATGTCGAGCGCGCTGGCCGCGTCGTCCGACCGTGAGGCCGCACTGCTGCAGTTCACCGGCTCGCTCGCCTCGGACGACCTCGAGGCCCTGCGCCGCGCCCTCGACGCCCGCGCCCGCTCCTGACCGGCTGCGCACCGTGGTCGTCGCCGGCATCGCGCTCATCGTCCTCGCACTCGCGGTGGTGGTGTTCGCACCCCGGGTCCTGACCCGTTCCGCCTGGACGATCGACCTGCCCCGCACCGCGCTGGTCTGCTGGTCGGTCGCGGTCCTGCTCGGCGTCGTCGGCTTCGTGGTCGGCATCACCCTCGTGGTGCTCGCGGACCGTCCGGTCACCGAGCTGTTCGGCGGGGGCGGCTCCCCCACGCACGGCTTCAACGTCGGCGTCGCGCTGCTCGGGGTCGTCGCGTTCGTCGTCGCGGTCCGGGTGCGCCCCGGCCCGGAACACGAGGCCGTCCGGCAGGCGATGCGTTCCGGTGTCGCCCCGCACCGCGAGATCGACGGCACCCCCGTCGCCGTCGTCGAGGCCGACCACGCACTGGCGTGCGCCGTGCCGGGTCGGAGCGGTGGTGTCCTCGTCAGCACCGGCTTGGCAGACCGGTTGCGCACCGACGAACTGGAGGCCGTGGTCGCCCACGAACGCGCCCACCTGACCCAGCACCACGCGGCTGCGGTCGCGGTCGCGGAATCGATCGAACGTGCGGTCCCGTGGGTGCCAGGTGCGCGCGCCATGGCGCGGTCGACGCGTGTGCTCGTGGAGTTCGCCGCGGACGACGCGGCGGCCCGTCGCGTCGGACGCGACGCCCTGCGCCGGGCGGTGCTGGTGGCGGACGGGAGCAGCGCGCTCGGCGCGATCCGCGCCTCCAGGCTGTCGTGACGCACCATGTGTCGGGGGCGAGGCATATGGTGATCGGACCGTGAAGCCACTGACCGAAGCCGACATCCGATCGTCGTTCGTGAACGCCACCCCCGACGAACTCGCACAGCTGCCCATCCCGGGCCTGCACGAGACACTCTGGGACGAACGCGAGTTCCTGGGCTGGCGCGACCCGCAGGCCGCGCGCCGCGGGTACATCGTGTCCTGGCTCGACGAGCGCCCCGTGGGCATCGTCGTCCGGTCCGCCGGTGGCTCGCTGCGCCCCGGCATCGCAGCGATGTGCTCGTTCTGCCACTCGCCGCAGCCCGCGACCCAGGTCCGGCTGTTCTCCGCAGCGCGTGCCGGTGAGTCCGGGCGCAACGGCAACACGATCGGCACGTACATCTGCGAAGACCTCGGGTGCCCGATGCTGATCCGCACCGCGCCCCCGCACCTGAACCCGCCGGCGACCATCGCGATGCGTGGTGCCTCCCTGTTGCAGCGCGTGCAGAACTTCACCGCGGACATCACCAAGACGGCGTGAGCCGGTTCGGCACCGCCCGCTGGGCCGTGGTCGAGGAGCTCGGCGACGGCCGGTGGCGGCTGACGCTGCGGGACGAGGCCGACGACGAACTCGGCGCGTTCGGTCTGGGCGTCGAGGGGCCGTGGGACCCCGACGTCGAGCCGCACGTCGGGTTCGTGCTCGTGCAGCTCGGCCTGACGTTGCGCGGGGCTCGGCCGTGGCGCATCGACGAACTCGGTGACCACCGGGCACCCGTGCTGTCGCTGGGCTGAACGACGACGCCCGGACGGCTTCCTTTCGTGCGGGCAGGCAGTCAGTCAGTCAGCTCGGTCAGTCCGCGGCGACGAAGTTGCGCAAGATCTCGCGGTCGTCGTCGGCGCGCATCGCCCAGGCGAGCTCGCTGCGGTGGTCGCTGCCCTCGAGCGGCAGGAGCGCCACCGTGTCGGGTGCGGCGCGCGCGGCGCTCTCCGGCACCACCGTGACACCGAGGCCCACCCCGACCAGGTGCAGCACGGTCGCCCAGGTCGTGGCCTCCTGCACGATGACGGGTCGGCGGCCACCGGCGGTGACCGGTGCGAGGTTGCGCTCGGTCGCCAGGGCACCCGCGACCGCCGGGAAGAACACGAACGGCTCGTCGACCAGCTCGGTGCCGCGGATGCGTTCGCGGTCCGCCAGGCGGTGCCCGCGCGGCACAGCGGCGACGAAGGCCTCGGAACGGAACGGCAGCAGCCGCACGGCGGGGTCCGGGTCGGCATCGCGGACGACGGCGAGGTCGAGTTCGCCGCGGACGATCCGTGCCAGCAGGGTCGACGAGTACCCCTCGGTCAGTTCGACCCGGACCAGGGGGTAGCGCTCCCGGAACGCCTGCACACGTTCGATCGGGCCGAGGGGCAGGGCGGAGACGACGAACCCGACGTCGAGCCGACCGACCTCGCCCCGCCCGACCCGCACCGTCTCGTCGAGGTCCCGTCGCACCTGCCCGAGCAGCGACCGCGCACGGCCCTGCAGCACCCGGCCGGCGGCGGTCAGGGCGACGCTGCGGCTGGTCCGGACGAACAGGTCGACCCCGAGCGCGCGTTCGGTCCGCCGGATCTGCTGGGACAGCGCGGGCTGGGCGATCCGCAGCTGCTCGGCCGCGCGGCCGAAGTGCAGCTCGTCGGCGACGGCGAGGAACGCCCGCAGCTGCCGGAGGTCGACGTCCGGTTCTCGATCCATGCACACAGGCTATCGATCAGCGCGAACGAGTATTGGACGTGACTGCATCGTCGATCGAGGATGGATGCATGCCCGAAGCGACCTCCACCGTCACCATCGCCGACCTCGCCACCCCCGCGGACGCCGAGGCGTTCCGCACGCTCAACGAGGCCTGGATCACCCGGTACTTCACCCTCGAGGACGAGGACCGCGTGTTCCTCTCCGATCCCGTCGGCCGGGTCGTGGAGCGGGGCGGGGCCGTCCTGGTCGCCCGGCTCGACGACCAGGTCGTCGGGTGCATCGGCGTCGTGCCCACCACCCCCGGCGTGTTCGAACTCGTGAAGATGGCGGTCTCCCCCGACCACCAGGGGCACGGCACCGGGCGGAAGCTCATCGCCGCGGCGCTCGACCGGGCACGCGAGCTCGGCGCCCGCCGCATCGACCTGGAGAGCAACGCACAACTGGCCAGCGCCGTGCACCTGTACGAGGCGTTCGGGTTCCGGCACCTGCGCGAGGACGAGATCGCCCCGAGCCCGTACGTGCGGGCCGACGTGCACATGACCCGCGACCTGCACTGACGTTCGCCGTTGGACCTGCGCCGACGTTCGAACTGCACTGACGGCGGCCCGGTCCCGGTACGCTCGCGGCATGGCGACGTACGAGGTGCAGGCGGTCCGCGAGGCCGGCGCGTGGCAGGTGTTCATCGACGGCTTCATGGTGACCGAGGTGTCCCGGTGGCCGTCCGTCGGGTTCGTGGCCCGCGAGCTCCTCGCGATGGACCGTGACGACGACCTGCGCATCCGCGTCGTCGGCCGCAACCAGTACGTGGCCTGACCCCGGCGGAGCGCGATGACCCGGGCGGTCAGCGAGCCGCGGCGACGAGCTGTTGTGCTCGCTGGTGCGAGACGTGGAGCAGCGGTCCGATCTCACGCACCGTGAGCCCGGACTCGTGCAGGACCAACGCCGCGGCGGCCGTCTCCTTGGCTGCCTCGATGCGTGCGCGCTCGGACTCCTCGCGGAGCGCGACCGCACGGTCCAGGTGCGCCTGCGCCGCTTCGGGCATCGCCACCTCGACGACGAGTTCGAAGGACTCCGGATCGCGGTCGTCGTTCATCAGCGAGAGCCAGTCACGGGCCATCAGCTCGATC
Organism: Curtobacterium sp. MCLR17_042; assembly: GCF_003234695.1. NCBI lineage: Bacteria > Bacillati > Actinomycetota > Actinomycetes > Micrococcales > Microbacteriaceae > Curtobacterium > Curtobacterium sp. MCLR17_042. Next base: position 108,341 of record NZ_QKTD01000011.1, read on the forward strand.
TCTCGTTCGCGCTTCGCCTGCGTCCGGATGACGCCGTCGATCCAGATCACCCAGTACTTCCCGTCGCGCTCCGCGCGCACCGTGTGTCGGCTCATTCCCGGCCTTCTCCCCGTCGTTGACAGTCTCGGATGATGGACAGCGCAGTCCGTTCCCGGACCTCACGGTGGCGTGGAACCGCCACGGCACTCTCCCCGAAGCGGAAGACGTCGTGGCGCCCGCCGTGGCGGTCGAACACGAACGTCACCCCTCGCTGCTCGGCCAATCGCGCAAGCCGGTCCAAGAGTTCCGCGCGCTTCACGCTACGGGTCCAATCGGGATTGGGCAAGATTGTCTACCCGAAGTAGACGCGTGGTGTCGGAGAAGGGCATGCACCGACCGTTGCGGTCCGAGGAGCACGATCCAGGACACCCAACGTGATCTGTGGACAGATTTCAGCAACGGCGAGTTGTGGAGGACGAGCCTCCCGGCACGCGTCAGTCAGGCGCAGGTCAGGCGACGTGCCAGACCAGCCCCTCCTGCGCGCTCGACGGGTACGCCGAGGCGATCCGGAACACGGCCTCGCGCAGGGTCTCCGGTGAGCACGCCAGGTTGAGCCGGACGAACCCGCGCCCCTCGGACCCGAACCCCAGCCCGGAGTTGAGCGCGACGTACGCGTTCTCACGCAGCGGCACCGCGGGGTCGTCGCCGAGGCCGATGCCGCGGAAGTCGAGCCACGCCAGGTACCCGGCGCGCGGCCGCGTGTAGACGACCCCGGGCAGGTGCTCGGCGAGGAGTTTGGCGAGCAGTCGGTCGTTCGCCACGATGCGTGCCACGACGTCGTCGAGCCAGTCCGTCGCCAGGGTGAACGCCGCCAGGTTCGCGTGCAGCCCGAGGATGCTCGTGCGGCAGGCGACCTCCTCCCACAGGGTGTCGAGGAGCGCGGCGGTCCGGGGATCGCCGGCGACGATGACCGAGCACTTCACACCGGCGAGGTTCCACCCCTTGCTCGCCGAGGTCACGCACACGCTGCGTGCACCGAGCGGCTCGGCGACGGCGGCGAACGGGGTGAACTGCACGCCGGGGTGGGTCAGGGGTGCGTGGATCTCGTCGCTGATGACGAGGACGTCGTACTTCGCAGCGAGTTCGGCGATCGCGACGAGGTCGGCCCGGTCGTGCACGAGCCCGACCGGGTTGTGCGGGTTGCAGAGCAGGAAGACGCCGGCCCCGCCGGCGAACGCCCGCTCGAGGCCCTCGAGGTCGAGCCGGTACTGCCCCCACTGCTCGAGCAGCGGGACCTCCTCGACCTGACATCGGGCCTCTTCGACGAGCTCGAAGAACGGCGGGTACACCGGCGGCGTGATCGCGACTCGGCCGCCGTCGGGCAGCGCGAGCCGGAGCGACTCGACGATCCCGACGCTGACGTCGGTGGCCAGGTGGATGCGCGACGGATCGATCTCCCAGCCCCAGCGGTCCAGCGCGAACTGCGCGAACGCGGGAGCGAGCGGACCGGGGCCGTCGAGGTACCCGAGGTCGGACTGCGAGACCCGTTCGATCAGGGCCTGCCGGATCGCCGGCGCGACGTCGTGGTCCATCTCGGCGACGAACAGGGGCAGCACGTCGGGCGCGTACCGCGTCCACTTGATGCTCGTCCGGACCCCGCGGAGCGTGCCGACCGGGTCCTGCTCGTCGCTCGCCATGCGTCCCAGCATGCCCCTGCCTGGAGGCCCGGCGCGACTCCCGACGTCATCCCACGTCGTCTTCGGCTGGGCTTGCGGCCGGGGGCCGCCCCGTCGGCCTACTGTCGGCAGCATGAGCACGAGCACCGCCGACAAGGCCGTCACCCTGAAGCAGCTGCACGAAGCCCCCGAGATCCTGCGCGTGGTGAACGTGTGGGACGCGATCACCGCGAAGGTCGTCAGCGACCTGCCCGGCACGAAGGCGATCGCCACCGCCGGGCACTCGATCGCCGCGTCGTACGGGTACGAGGACGGCGGGATGCCCCTCGACCTCGCACTGTCCGGAGCCGCGATCGTCGCCGCAGCCACGGACCTGCCGGTCACCGCCGACCTGGACGACGGCTACGAGGATCCCGCCGAGACGATCCGCCGTGCCATCGGCTCCGGCATCGCGGGCGCCAACGTCGAGGACCGGCTGCGTCCCTTCGACGAGGCGGTCGCCCGCGTCGCCGCGATCACCGCAGCGGCGCAGGCCGAGGGCGTCGGCTTCCAGCTGAACGCCCGCACCGACGCGATCGTGCGAGGCGGCGAGCGCCCGATCGACGAGAGCATCGAGGACGCGATCGCCCGTGGCAAGGCGTTCCTGGACAACGGCGCCGCCCTGGTCTTCGTGCCCGGTGCGGTCGAGCGTTCGGTGGTCGAGCGACTCGTGGCCGGTCTGGGCCGAGGCAAGCTCTCGGTCATCGGCCTGCCCGGCGCCCTGCCCGCCGCCGAGTACGAGGCGCTCGGCGTCGCCCGCATCTCCTACGGTCCGCTCACGCAGCGGGTCGCGCTGCGCGCGCTCCGCGACCTGGCGACCGACCTGTACGCCGACGGCGTCGTGCCGGAGGACACCCCGACCCTGAACTGACGGAGCAGACGGACGGGAGGCCCGTGGCGGTGTCGCCACGGGCCTCCCGTCCGTCCTGTGGTCACGTCACGCGACCCGCTCAGCTCAGCCGAGCACCGGGTACAGCGCGGGCGTGGTGCGCGCGTGCGTCTCCTGCTCGAAGGCGTAGCCGAGGCCGATGACCGTGCTCTCGTCGAAGGAGCGGCCGAGGAACTCCACGTTCACGCCGGCACCGGTGATGGTGTTGTCGGCAGCGGTCGCCTGGCCCATCGGGACGGTGATCGCCGGCATGCCGGTGTTCGGGCTGAGGCGCATGTTCGTCGACTGCGTGCCGTACGGCGTGCCCGACGGGTAGACGAGCGCGTCGAGGTCCTGGTCGTCGAGCATCTGCGTCACGAGCTGCTTGCCGGTGGCGAGCTGTGTCGTGTGCGACCCCGTCGGTCCGGCCCACGCCTGGTACTGCGTGTCGGTGATCAGGTCGCGCGACTGGTAGGTGCTCTTGCGGCTCGGCACGTACTCACCCGAGGCCAGGATGCCCTGCAGGGAACGCGCGGTGACGTCGGGGTCGAGGTGCTTCGCGACGTACTCGTCCAGGTCGTGCTTGAACTCGTTCGTGCTGCCGCTGCCCTCGGACAGGACCCGGTTGAAGGCCGTCGTCGCGGTGATCGGGACGACGGTGGCACCGGCGGCCTCGAGCTTCGCGACGGAGGCGTCGAACAGGCGCTTCGTCGTGGCGTTCGTCCCGACCATGCTCGTCACGTAGCCGATGCGGGCGCCCTGCAGGGAGTCGGCGTCGAGCGATGACGTGTACGACGTCGGCACCTTGCCGGCCTGCGCACTCGTCGCCGGGTCCGCCGCGTCCACGCCGGTGACGGCGTCGAGCGCGACCGCCGCGTCGGTGACCGAGCGCGTGATCGGGCCGCCGGTGTCCTGCGACAGGGCGAGCGGGATGATCCCGTCACGGCTGGTCAGGCCGACCGTGGGCCGGATGCCGACGAGCTGGTTGTACGTCGACGGCACGCGGATCGAGCCGCCGGTGTCGGTGCCGAAGCCGATCCCCGCGAGGTTCGCGGAGATCGCCGCACCGGTGCCGCCGCTCGAGCCACCGGCCGTCTGCGCCGTGTTGTACGGGCTGGCGACCAGGAGCGACGAGCCGGCGGGCTGGTTCGACGAGAACTCGGAGACGAAGCCGAAGGCGAACTCGTCGAGGCTGGCCTTCGCCAGGATCACGGCGCCGGCGTCGCGCAGACCGGTGACCATGGCGGCGTCGGTGTCGGTCTGGTTGTCGTCCCAGCAGCCGCAGCCACCGGTGGTCGGCATGTCCTTCGTGTCGTAGTTGTCCTTCACCGCGATCGGCACGCCGAGCAGCATGCTCGTCATCCCGTGCTCGGCGCGCTCGGCGTCCGCGGTCTTCGCGGCGGCCAGGGCGTCGGCGTTGGTGGTGACGATCGAGTTGAGCGCGCGCCCGGTCGACGCGGTGTCGACCTTCGTGCGGTCGTACGCGGCGATGCGGTCGAGGTAGTCCTGCGTGATCGCGACCGACGTGGTGACCCCGGCGTTCATCGCGGCCTGCATGTCGATGGTCGATGCCTCGACGAGCTGGAAGGGGCCGTCGTCGTAGATCATCCGCTGGGACAACCCGGCCAGGTCCGCGACGGTGATGGTGCCGTCGGCGTCGGTGTCCGCGGCGCTGACCGTCGCCCAGTCGGTGCTCGCGGTCGTCGCACCGAGGTGGTCGGTGAGCACGGCGAGGTCGGCCTTCGTCACCTGGTCGTCGCCGGTCAGGTCGAGGTCCGTGTAGTACGGCGCGAGCATGGCGGCGGGGCTGGCATCGACGGCTGCGGGTGCTGCGGCGGCCGTGATCGCGGGGGTCGCGGCGAGGACGGTGCCGACGAGGGCGATGAGCGATGCGCCGGCGACGGTGGTGCGCTTCTTGCTGGAGGCCCGCTTCGTGGCGGCCTGCTTCGTGGCGGTCATGCGGAGGCTCCGGTGCGGTCGCGGCGGGCACGGCGGGCCCGCAAGGTGATCAGGGTGCCGCCGGCTGCGAGCAGGGCGATGGACGCGGCGATCCACGGCGCGACGTCGGCGCCGGTCCAGGCGAGGTCGCCTCCGGTCGGACGGTCGTCCCCGCCGGCTGCCGCCACGGCGGTGGCGCTGCTGGTCGGGTCGGTGCCCGGGGCAGTCGGGTCACCGGGGGCGCTGGGGCCACCCGTGCCGCCACCGGCGCCGGGCTGCGTGGTCGCACCCGGTGTCGGGGTGGCCGTCGGGGCGGTGGTCGCGGCCGCGGCGACCACGACGGTGGTGCTCGCCGGGTCGTCGAGGGTCGTCGACGTGCCGTCGGAGCCGACGAGGGTGATGCCCGTGACGTCGAGGTCGACGCTGCCGACCGCGGTCGGGGTCAGCGAGATCGAGGTGGTCAGGTCGCCGTCGAGTGCCGGCGAGGTGCCGAGGCGGGTGTGCACGATCGTCAGGGCGTCGGCGTCCTGCTCGACAGTGTCGAAGCCGCCGTCCGGGCCGGTGACGCTGTCGTCCCGGTACTCCACCGAGTCGGCCTCGAGCGTGATCTCGTACGCGTAGACGTCGGCGGTGTCCGGGATCGTCAGGTCGACGTCGAACGCCGTGCCGACGGTCACGGTGGCCGGGGCGTCGATGGTGGCGGTGGTCGCGGTGGGCGCTGCCTGGGCCGGAGCGGCCGTCAGGACGGCGAGGCCGAACGCCCCGGCGGCGACGAGCGTCGAGGAGACGATCGTCGCGCGTGGGCGCAGCCGTGGTCGGTGCTGCATGGGCGCAGTTCCTTCGGGTGGGGTGGAGGGGTGCTGAGCGGGTACTCAGTGAACCGAAAGCTAACGGGGCGCTGTTTCCGGTTCTGGCCCGGCACGTTTCCGCCCCGTTACGGCTCGTTCCTGCCGCTACTGTCGTGCCATGTCGGTCGATGTCGAAGCCCTGCTCACCCCACCCTCCCCCGTGGCTGCGCGCGCACTGGACGTCGTGCGGGCATGGTCCGAACCGGCCCTCGTCAACCACTGCCTGCGCTCGTGGGCCTGGGCCGTCCTGCTCGCCCCGACGGTCGACCTCGAACCGGACCCCGAGCTGCTCTTCGTCGCGACGATGCTCCACGACCTCGGCGTGACCCCGTCGTTCGACGCCCACCGGGTGCCCTTCGAGGACGCCGGCGGCGCGGTCGGTTCGGTCTTCGCGCTCGGTGCCGGGTGGGACGCCGTGCGAGCCCGTCGGGTCGGGGAGATCATCGAGCGGCACATGTGGCGGTCCGTCGACCCGGAGCTCGACGCCGAGGGGCACCTGCTCGAGGTGGCGACCTCGCTCGACGTCTCCGGCGTGGGCTTCGACAGGTGGTCGTCGGACGACCTGCGGGACGTCACGGCCGCGCTGCCCCGTCTGGACTTCTCGGCGTCGTTCGACGGGCTGATCCACGAGCAGGCTTCGCGCAAGCCGTCGTCCGCGGCCGCTCGCCTCGACGGCTCGGGCAACGTGGCCGCCGGCGGGGACCGCTGGGCGGCCTTCCTGGCGTCCTGACGCTCGGTCCGGTCGCTCGCTGGACTTCTCGGCGGGGTGGGCGTATAGTCTCTGGTTGGTGCACTGCAGCGAACCCATCTGACTCGCGCACACCAACCTCTCGACACCGACTCACCCGAGTCGCATTCCACTCGAGACACCGCTCGATCCGAACGGACGAGCTGCACGTTGAAACTCGACGTGCGCGCCCCGCACTCGATGCGTCGCGCTGGACTGAGACGTCCGCCGACACCGAGTCGCCCTGGCGCCGAATGACCAGGAAGTACAGCACCATGACCAGCAACGAACGAATGACCGTGTTCGGGACCGCACTCGCGGCCCCGACGATCACCCCCGACCGCATCGCCGAGTTCCCGGTGCGCGACGACCGCTCGCAGCGCGAGTACCTCGTCCGCATCGCAGCCGACGACCTGGGGACCTTCGTCACCCGGGGCACCCGGCTCGACGCCGTCGGCGAGGCCGGCTGGACCGTCCCGGGCCGCTCCTGGGCGGGCGAGGCCAGCCGAACCCTGCTGCAGGCACAGTCCGTGCAGGCGGGCGAGATGGCCCTCGCGGCCTAGGTCCCACCAGCACCACCACGAAGCGCCGCCGAGCACCTGCTCGGCGGCGCTTCGTCGTTCCCGGGGCAGCGTGGGTCACTGCGGGCTTCGTGCGAGGTTCCGTGAATCGTGCGAGGCGGCGGTCGTCGCACCGTTCACGGAACCTCGCACCGTTCGTGGCATCGACTCAGTTCAGGCGCTCGAAGACCATCGTGGCCTGCACTCGGTCTCCGCCGCCGAAGCCCGTGCTCCCCGAGGAAGCCGTCGTGATCGTGTGCAGCCGGTACCCGAGCGCAGCCTGCGCGTTGATCGCCTTCTCGAGCTCGGTGAGGTTACCCGAACCCGTTCCGAAGAACTTCTCCTTGAGCACCACCTGCAGCACGACGTAGCTCATGCCGTTCTGTGTCGGACGCGGCTGACCACCCGAAGCAGCCTCGGCCTGGATCCGGCCGATCACTCCACCGACACCCGACGCCGCGGGCGCCTGCTGCTGCACCTGCTCCGTCCACGCGGAACCGTCCCACCACCGCATGGTGCCGGAGCCGTCGTCGTACCACCCTGCCTGTGCATTCGTCATGCCCTCATCCTGGCGCACGACGAACCACGCCGGCAGGTCAGTTGTTGAAGCGGAACTCGCGTCAGGCAATCGTACGGTTGTGTGGCGTGTTGTGAAGCCCGGAAACGCAGGGATCGAGGGGTGGTGCCATGTTGCAGGAGCATGCCCCGAGGTGGGGCTTTCGCGGACTCGCTGCGGACTCGGACTAGCGTGCGCCCATGGGCTTCATCCAGTACGACGGCCGCCGCTACGAGATCGAGGACATGTATGCCGAGGTGATGATGCAGGTCGCCGGGACGGCACAGCGCCTGGGTCGCGTCGAGTGGCTCCCCATCGTCGACTGGGCGGACGACGGGCGGAAGGTCGTGACCTACTTGCTCATCGCGCCGGGTGTGCCGGTATCCGTCCAGGTGGACTACGAAGGCGAGCACAAGAAAGCGATTCCTGTCCTGCTCGAGCGGTACACGCGCGAGTAACGGCGGTGGCGACGGACCGACCGGGCACGCTGAACACCGTTCGGTCATACAGTCGCGGCGTGTTGTCACTAGACGGCGGCGGCGGCCGCAAGGAACGCTTGGAGGCATGGATCTCGAAGACGTGAACACGCTCGAGCAGGCGGCCGAGTACTTGAAAGTGACGCCGGAGAAGCTCCGCCGGATGGCGCACGCGAAGCAGGTCGGCCACATCCGCGCGGGCAGGCAGTACCTGTTCCCGAGAGAAGCCGTCGAGACCTACGTCCGCGAGCACACAGTCGACCGGTTGCCATCTAGCGTGAACGCTTGGGGGATCTCGGACCGCTCGCTACGCCGCCTGCGCGAGGAAGATCGGCGGGGGCAGATTCGTTCCTGATGATCGCTGCGGACACGCCGGGGCCCTCCGCCGGGCTTCGGCGATCGCCGAAGCTGGCAACCTGATCGAAGGTCTGACCCAAACGGAGAACAGCACGAGGCCAGGCTGCACGGCATGGACGTTGACGACTCAAACCGCCTGGTGGCGAAGAGGCTGCGCGCTGCGCTACGTGAGGCCAACATGTCGGTCGAGGAGGCGGCTCCCCGGGCCGGCATGTCGGTGCCGAGCTTGTACCGGAAGCTCCGCGGGGAACGGCACATCACCTTCACCGAGCTCGTGCACATCGCGGTGCTCATCGGACGACACCCGAGCTCGTTCATGCGGGACCTTGATGAGCGTTCTTGACGGTGACCTCGAGCACATCATCCGGCGGATCGTGCGCGAGGAGGTCGAGCGTGTAGCCACTGCCCCGCCGTCCAGGCCGGCAGTCGACGATCGGAAGTTGTTGTACAGCGTCGCCGACCTCGCGGCCGCGACGGGCATGTCCGCGCAGTACGTTCGCAACGACATCCGGAGCGGACGGCTGGGGGCTTCGCAGCCGAGAGGGAGCAAGTACCTCATCGACAAGGAGGACGCGATCGGGTACGCCGCGTGGCTTCGGAGTGGACGCCCCTAACCGGTGTCGGAGGGCACCCACCGCTACCCGAGTTCTCACTGACGAGGATTCAAACGCCAGAACTACCTGTCCAGATCGCGCCCGGACGAGACGGATCGCGATCGACGGCCGCTAGCGTCAGAGACGCGGGGAGCCATCTGGCACCACCAGGAACGGAAGGATCGCGGTGAAGCACATTGTCTACGGGTTGACCTCCGTCATCGCGAGCGACGACGTCGCGCACGCCTTGGTGCACTATGCCGCCGTGCTCGCCCAAGCACGCGCGAGTGACGTGCTCAACGTACCGACCGTGGACCTCACGGGCTCGCAGACGGTCACCTCGATCGTCCTCGGTCCCGGGATTCCGGTTCTCGTGGAGAGCGCGCCTGACGACGAACTGGAGTTGCCGAGCCCGGGTTTTGTCGACCAGCTCACGCAGCGCACCCGTGACCTCATCTCGGACGGCTCCTTCCGGACCTGGTAGCCGCGCAGCTTGGTGTCGGAGGTTCCCCGCTACCGTCTCCGGGTGGCCAGGCGACGTCGTGACAGGTGGGCGCTCGGCCCGGCGCTTAGCTTGCCTGAGGTGGCCTACGGCGGCCCCGTCTACGACCTCGCAGAGCCCGACCCTGTCCTCGCCTGGGTGACCTTCCCGGACCGCTCCCTCAAGGTCGAGGCCCGCGTCATCGCGTACACGGAGCGTGCGGTGCTCGTCGAGTGGGGGTTCTCTCAGGCCGCGGACTGTGCGTGGGTTTGGCGCGATGCAGTCACGCCAAGCGCGCCCAAAGCGAACGGACTTTGACTCGGAACCTCCGCCATGCAAGGATCAGGTCAGCGAGCCAAATGGCGGGCTTGCGCTGCATCTTTCACAGTCGCTCCCGGCCTGGAACCGACGGAGTAACTGGGGGTCACGAGTGGGCGACGGCTGGAAGTTTCCGTCGATGTCGCCCTCCAAGCTGAAGGGCTTGCTGTTCTCCCTGGGATACCGCACCGAACCGGGCGGGACAACCGGGAGCCACGAGTGGCTCAGCTGCGATGGCCGTCAGCGTCTGCGCTGGGCCTTCCACGACTCGAAGCGGGAACTTTCCCACATCGAGGTGCGTAACGTACTGCTCAAGCAGGTTCTGCTGGAGAAAGAGGAGGCGAGAGCACTTGTCCAAGGTCGATGAGGTGCACGCTGTTCTAACCGACTACGGCCAGTTCGGATGGTCAGCGACTAGCCCGCAGTTGCCGGGACTCGTCGCTGGTGCTGCAACGATGCAGGAACTCTCCGACGATCTGTTCACGATCGCCGTCGAGGCAGGAATGGACCCGCACGGCTCTCTGTACGAGTACGAGCAGCACGTGATTGAAGTCGATGATCGAGTGTTCGCTGTTCGGGTGAAGGGCGATTACGCAGCGCACGAGCGCGTCGACATCGCCTCCGACGTCATGGAACACATCGCCTCCGATGGTGGTCTCCGGGCGTATACGACCGAGGACGACTTGGGAGACACCGTGATCGTGGTGGCCCTGCCCACTGATCGAATCGCCGACGTCACTGCGTCTCTAGATGACTCGCAGCCAGCCACGATCGCTGTGCAGCTGCCCGAGGAAGACAGCATTAGCTACACAGGAATCGTGCGCGGTGCACCGCGAGACACCCATGCCATCCCTCTGTCCGACGTCGGGCTGGACGGCCAGTCGACGGTAGCAAGTCTCTTTGCGCGACTGTCTGAGCGCGTAGGGTCCACGACGGCATCGATCGAGCGTGAGCTCGTTTTCGCGTAGCTCGCAGTGAAGGGCCCCAGTGGCCTCCTGAGGGAGCCGCTGGGGCCCTTCGCTAGGCCTGACGGCCGCCCGCCACCGATTCGCCTGGGCGCAGTTCCCCGACCGCATCTTCCAGGTTGAGGCGCGCGCCGTCGCGCACACAGAGCGGGCCGCACTCGTCGAGTTGGGGTTCTCGCAGGCGGCTGACTGCGCGTGGATTTGGCGTGACGGGGTGCGATCCTCTCGATCGCAGAAGCGTGAAAACGGTAGAATGTCGCCATGACAGGACGAGCGAATTGGTGGGACAACGCCCCCACTGCGCTACTCGCTGCCGCCGTCTGCGTCTTCGCGCCGCTCCTTATCCTTCGGGTCGCTGCGGCGGTAGTTCTTCTTTGGGCGGGGTTGGCGATGTGGTGGACGTGGCATCGTGCTCGGCACTCTGCTCCCACACCTCCTGGATAATGTTGCGGACCGTCGCCTCGTCGACGGTGTGCGACTGCGTGCTCGCGATGAACGTCAAGATCGTCAGTACGACCATGATCCAGTCACGCACAGCCGTTGCCCGTTTGGATGACAGGCGATCGAGCACCCCTGCAAGTTCAGGAGCCTGACGTTCGAGCGTGCGGTGCACTTTCTCCGCGGCAAGCTCCGCTTGAGCATCGGTCTCTGCCTCTTCGGCGCGCTGCTGCGCCCACACGAATGCGGTCTGAAGACGGCGCAGCTGAGCAGGCGTAATCCTGATGGTCAGGTTTCCGCTGTCATCGACGTCGTACACGCCATCGACTGTCTTACTGAGTCGGCCGCACTTGGAGCACCGCAAGCCGCTGTTCCTGACCGTGACACCGCTCACGCCCGGGCCGAGGGAAATGCCGACGGCTTCGACAACGCCATGCTGTGGGCACTCGACCAAGACTCCGGGCATGAGCAGGACTCTAAAGCATTCGTCATGTGTCGATCGACGAACGCCCCTCGAGCTAGCCAGAACTACTCGCTGCCGACGGCCTCTCGCAGTGCCGCAGGATGCGCAGGCAGCAGCACCCCGCGCAGTCGCCGTTCCACTGGCCGCTCGAAGAACCGGAATGTCAGCCCTGACAGTGCCACACAGAGTACGACCACGCCGGCCAGGAGGGCGACGCCGACCACAAGTGGCACTTCGTCGCCCACCACCTGAATCACGGCGGTGATCACGAGCATCTGCAGCAGGTACATCGCGAACGACCACTCCCCGAGGGCAACGTGCGCTCGGCCCCGCAGACCGAACCGTGCGCCGGTTAAGTCAGCAGACGCCGCACCGACGACCAACACCAGCGAAGCCGGCAAGAAGACCAGATCGAGGAGACCGTACGGCAGCGTCGCGAGACCCGCCCTGTCCGCGAGAAGCGCGTTCACCGCAGCCACGAGGGCGTACCACCCAGCGGCCGCGGCCAGCGCAGCCCGGAGCCCGATGCGGGGTCTCCATCCCTCGCGGAACGCGGCGGCGACAAGGATCCCCAGAACGAACTCGCCCAGCCTGTACAACGGGTTCGTGTATGAACTCACGATCGCCGCGTTGGGGACGTCCAACCGCGTCAAGCCGAAGTAGCCGACGTTCCAGAACGCCATCACGGCGACGACCACCAGTGCGACCACGAGACGCTGCCGTCGCGTCATCCGCATCAGCGGTGCGATGAGGAACGGAAACAGCAGGTAGAAGAACATCTCCACCGACAGCGACCAGCTCGGGCCGTTCCCGCCAGCCCTCCACGACTCCGGCCCCCAAGCCTGCAGCAGCGGAACCGACAGCACGACGCTTGTCCAGTTGAACGAACCGGCGAGAGCCGAGAGCACCACCGCCACCACGAGCGTCACCAGGTGCAACGGGTAGATCCGGGCGAACCGCTTCGCCCAGAAGTCCCGCTTCCGGTCAGCTGGACGCCACGTCCACGCGAGGATGAAGCCGGATAACACGAAGAAGAACCCGACGCCGACGGCACCGATCTCCGCCAGCTCAGACAGCACCGGCAGTGGCGCGAACCGCGGCACCGCGTGACAGAGCAGGACCGCGAACGCCGCGTAGAACCGCAACCCGGTCAGAGTATCGAGACGAGCACGGTGCGGCTCGGTGTCCAACGACGTCATCCGTGGTCCCCTCGTCGGATGCGCTGAATCTAGCAGCCTGTACAGGCTCAGCGAACGACGAAAGTGCCCCGCCCTTAGTCAAGGGGGCGGGGCACGAGGCGAGTTATGACCCCCTTGAGCTCCCGGAGTGAGCCCGATGAGTTCCGGTTGTCTGGTCGTCACGCCATCCGCACGAGCGCGTCTTCGAGGATGAGGTCAGCCACGGCGGCCTGGCCGTACGCATTGAAGTGCACGCCGTCGAAGTACATGCCGAGCCCAGCACTGCCCGCCGTCACACCGGGCTCGAGTGCGTCCCGGAGGTCGGTCACGAACGAGTTCGGCGTCGCTGCAGCAGCCGCGTACACGGCGTCCACGTACGCCTGGTACGGGTAGGTGCGGGCCGATCCCGTGATGGACGGCTCGGGGAAGACGATGAACTGCACCGTCGGCTTCACCGTGCACGGGGCGATCATCCACGCGGCTGCGTTCGTCAGCTGCGTCTGGAACAGCGCCGGGTCAACGTTGCCGAAGTACTCGTTGAACCCGAACTCGATGGTCAGCATCCGCGGCTGGATGAGTCCCATCGACTGGAAGATCAGCGACGTCGAGTCGGACCCGTAGTCGCCGATCTTCGCTGACCCCTTGCCTGCGTCCCACACACGGATCCCCTTCGACCGGTCGCCGTTGTAGGGCATGATGCCGTCGATCGCGACGTTGCCCGCCGAGCCGCCAGTGATGCGGATGGTGTGGGTTCCGGCTGAGAGGCCCGTCACCGAGAACTTCGTCGCCTTGCGCGCGGACGTCGGCAGCGCCCACGGCTGAGCAGCACCGCCGTCCACCGATACCGTTGCGGTGGTGCTGGCAGTTGCGAGCGTGCCACCGAAGACGTCCACGGAGTCGCCGGTGAAGGTGAACTGGATCCAGTCGGACGTGGCGGTGAGTGCGAGCGAGCGGGATGCGAGGCCCGAGCCGACGGCGATCAGGTTGCCGGAGTAGGTGACGCCAGCCGGCGTGACTCGTCCGTTCGCGCTGCTCCCGCCGACAAAGAAGGTCTGGTAGAAGGCGGGGACGTAGCCGATGCCGCCAGCGACTGGTGCGATGAGCGGGAACCGGCTGCGGAGGGTCAGCTGCAGACGATCCAACCATCGCACCTGCCGCCCCAACGCCACTTCGTTCGCGCCGTTCGCCGGGCCACCCTCGGTCATGGAGGTGCCCCAGCAGACCCAGTCGAACGGGGCAACGTCTCGCCGGCTCAGACCGGAAGTGAGTGCGCGCTTCACGGCCTGCCGCGCCGAGCGGGCTGCGGTCTTCACGAAGCGCCCGTCGAGCGCTGCACCTTCCACGGTGGTGGGATCGCTTAGGTTCGCGGCGGACCGTGCTCGAACAACGTCGGGCAGCTGCTTGGTCGTCGGGTCCGCAGCGACGAATGGAGCGACCGCGTCAGCAAGGACACCGCCCTCTGGGGTGGCGGGGTCCGCGAGGTTCGCGGCGATTCGGTCCCGGACCGCGCCGGGGAGCTGCTTGGTGTCCGAGTCGACGGAAGCGAGGAGTGGTGTGCCCATGGGTCTGCGTGTTCTTTCTGTCGTGGTGAAGGGGGGGGCGGTTCAGCGGCCGCCGGTGATCCGGGTCTTGAACTGGAACCAGGCGTCATCGAAGTCCTGGCGCTGGTTGCCGGAGGACTCGAAGTGCGGCTCGAAGACGGTCGTCCCGCCACCGCCGGCAAAACTCGGGGACTGGGCGTAGACGATCTGCGGAGGAGTGGGCACGTACGTCGGAGTGCCGCCGCGCACGTCGCCGTCCGCGAACGCCTGCAGCCGGCGGCCGGTCTCCTCCCAGATCGCGAGGGACCGGGTCCGCTTCGACGCGGCGAGCGGGATGTACGCCTCCCCGCCGGTCTCGGGCTCAGCCCAGACGCGCATCGTGCCGGCTGCCGCGAACTGCGCCACGTGGTTCTCGGCAACACCACCGTCGCCGTAGAAGTCCATGACCGTGCCGTTGGCGTTGTACGCCGCCTTCGCGGCTCCGGGCGCGGCACCGGACTTGATCGCTTCGGTGATGAGCTGCTGGCGGACGGTGATGACGCGGCCGTCGTTGCGGGTGATGAACGCGTTCAGGTCCACCTGCGCCTGCTTAGTGTCGGCGAGGAGCTTGATCTCCTTCGCCGAAGGCAGCTGGAACACGCGGTCGGCGAGCTTCTTCACCTCGCCGGCGTTGAACCCTGCAGCGGTCGCGGACTCGATGAACTTCCGCCGCTGCTCCGCGAGGGTGCCCGCGTACTTGTCGGCAGCGTCCTTCGCACCCATGGTCGACTTGTCGACCTCGTACTGCTTCGACGCGGCCTCCTGGGCCCGGTTCGCGAGGCTCGACAGCATGTCGGCGTTGCTGGCACCGATCGCGGTGTTCTCGTCGAGCGACGTCGTGTAGCCCTCGGTGTTCTTCCGCTGCTCCGCGACCTGCTCCCCGAGACCAGCGAGTGCTTCCTGGTACGAAGCGTTCGCGCTGATGGCGTCCTGGTTGACGTCATTCGCGGCGTTGATCTGGCCGATCAGCTGCTCGAGCTCGTTCGACAGGTCCGACACGTTCGCCGCCTCGGCCTGGTACTGCTCAGCGACAGTGGCCGCCGTGACGCCCGCTCCGCCGTTGGCCTTCTCCTGGTTATCGAACGCCGTCTGGCTGTCGTCGACGGCCTTCGCGAGGTCGCGGATCTTGCCCTGAGCGGCAACCGACCGCCATGCGACGCCATCGAAGGCGTGCCCGACACTGTTCGTCTTCCCGAACTTCTCGAGGGTCTTGTCGAGGGCATCCCCACCCTCGATGATCGCGTCGGTGAGCTGCTTCTGCGAGACGCCGGCTTCCTTCGCCGCCTGGAACGTGTCGTCCTCAGCGAGCTTCCGGACGACCATGGCGCGGCTGTACTTCGTGAGCGCACCGGTCGAGTCGTCGAGGGTGTCGGTGAGCTCCGACGTCATCGCCTGCAGGTTCGCCTGCTTGCCGACCAGGTAGCCGATCGCGAGCGTCACCCCGCCGAGCGCGAGGCCGGCGGCGGCGCTGCGGAGAGCAGCGGTCTTGAAGCTGATGCCCATGGTGTCGAGCTGCACCTTGAGTGCTGCGATCTTCGGGACAGCGATGAGCGCGCCGCCACCGACGAGGCCGACACCCGCGGCGAGGGCGGTCACGGCGACGCCAGCGGCGAGGACGGGCTGCGGGAGCGCGTTGATGCCGTCGACGAGGAACGTGGCGGTCTGGACGATGGAGCGGAGGCTGCCGTTCGCCGCGGACCCGGACTGGATCAGTGCCGTGTCGAACGCGCCACCGAGCTTCTCGACGTCACCCTTGAGGTTGTCGAGCTTCAGGCGGGCGGTCTCCGCGGCGTACCCGTTGTCGTTGACCTTGCCGGTCCACTCGGCGATGCCGGACGCGCCCTCGCTGTAGAGGACGTTCGCGGCACGCACAGCGTCGTTGCCGAAGATCGTGGCGAGGGCCGCGTTGCGCTGCTCGTCGGAGAGGGTGCCGAGCTTGTCCTCGAGCTGCGCGGCGATGCCACCGAACGAGAGCATCTTGCCCGACGAGTCGTACACGTCGATGCCGTACTGCTTCATGATCCCGCGCGCCTTGTCGGACGGGTTCTGCAGCGCGATGATCGCGGTCTTCAGCGACGTGCCTGCGTCGGAGCCGAGGAGGCCCGCGGACGCGAACGCGGCGAGGGTGCCTGTGGTCTCCTCGATGGAGAACCCCGCCTGCGACGCGACGAGGCCACCCTGGTTGAGTGCCTGCGCGAGGTCCTTCACGCTGCCCTGCGCCTTGCCGGCACCGGCGGAGAGAAGGTCCGCGATGTGCGGAACCTCGGACCCCTTCTCGTTGAACTGCGTCATCGCCGTCGCGGCGATCTGCGCAGCGTCGGCGACCTCGAGCTCGCCGGCGGAGGCCAAGTCGAGTGCGCCGGAGAGTCCACCGTTGAGGATGTCGGCGGTGCTGACACCGGCCTTGGAGAGCTCCTCGATGCCGTTCGCGGCCTGCGTGGCGGTGAACACCGTGGTCGCGCCGGCGTCGATCGCCGCGTCGCGAAGCTGGTTCATCTCCGTCACGGAGGCATGCGTTGCCGCCTGCACCGACGACATCGCGGCATCGAACTCGGCGTACTTCGCGACGGCGAGCCCTACCGCGGCCGCGGCGACCGCACCGAACGCGAGCGACGCACGGCCAAGACCCTCGATGGCCTCGCGCTTCTGACCCAGCTTCTCGGTCTCGGACCCGAGCTCGCGGGTCTTCTTCGCGGCCTGGTCGAAGCCGGAGATGTAGCCGGAGACTTCTGCGACGAGGGACGTCTTGACTGTGCGGTTGGGCAAGCGGATCTCACTTCTGGATAGGAGAAAGTAGGTCCGCCGTAACCCCGGAGGGGCTGGTCCAATTCTACTTCGGTTGGCAGACAGAACGAAGGGGCGGATGCCTTCGTCAGATGGCGCTGTAGTCGAACTCTCCGTCCTCGACGTCTTCCTCGTCGTTGACGTCGTCCACGATCGGTGTCCGGAGCTCGGCGTCGATCCGAGAGAGCTCAGCGATGAGGCGAGCGAGAGCGTGGGACGCGACAGTGCCGGAGTCGATCTCCTCGGCGATGCGGCGTCGCAGTGCCTCGAGCACCTGGCGTCTGCTGCCTTCAACGGCGGGGGCGAGCTTCACTTTCTGCGCCCTGGGCACGGCTTCCTCCTTTCGTTTTTTCGAGCCGGGGAGAGACGACGCCTATCCCCTGTGGTACTTCCAGGCGTCCAGTGGGGGGACCCCCGGGTGGGGTCAGTAGCGGGCGATCATGTAGGACAGCGTCCGCTGGAAGCTGCCCGAGCTGAGGAGCTTCTCGAGGCTCTCGATCTCCTTCGCGGCTGCAGCGGAGTCAGGGTTCTCGGCCGCGAACTGTTGGGCGGCCTCGCTCCAGCCGCTCTCGGATGCCTTGCGGAACAGCGCGTGAGCCATGGTTCGGTCGTTGTTGCGGAGCGCCTGGCCCATGAGGCGGGCTGCTGTCTCCTTGTCCGCGACGCGATCGGCGCGGTCCTGCGCGTCGCGGAACGCGATGATGTCGGTCGCGCCGTAGCCGATCTTCGCGTCGAGCTGGGTCTGCAAGCTGCGGATGCGGTTCTTGACCAGGGTGATCTCCTTCTCGCGGAGCGCCTTCGCCGACGATCGGGCTTCGGCTTCAGCCTCGTCCCAGGCGGCCTGCTTGCCGGCTTCGGACAGGCTGATGTCCGAGTCGATGTCTTTCCGCTCTCGGCTGTAGCTGTCCTGGATGTCGGCGGCGCGTGCGCGCAGCCCTTGCACTTCTGCTTCGAGTTCTGCAGAGATCATGTCTTGTCCGTTCGTTCGGTGTAGTGGGCGAGTTGTTCGCGGTCGACGCGCCAGGCGTGTCCCACGCGTACGGCATGCAGCCGGTGTTCCTGGATTGCTTTCCGGATGCCGCGGTCCGAGAGCCCGAGGGCTTCGGCTGCTTGTCGGGTGCTCATCCATTCCGCAGTGTGATCGAGTTCCGGGGTCGCGGCCTCTCGCGTTCCGGTAGCGGAACCGCGCCAGGTGAGTGCGACCACGGTGAGCGCTACGAGAGTGTTGTCGACCTCGGGGTCTTCGCCGCGGTGCTGGCGTCGGTAGGCGTCGAGGCCGGCGTGCCGGAGCAGGTAGGCGGCGACTCTGCCGGTGACGGTGACCTCGGGCCCGTGCGCGCCGACGACGAGGTTCTGGGGCTGCCGTGGCATGCGGTGCTCAGCTGGTCGGCTTGGGGTCGTCTTCGGCGAGCGCGCGGCGCAGCATCGCCCACTGTCGACTTGTGGCGTCGCTGAGGTCATCGCCGGCGGCGTCGAGTCGTTCGTACGCCGGCGCGAGGTAGCTGCGTGCGAGGACGACGATGCTGCCGAAGAGGATGTGGACGACTTCTGCGGTGTCGTGTTCGGCGTCGAGCTGCGCGAGTGCTTCGGAGACCTCTCGGGTGAGGGCTTCGGAGCTGGTGGCGTGTGCGGCGGCGCGGAGGGCGAGGATGAAGGCTGGGACCCCGACGGTGCCGATGTCGGTGACGCCGATCGGGACGCCGTCGCGTTCGATGAACACTCCCCTGCTTGCGCCGACGACTCGAGCGAGATCGATGGTGGCGCGGATCAGGTCGTCGTTCTCGTTGTCACTCATCGGTGTCCTCCTCGGGAACCAGGCCGCGGTCGGAGAGCCACTGCTGCATGACGGGGCCTTCCATGCGTCCACGCTCGGTGAGCACGTCGGCGAGGTCGATGGTCAGCTGGTCGAGGAGGCCTTCGTACTTCTCCTGAGCGGCGTCTCGTTCTTCCTCAGCTCTGAGCGCGCGTTCACGCCACTTCGTCGATGCGGACTGCTGCTGTGCCATGGGGTTCTTCCTGTTCGGTGGAGCGGACGAGGCGAGACATCGGATCGAAGGTGACCGTCTCGACTTCACTTCCGGTTGATGTAGTGGTTCATGTAGTGGTTCATCTCCTGGTTCGTGCCCGGGAGCCGGGCAGTCCTGTGCCCGGGAGTCGGGCAGGGGGTGCCCGGGAGCCGGGCAGTCCCTACCCGGCTCTCGGTAGGGGTGTGCCCGGCTGCCGGGCAGTCCCCCCTTCGTCGATCTCGATGGCTCCAGGACGAGACAGCGGGTCAAAGTCGGGGAGGTAGTACCGGCTGGACGTCTGCCGGCCGTTCCTGTCGACGCGCGACTCGGAGACGATGAGGCCGAGCTTGTTCTCGAGATCGAGCAGCGCGGTCTGCACGGTCGAGCGGGCCGCTGAGCAGCGGCGCGCGAGGGTGGAGTGGGAGGGGAAGGCGTAGTGGAGCTTCCGGTTGTAGTGATCCCCGAGGGACACGAGGACTGCCTTCTGGGTCACTGACATCCCCTCCTGCTGGAACGCCCACTCGATCGCCTCGACGCTCACCGGGTGCACCTCGCAGGAACGTCGGTGGTGTGTCTGGTCACACGCACCTCCTGTCGTGATTGTTGATGGCCGCGGTTCAGGTGTTGAACTTCTCGGCGCTGCGAAGCGCGTACAGGACGGCCACACGGAGCTCCATGTGGTCCTCGTGGGCGACGTCGGTCGTCGGGTCGGGCGGGGCGTTCACCTGGACCGGCTCGGCATCGCCTCGAGCGAGCCAGACGGTCCAGGGCCCGTCCTCGTCGCGCTTCTCGATCGACACTGCGGCGAGCGCTGTGCGGACGGTGCGGAAGCGGTGCCCGGTGTCGCGGGAGGTGTGCCAGAGACCGAATCGGATGCAGCCTCGCTGTGTGCACCGCTCGTAGGCCGTGGCATCCATCAGCTGACCCGCCGGACACGGTTCGCCATGGCGCTGAGCTCCGCGGCGAGATGATCAGCTTCAATCGGGTTCCCGTGCCACGCGAGCTCGCGTGTGCCGTCTCCATTGAGCATGAGGAGCACGACGTCGAGCTGGCGGGTCCGAGGCTTGCCCTCGTCCTGCGTCCACCCGTTCGTCACCTCGACTGCGGACGCAGTCTCGAGAGTCGCTGCGACCGGTTCCGGACGGATCGCTGTGACGTCGGCCATCAGGCAGCCACCTGCAGCGTCGGAGCGAGCAGGGGGACCGCGAGGGGTGAGGTCCGAATGTCGGAAACCCGGGCGACGATCGCGTGCGCCAGTCGGAGCGCGTCGGTTGCGCTGAGGATGAGCGTGTAGCCGTCGCTGAACTGGCTGGGCTGGGCGTCGATGAGGATCTCCGATCGACCGGCGGCGGTACGTTCGAGCTCGACGAGCTTGGTGACGTCGTCCATCAGTGGGACTCCCCGTTCAGCTCGGCCGCGAGCGCTACGGCGCTGTTGTAGTGGGCGGTGAAGAACGCGACGCGCTCAGGAGTGAGGCGCTTCGTGTCATCGATCAGGAACCCGGTCACGTACCAGTCGGCTTCTGCGACGGGGATCTCGCGGCAGTGCGAGATCTTCGACACCTCGATGCGGACGTCTGCCTCGTTCGAGGCGATGTACGCGGTGTGCTTCAGCAGGTCTCCCCATTCGAGGACGTGCTGGGTGCCGAAGCCGTAGCAACCAGCCTCCGTGCACGTGACGAGGACGATGACGGGGCTCGATACCTTCTTCCAGTCGAGTTCGGTGAACTCGGCCGTGGTGAGGGTCATCGAGATCTTGCAGGTCGGTGCGGTCGTGGTGTTCACTGTCTTCTGTCCGTTCTGGTTGCGATGCTGGGATTTGGATTCGGCCCGGGTTGCACCCCGGGCCTTTTTCGTGCTCAAGAGGCCTCCGCGAAGGCGGTCTCGATCCACTCTGTGACGTCGTCCTCCTTGAAGAACCGGCGGCCGGCAAGAAGAGCGGACTTAGGAGCGGTTCCCTTGTGGATCATGTAGCGGAGGGCCGCCGGCGATCGCCGGATGCGTTCAGCGGTCTCGGTGAGCGTGAGTAGGACTACGACGGCAGCCATGCTCGGTTCCTTTCGTTTGCAGTTTCGCAGCGGCCTGCGTTGCTGCAACTATACCCAACCTCGGCGAGTGTGCAATAGGCTGCGGCAATGCAATCCAACGAGTGGACTCCGGAGCAGCGCTTCGGATCGATGGTCTTCGAGAGCCGACGCGCGCTCGGGATCAGTCAGAAGGAGCTTTCGGACGGGCTCGCGTCGCAGGGCCTGGTACTCGACAACTCGGCGATCTCACGCATCGAGAAGGGCACTCGCGCGCTTCGACTCAGCGAAGCCATCGTCATCGCGCGAGTGCTCCGGTTCTCGCTCGCAGACTTCGAGGAGGCAGTGCCTCCTGCGGAGGATTTTGCTCGCCGTCAGAAGTCGACAGACGACGCGCTTCATCTCGCTCACCGTGCGCTCACCGTCGCCGCCGATGAGTTGAGCGGGCTGGCGTTCGTGGCCGAAGGCCACCCCGAGGTCTTGCGCGAACTGACCTTCGACAAGCCGCCGACGGATGCTGTGGCGCTCATGGATCACCTCGTGCAGGAGTGGCAATCGAACTTCATGCACAACGCCCTAGGAACACGATTCGACTCAGAAGAGCTCCGAGACGCCGTGCGTCGAGTGCTCGGCGCAGTCGCACAGTCAGCCGTTGACGAGTTTGCAGGCCCCGACGATGAGTAGCATCCGGCAACGCCCGAACGGCAAGTGGCGAGCGCGGTACCGGGACGACGAGGGGCGGGAACACTCGCGTCACTTTGACCGCAAGCGGGACGGGCAGGACTGGCTCAACGAGGTTGCCGCGCGCCGTCACACTGGCACCTACGTGGCCCCGTCGCGCTCCACGACGACTTTGGCGAGCTACTACGCCGACTGGTCCCCACGCCAGATCTGGGAGCCGACGACGAAGGTCGCGATGGATCTCGCCGTCACGAAGTGCTCGTTCCTCGAGGTGCCGTTCGGCAAGCTGCGGCGATCTCACGTTGAGGCGTGGGTCAAA
Source organism: Curtobacterium sp. MCLR17_042 (assembly GCF_003234695.1). Taxonomy (NCBI): domain Bacteria; kingdom Bacillati; phylum Actinomycetota; class Actinomycetes; order Micrococcales; family Microbacteriaceae; genus Curtobacterium; species Curtobacterium sp. MCLR17_042. The sequence goes on from NZ_QKTD01000011.1 coordinate 130,194, forward strand.
TCGATGTCGGACGACCTCCAACCATCGACCGTGCACACGCGTGTCAACAACGTTCGTTCAGCCCTGCGTGCCGCGGTGCGGGATCGATACCTTGCCGAGGATCCCGCAGAGGGCGTCGTACTCCCCCGACGACGACGGGCTGACCAGGCCATGCGCCTACCCACGCCCGACGAGATGCGGGCAGTCATCGACGCGGCCGAACCCTGGTTCAAGACGTACGTGCGTCTCGCTGCGTTCGCTGGCCTGCGGCTCGGCGAAGCGTCAGGGGTGCAGGTTGACGATGTCGCATGGCTCGAGCGGACGCTGCGGGTACGCCGCCAGGTACAGCGCGGGAGCGACGGTCAGGCGGTACGCATCTCCGCGCCGAAGTACGGGTCGGAGAGGACGGTGCCGATCCCTGACGAGCTGGCTCGAGACCTCTCCTGGCACGTCTCCGAGGTCGGTGTGCGCGGCGACGAGCGGTGGCTGTTCGTCGGGTCGGCTGGACAGCCGCCCCACGGAAACACGATCTACTACCACTGGACGAAGACGATCGAGGCAGCGGGCGTCGAGCCGTTCAAGCTGCACGATTGTCGGCACTTCTTCGCGTCAGGCCTGATCGCCGCCGGATGCGACGTCGTCACGGTGCAGAGGGCCCTCGGTCACCGGTCCGCATCGGTGACGCTGAATACCTACAGCCATCTGTGGCCGAATGCGGACGACCGGACCCGGTCCGCGACCGCAGGGCTCATGCGGGAGGTGGCGGGCGATTCTGCGGACTCTTCGCGGACCACAGCGGCCGAATAGCCCCAGATCGGCGTCGTTCCGGGCCTGCTAGTTGTTGAAGCGGAACTCCACCACGTCGCCGTCCTGCATGACGTAGTCCTTGCCCTCGATGCGGGCCTTGCCGGCAGCGCGGGCCTCGGCGATCGAGCCGGTCTCGACCAGGTCGTCGAACGAGATGACCTCGGCCTTGATGAAGCCCTTCTCGAAGTCGGTGTGGATGACGCCGGCAGCCTGGGGAGCCTTCCACCCCTTGCCGATCGTCCACGCACGGGCTTCCTTCGGACCGGCCGTCAGGTAGGTCTGCAGCCCGAGGGTGTCGAACCCGATGCGGGCGAGCTGGTCGAGGCCCGACTCGGTCTGCCCGGTCGACTCGAGCAGTTCGGCGGCGTCGGCCGGGTCGAGGTCGATGAGCTCCGACTCGACCTGGGCGTCGAGGAACACGGCCTGCGCGGGTGCGACGAGCGCAGCCAGTTCGGCCTTGCGGGACTCGTCGGTCAGGATCGCCTCGTCCACGTTGAACACGAAGATGAAGGGCTTCGCGCTGAGCAACCCGAGCTCGGCGATCGGGGACAGGTCGATCTTCGTGGCGGAGAGCAGGGTGCCCTGCTCGAGCGCGGCACGGGCCTCGCGAGCGGTCTCGAGCACGGCCGGCTCGGCCTGCTTGAGCTTGAGCATCTTCTCGTACCGCGGGAGCGCCTTGTCGATGGTCTCCATGTCGGCGAGGATCAGCTCGGTGTTGATGACCTCGAGGTCGTCCTTCGGGGAGACCTTGTTCGCGACGTGCACGACGTCGTCGTCGGTGAAGCCGCGGACGACCTGCGCGATGGCGTCGGCTTCGCGGATGTTGGCGAGGAACTTGTTGCCCAGGCCTTCACCCTCGCTCGCGCCCTTGACGATGCCCGCGATGTCGACGAACGACACCGGCGCCGGCACGGTCTTCTCCGAGTGGAAGAGCTCGGCGAGCTGGTCGAGCCGCGAGTCGGGCAGGTTCACCACCCCGACGTTCGGCTCGATCGTCGCGAAGGGGTAGTTCGCGGCGAGGACCTGGTTCTTGGTCAGGGCGTTGAACAGGGTCGACTTGCCGACGTTCGGGAGACCGACGATTCCGATGGTGAGAGCCACGGAAGAAGAGCCTACCGGCGGCGGCCTGTCGGAGCCGACCCGGGCCTCCAGTCCGTCCGTCAGATCAGCGGACGCGGCCCGTCCGTCGGGGGCCGCAGGGCCGTGATGCGGCGCTCGACGACGTCGAAGACGTCGGCCTGCAGCCGCTGCGATCGCCGCCAGTCCCCCGGCACCTGGAGCGAGTGGTCGGCACGGTCGACGGTCTGGAGGCGCGCAGCAGTCCCCGAGACCCGCTCGGGCCGCCACATGGTGTCGTCTCCACCCCCGATCGCGACGTGCGCGTCGCTGGCAGCGGCGAGCGCCGTGGCCACGTCGTCGTGGGTGAGGACCGGCGTCAGCCAGACGCCGGGCACCTCGTGGCGGATCGCCCACGGCAAGGCGAAGCAGCCGAACGACTTCGCGACGACGAGGTCCGGTAGCCGGTCCCCCAGGGCGGCGGCGACAGCGGTCTCGACGAACCCGACCGGATCGGCACCGGCAGCGTCGTCGACGTGCCATCGAGGCGCGACGACCTCGCACCCCGACGCGAGAGCGATCTCGTTCGTCCACCAGAGCAGCGGCGCCTGTTGCCCGTAGCCGGCGCCGGCGAGCACCAGGACGAGCGGACGTCGGTCGGCCTCGTTCCCCATGCGCCGACAGTAGCCACACGCAACGCCGACGGGAACGGAGGGCGATGTCGGCACCCCGTGCGACGATCGGGACCGTGCCGTTGAACTTCACCGCGATCGACTTCGAGACCGCCAACAGCTCGCCCGCCAGCGCCTGCTCCGTCGGGCTCGTGAAGGTCCGCGCCGGCCGGGTGGTCGATCGGGCGTCGTGGTTCATCCGCCCGCCGTTCGGGCACGACGCCTTCCTGGAGTGGAACACGCGGATCCACGGCATCGTCGCCGAGGACGTCACGCACGCCAAGACGTGGGAGCAGCAGTACCCCGACCTGGTGGCCTTCGCCGAGGGTGACGTCCTGGTGGCGCACAACGCCCGCTTCGACATGGGTGTCATCGCCGGTGGGTGCTCCGCGACGGGAATCGACCTGGCCGAGCACCACTCGCTGTGCTCCCTGGCGGTGGCCCGCAAGACCTACACGCTCGACTCGTACCGTCTGCCGGTCGCCGCGATGGCCGCCGGGTTCGAGGGCTTCCAGCACCACGACGCCGCCGCCGACGCCGAGGCCTGCGCCGCGATCGTCGTGCACGCTGCCGGGCACCACGGGGTCGAGACGGTGGAGGCGCTCGGCGCGGTGACCCGGGTGACGATCGCCCCGGTCCGTGCGCGTGCCGAGAAGCCGAAGGCCGCGAACCAGCCGCGGCTGTCGAACCGGCCGATGGTGTTCGCCGACTGACGGTCTGCGCTGGCTGAGGGTCTGCGCTGTCTGACGGTGTTCGCCGACTGACGCAACGCCCGCTGCGCGCGGCCGGGGTGTCACATCCCCGGTGGTATTGTCACGACAATGCCGTCGGCACCGACGCCGGCATCTCCGCACGTGTGAAGGACCGCGATGACCAACGAAGGCCAGCTGCCGTCCGACCTGTTCATGGACCTGGACCGGTCGGGTCCCATGCCCCTCTACTTCCAGGTCGCCTCGCGCATCGAGGAGTCGATCCGCTCCGGCGCGATGCCTCCAGGGGCCCGGCTCGAGAACGAGATCGCCCTCGGTGAGCGTCTCGGTCTGTCGCGGCCGACGATCCGTCGCGCGATCCAGGACCTCGTCGACAAGGGTCTGCTGGTGCGCCGCCGGGGCATCGGGACCCAGGTCGTACACGGGCCGGTGACCCGCAAGGTCGAGTTGACGAGCCTGTACGACGACCTGGCGCAGGGTTCGCAGGCTCCGGCGACGAAGCTCCTGCAGCGCAACGACGTCCCCGCGTCCGACGAGGTCGCCGCGGCACTGAGCATCGAGCCCGGCACGACCGTCGCGCACATCCGGCGGGTGCGGTTCGCCGAGGACGTCCCGATGGCGATCCTCGAGAACTACCTGCCGCCGGAGTTCCTCGACCTGACCGACGAGGACCTGCAGGCGTACGGGCTGTACCAGCTGCTGCGCGGCCGCGGCGTGACGATGCGGGTGGCGAAGCAGCGGATCGGCGCCCGTGCGGTCACCGACGAAGAGGCTGGCCTGCTCGAGATCGAGGACGGCGACCCGGTGCTCACGATGAGCCGTACCGCGTACGACGCCTCGGGCCGTGCGGTCGAGTACGGCGTGCACTGCTACCGCCCCGACCGGTACTCGTTCGAGGTCACGCTCGTCGACAAGTAGGCCGCTCGTCGAGGGGTCACGACACGCTGTCGGCGGAACTGAGCGGGGTGTCGTGACCGCCCCGCCTGCGGCCCTGCACCGGCCTCAACCGAGCGCGGGCACCCCGAGCTCGCCCGTGACGTACTGGGCACGCCCGAACCCGAACGACCAGTCCTGCGGCCCGTTCTCGACGTAGCCGATGAAGACGTCCTCGGACGCGACACCGATCGCCGCGAGGGCGTCGTGGATCGCCCGGTACAGCGCCGCCTTCGCCTCGTCGGTCCGCCCGCGCTGCGTGAACACCTGGATGACGATCACGCCCTCGCTGCGCTCGAACCCCAGGCCGGCGTCCTCGGCGATGATCTGCTGCGCCGGGTGCTCGGTGATCACCTGGAACCGGTCACGCACCGGGATCCCGTACACGTCGACGATGGCCTGATGGATGGCGTCGGCGATGCCACGGACGGCCTCCGGCGTGCGGCCGGTGGCGAGGTCGATACGGACGAGCGGCATGGTGCCTCCTGGTTACTCGGACCTTGTCCTTACATACTAACAAGCGGAGGCGGCCACGTGTCTAGAACCTCGGCGTCGGTGCCCCGTACGTCAGCGGCCCGTCGACACGAGCGACGTCGTGCCACGCGCCGTCGACCAGCGAGGCCTCCGCCGCCTCGACGATCGACGCGGCAGCCAGCCCGTCGGCGACCGAGGGTGCGAGCTGCTCTCCGCGCTGCACGCTCGCGATGAACTGCGCCGCCTCGATCGTCTTCAGGTCGTCGTATCCCATCGCGGTCCCGGCGCCGGGCTGGAAGCGACCGAAGTCACCGTCCCCGGGAGCGACGTAGTGCGTCGCGTACCCGTCGACCTCCTGCCCGTCCAGGTACACCTCGAGCTCGTTGAGGCGCTGGAAGTCCCACCGGACCGAACCGCGGGTGCCGTAGATCTCGAGCGTGTACTCGGCGTGCGGCCCACGCATGACCCGACTCGAGTCCATCGTGCCGACCGCACCGTCCTCGAACCGGAACAGCAGCGCGGCGTAGTCCTCGTTCTCGACGGCACCGAGCTCGCCGGTCGCCGCGGCGCTGCGGTCGACGATGCCGGCACCCGGACGGGGGCGCGACTCGATGAACGTCTCGGCGAGCGCACTGACCGAGGCGATCCGTCCGACCACGTACTGCGCCAGGTCGAGCCCGTGCGACAGCAGGTCGCCGAGCACACCCGATCCGGCACGCTCACGCTCGAAGCGCCAGGTCAGCGGTGCAGCAGGGTCGGACGAGTAGTCGGCGAGCAACGATCCGCGCACGTTCATGATGCGCCCGAGCCGCCCGCTGCGGACGAGTTCACGGGCGCGCTCGATCGCCGGGGCGTGCCGGTAGTTGAAGCCGACGCTCGTGATGACGCCGGCCCGCTGCACGGCCTGGTGGATGGAGCGCGAGTCGCTGGCGTACCGGCCCATGGGCTTCTCGATCCAGAACGGCTTGCCCGCCTCGGCCGCGGCGACGGCCATCTCGCTGTGCAGGAAGTTCGGCGAACAGATCGACACGACGTCGACCGCCGGGTCGGCGAGGACCTCGTGGTAGTCGGCGACGGCCCGCTCGTACCCGAGCCGCGTCACCGCCTGGTCACGGGCCGCCTCGATCGGGTCGGCCGCGACGACGAGCCGCGGCTGGACGCCGAGCTCCGGGAAGTGGTCCGGCAACGCTCGGTAGGCACGCGAGTGCAACCGCCCCATCCAGCCGACCGAGATCAGCCCGACGCCGATGCTGTCCATGGAGAACTCCTTCGTTCAGGTGACGCGCATTGGAGCGCGACAACGAGCGTAGCCGATGCGGCGGACTTTGTCAGCACATGACGCAACCGCCTGGAGGCCCGGTGCCGGTCTCGGGGACCGGCACCGGGCCTCCAGGCTGGTGCGTCAGCGCGCGGGGCGCGACCCGTGGTTCCGACTGCGGATCGCACTACGCATCAGATCGCGTCTCAGACCGCGTTTCAGATCGCGGGGACGATGATGTCGCGGACCAGGGCGTCGAGCTTCGCGTCGGCGTCCAGGAACTGCCGCAGCGTCGTGACGGTCGCACCGAAGCGGTCGAACTCGTCGATCGTCATGCCGTCCACGTCGTAGCCGCGGGCGAACTCCGGCGTCGCGGCCCGGAGCGCCTCGATGACGTGCACGGGGACCTCGTCGTCGATGGCGTGCGGACGGAACGGGAACGCGTTGTCGTTGATGTCCTTCGTCCACTGGAACGGCGGCGACACCACCAGGTCCCCACCCTGGAACTCCGACCACTGCAGTGCGTTGCGGAACGCGGCGACCAGCACACGCGAGCGGAACCCACGCTCCTGGAAGACGCGGTAGGCGTTCTTCACCGCGGCGACACCGGCCCACTCGAGGATGCCCGGGTCCACCATCACGTGGTCACGCTTGACGACGGTCTTCAGCCAGTCGTCGAAGCGGCCGGCCATCAGGGTGACGACGTGGCCGAACTCCTGCTCCGGCAGGCCCTCGGCGGCACGGCGGTCGAGGGCGCGCTCGATGGCCTCGCCCACGGCGACGACCTGCGGCACCGTGAAGGACACCGTGGCGTTGATCGAGACCCCGCGGTAGGCGGCTTCCTCGATCGCGGCGATGCCCACCTTGGTGGCGGGGATCTTCACGATGATGTTCGGCGCGAGCTGCGAGAACCGGACGGCCTGCTCGACGAGCGCGTCGGCGTCGCGGTGGAACCGGGGGTCGGTCTGCATGGACAGTCGACCGTTCCGGCCTCCGGACGCCTCGAACGCGGGCAGCAGCTGCGCCGCGGCGGCGATGGAGAGCTCCTCGACGGCCTTCCAGCCGATCCAGGACTCCCCCGCCGTCGGGTGCTCCTCGGCGATCTCGCGGATGCGCGGGACCCAGGTCTCCGGGTCCTGCTGGATGCAGGTGTACGCGATCACCGGGTTGCAGGTCGCACCGACGGCGCCGTACTCGTGGATGGCGGTCGACAGTTCGCGCGGGTCGGCGGAGTCGTTCCACAGGGCGGTGGGGGTCTGCTCCGCGGCCTGCAGGGTGACGGGACGGGAGTCGGCGTCGGTGAATGCCTGCGTCTCGAGGGTGGTGGTCATCGGTGGAGTCCCTTCGTGATCGTGTCGAGCTGGAACCGCGACACCGCGTCGGCGTTCTCGTCCTCGGCGAAGACGCTCGAGACCGCGACGGTGTCCTCGCGCGCCGAGAAACCGACCCGGTCGAGCGCCGCCCAGAAGGCGTCGAAGTCGACGTCCGCCTGGCCGACCGGCAGGTGCTGGTGCACGCGGACCGGGTTGCCGGGCGGGTTCGTGATGTAGCGCAGGCCATGGGAGCGACGGTGGTCGTACGCGTCGGCGACGTGGACCAGCTGCAGCGAGTCGCCGGCTGCGTCGATGATCTCGTCCATGTTGCCGCCGTAGTGGAACGTGTGGCAGGCGACGTACACGAAGCCGACGTGCTTCGAGTTCAGGCCGCGGATCACCCGGAGCGCCTCGAGCCCGTCCTCGACGAAGTCGTCGGGGTGCGGGTCGATGAGCACACGGATGCCGGCGTCCTCGATGATCGGGAGCAGTTCCTCCATCGACCGGTAGAACTGGTCCTCGGACTCCTCGGCACGCTCGGGGCGGCCGGAGAACTCCGTGTTGATGGTGTCCACGCCGAGGCGCTTCGTGATCTCGATGACCCGCTTCCACTTCCGCACCGCAGCCTGTCGGGCGTCCTCGTCCGGACCCGACCAGCGCAGCACGGGCAGCACGCTCGCCACCTGGACCCCGGCGTCCCGGCAGGCCGCGGCGAACGCGTCGACCAGGTCGTCGTCGGCCTTGGGGTGCCGGTAGAAGGGGATGAAGTCCTTGTGCGGGGTGAGCTGCAGGTACTCGTAGCCGAGCTCCGCGACCTTGCGCGGGAACTCGAGCAGCGACAGGTCGTGGTGGAACGGGGTCGGGTCGAGCGCGATCTTCGGCATCGATCAGGCCCCGGTGGGCGCGGCGGTCGCGTCGCTCGTCGCGTCGCTCGTCTCGTCGTAGAACGCCGGCTTCGTGACCGCGTACTCGACCACTTCGTGCGCGCCGGACTGCTGGGCCCGGACCGCCACCTCGGCGACGACGGACGCGGTGTAGCCGTCCCAGGCACTCGGCCCGTCGATGCCACCGGTCCGGGCAGCGTCGACCCAGCGCTGGACCTCTTCGTCGTAGGCGGCACCGAAGCGCTCCTTGAAGGACGGCGTGACGCCCTGCGAGGTCGCTCCGGCTGCGACGAGCGAGAGCGACGTGTCGCGGCCGATGTACGCGACACCGGACTCGAACACGGCGTCGGTGGTGACCTGGTAGCCGAACTGGGCGTTGACGTTGATCTCGACGATCGCCATCGTGCCGGACTCGGTGGTGAACAGGACGAACTGCGGCTCGGGCAGGTCGGCCGGCGCGAGGGAGTTCTTGCGCGGCTTCTTCACCTCGACGCTCGTGATGGCTTCGCCGGTCAGGAACGGGATGATGTCGATCTCGTGGATCACCGAGTCGTGGATGAGCATCGACTCACTGAAGTTCGGCGGCGTCGTCGGGTTGCGGTGCGCGTGGTGCAGGGCGAGCAGGGCGCCGTTCGCCCCCGACTCGCGCAGGGCCTTGAGCTCCTGGTACCCGGCGTCGAACCGGCGCATGAAGCCGACCTGGATGACGGGCCGGGCGGCGTGCTGCTGCTCGAGCTCGACGATGCGCAGCGAGTCCTCGGCGCTGGTCGTCAGCGGCTTCTCGCACAGGACGGTGAGGTCGCGCTCGAGCGCGGTCACCAGGATCGGCTCGTGCAGGAAACCCGGCGTCGCGATGATGACGGCGTCGATCTCGGTCTGCTCGAGCGCCTCGTCGAAGGACGCGGCGGTGATCGCGCCGGGCGCCAGGGCGGCTGCCGCAGCGGCACGGGCCTGGTCGGGCTCGACGACGGCGACGACGTCGGCGTTCGAGATCTTGGCGGTGATGCGACGGACGTGGTCGGCGCCCATCATGCCGGCGCCGACGACGGCGACCCGGAGGTTCTGCGTGGTGGTCATGGTGGTGTTCTCCTGGTGGTTGTTGACGCTGCGTGGGCGGCGCGTCAGGAGGCGCGGGCGGCCGAGGTCGAGCCGAAGATGTGCTGGAAGGTGCGCTCGGCGATCGGGCCGGGGGCGTCGACGGAGCAGCCGTACATGTCCTGCTCGACGATGCCGAAGACGTCCGGGTTGATCGCGGCGACGGCCTCGATGATCGGGGCGAGCTCCGGTGTGCCGTGCGGCGGCTCGGTCATGATGCCCTGCGACACGGCGGTGGCGAACGGCACGTCGTTCTTGAGCACGTCGAACAGCAGGTCGGTGTCGACCTGCTTGAGGTGCAGGTAGCCGATGCGCTCCGGGTGGGCGGCGATGAGCTTGAGGTTGTCGCCGCCGTAGTAGGCGAAGTGGCCGGTGTCGAGGCAGAGGTTGGTGTACTCGGGGTTCGTGACCTCGAGGAACCGCACGGTCTCCTTGTAGGTGCCGACGTGGCTGTCCGCGTGGGTGTGGAACTGCTGGTGGACGCCGTACTCCTCGAGCAGCGCCTTGCCGAGCTGGTCGTGGCCCTTGCCGAGACGCTCCCACTGCTCGTCGGTGAGCGTGCGCGCCTCGAGCACCTCTTCGGTGGCGTCCGAGCGCCACAGGTCCGGGATCGTCACCAGGTGCTCGGCGCCGAGCTTCGCTGCCAGACCGGCGACCGCGACGGCCTGGTCCCACGCACGCTGGAACTGGTCCTCGCCCTTGTGGAACCCGGTGAAGACCGTGCCAGCCGACAGCTTGAGCCCGCGGGACTCGAGCTCGTCGGACAGCTGCGACGGGTCGGTCGGCAGGTACCCGTACGGGCCGAGCTCGATCCACTCGTACCCGGCGGCGGACGCCTCGTCGAGGAAGCGCTGCCACGGCACCTGCTTCGGGTCGTCCGGGAACCAGACGCCCCACGAGTCCGGGGCGGTGCCGATGCGGATCGAGGCGGGCGCCGCGTCGGTGGCGGGGCTGCCGATGGGGGTGGCGGTGTCGGTCATGACGTCGCTGTCGCTTTCTGTCTCGTGAACGGTTCAGCCGAGCAGCGGACGCTGCGTGGCGACCTGCTGCTCGTACTCGGCGCGGGCGGCCTGGGTGCTGGGGAGGGTGGAGGTCTGCGCGACCGGCACGTCCCACCAGCCGTCGCCCTCGGGGGCGTAGACCAGCGGGTCGGAGTCGATGTGCACCAGGGTGGTGTGGTCGTTCGCCTTCGCCTGACGCAGTGCGGCCTTGAGGTCTTCGATGCTGTCCGGGCCGGGCTGCACTTCGATGACGTCGACGCCGTACGAGCGGGCGTTGGCGGCGAGGTCGACGGGCAGGGGCTCGCCGTTCTCGAACGACTCGGTCTCGTCGAGGTACCGGTACTTCGTACCGAAGCGCTCGGAGCCGACGGTCTCGGACAGGTGCCCGATCGACGCGTACCCGTGGTTCTGGATGAGCACGACGATGATCTTGATGCCCTCGGCCACGGCGGTGACGAGCTCGGTGTGCAGCATGAGGTAGCTGCCGTCACCGACCATCACGATCGCGTCGCGGTCCGGAGCCCCGCGTCGCACCCCGATGCCACCGGCGATCTCGTAGCCCATGCACGAGAACGCGTACTCGACGTGGTACCCGAGCTCGTCCCGCACCCGCCAGAGCTTGTGCAGGTCGCCGGGCAGTGAGCCCGCCGCCTGGATGACGACGTCGCGCGGGTCGGAGACCGACTGCACGGCGCCGATGATCTCGGGCTGACCGGGCAGGTCCGCGCCGGACGGCGCGAACGCGCCGTCGACGGCGGCGTCCCACGCCGACTTCAGCGAGGCGATCTCGGACGCGTAGCCGGGCTCGACGACGTACGCCGTGTCCGACGTGAGCGACTCGGTCAGGGCGACCAGGGCCTCCCGGGCGTCCGCGATCAGCGGCAGCTGCGAACCGTGCTTGTAGGCGTCGAACGCGGCCACGTTGACGTTGACGAACGTGACGTCGGGGTTCTGGAACGCCGTCCGCGACGCCGTGGTGAAGTCGCTGTAGCGGGTGCCGATCCCGATGACGACGTCGGCCTGGGCGGCGATCGCGTTGGCGGCCGCGGTGCCGGTCGCGCCGATGCCGCCGAGGTACTGCGGGTGGTCCCAGACCAGGGATCCGCCGCCGGCCTGCGACGTGCCGACCGGGATGCCGGTGGCCTCGACGAAGGAGCGGAGCTCGTCGGCGGCGTCGGAGTACAGCACCCCGCCGCCGGCCACGATGACGGGACGCCGGCCGGCACGGATCGCGGCCACGGCCCGCTCGAGCGGGCCACGCTCGGGCAGCGGACGGCGGATGTGCCACTCGCGCGGCTGCAGGAACGCGACGGGCACGTCGAACTCCTCGGCCTGGACGTCCTCGGGCAGGGCGATCGTCACCGCACCGGTCTCGGCCGGGTCGGTGAGGACCCGCATCGCGGCGAGGGCAATCGAGAACAGCTGCTCCGGACGCTCCACCCGGTCGAAGTAGCGCGACAGCGGACGGAAGGCGTCGGTCACCTGCAACGACGTGTCGTGCGGCAGCTCGATCTGCTGGAGCACCGGGTCCGTGGTGCGCGTGGCGAAGGTGTCCGACGGCAGCAGCAGTGCCGGCAGCCGGTTCGTGGTGGCGAGCGCCGCGGCGGTCAGCATGTTGGCGGCACCCGGGCCCACAGACGCGGTGGATGCGTAGGTCGCGCGGCGGCGGTGCATGCGGGCGAAGCCGACGGCCTCGTGCACCATCGCCTGCTCGTTGCGAGCCTGGTGGTACGGCAGCAACCCGGGCTGCTCGACGTGGAGCTGCTTGATGGCCTGACCGACCCCGGCGACGTTGCCGTGCCCGAAGATGCCGAAGATCCCCGGGATGGTGCGTTCGCGGACGTCGCCGTCGACGGTCCACTGGTTGGCCAGGAACTCGACGAGTGCCTGGCCGACCGTCATCTTCCGCGTGGTGGTGGTCACGCCTGCTTCCTTTCGTAGGGCAGTCGTGGGTCGATCGATTCCGATGCCCACGCCTGCCGGACCCACCCGTGGGCGGGGTCGTCGGTGATGTTCCAGACGCGCTCCGGGTCGGGCCCGGCCATCACGTTCAGGTAGTACATGTCGTAGCCCGGAGCGGCGACCGCCGGACCGTGCCAGCCGTACGGCACCAGGGCGACGTCGCCGGTCCGGACCTGCCGGAACTCGTCGATGGCGCGGTCGTCCGAGGCGTACGTGCGGTGCAGGGCGAACGGGTCGGCGGCCTCGGGCGCGATCGACTCGAGCCCACGGGACACCGCCGCCTCGTAGTAGTAGATCTCCTCGAGGTTCGACTCAGAACCGGGCACGTTCGTATCGTGCTTGTGGGGCGGGTACGACGACCAGTTGCCGGCCGGCGTGATCACTTCGCACACGATGAACTTGACAGCGTCGAGCGCGGCCGGGGTGCCGAAGTTGTGCACCTGGCGGCTCGACTGCCCGGCGCCGCGGAGTTCCACGGGCACGTCCGGCCGGGCCACGTAGGTGGTCGGCTTGACGGTGTCGGTGGGGGCTTCCGCGACGGCGAACCGGCCACTGCCGGTGATCGTGGCCGCGGAGCCCGATCCCAGGTACAGGACGTCGGTGGGGCCGTCGAAGACGCTCCCCCGCCCCTGCAGGGTCTGCTCGCCGTCGCCGGCAGCGCTCGAGTGGGTCACGTGGAACGACCCGGCGAGCGGCACGACGATGCGCTCCACGGCGTCGGCCGGGAGGCGCAGCTCGCCCCCGTCGGTCAGCGCGCCGGTCCGGAGTCCGGTGTGCGCCCACCCCTCGATCCGACCGTCGACCACGTCGGTCCAGCCCGCCTCGGGCCGGGAGCCTGCCGGGATGAACCACTGGTCGTGCTGGTGCTGTTCGTTCGCCATGCCGCGGGTCAGTTGTTCGACGGGAAGCCGAGGTTGATGCCGCCGTGCGACGGGTCGAGCCACCGGCTCGTGATCGCCTTCTGACGGGTGAAGAAGCTCACGCCGTCGGCGCCGTACGCCTTGTGGTCGCCGAACAGCGAGTTCTTCCAGCCGCCGAACGAGTAGTAGGCGACGGGCACCGGGATCGGGACGTTGATGCCGATCATGCCGACCTGCACATCGCGCTGGAAGCGTCGGGCGGCGCCACCGTCGTTCGTGAAGATCGCGGTGCCGTTGCCGTACGCGCCGGAGTTGATGAGCTCGAGGCCCTCTTCGTAGGTGGCGACGCGGACGACGCTCAGCACCGGACCGAAGATCTCCTCGGTGTAGACGCGGCTGGTCGTGGGCACCTGGTCGATCAGCGTCGGGCCCAGCCAGAAGCCGTTCTCGTCGCCGTCGGGTCGGACGGTGCGGCCGTCCACCACAACCACCGCACCGTCCTGCTCTGCGACCTCGATGTACGAGGCGACCTTGTCACGGTGCTGCTTCGTGACGAGCGGCCCCATGTCGCACCCGCGACGACCGTCGCCGATGCGCAGGGTCGCCGCGCGGTCCTTGATCTTCTGGATGAGCTCGTCGGCCACCGGCTCGACGGCGACGACGACCGAGATCGCCATGCAGCGTTCACCGGCCGAACCGAAGCCGGCGTTGATCGCGTTGTCGGCGACCAGGTCGAGGTCGGCGTCCGGCAGGACGAGCATGTGGTTCTTCGCGCCGCCGAGGGCCTGCACGCGCTTGCCGTGCTTGGTACCGGTCTCGTAGACGTACTGCGCGATGGGCGTGGAGCCGACGAACGAGATCGACTCGACGTCGTCGCTGGTGAGCAGGCCGTCGACGGACAGCTTGTCGCCGTTGAGCACGTTGAAGACGCCGTCGGGCAGCCCGGCCTCCTTGAACTTCTCGGCGAGCCAGATGGCGGCCGACGGGTCCTTCTCGCTCGGCTTCAGCACGACGGTGTTGCCCGCGGCGATCGCGATCGGCAGGAACCAGAGCGGCACCATCGCCGGGAAGTTGAAGGGGCTGATGATGCCCACGACGCCGAGCGGCTGGCGGATCGAGTAGACGTCGATGCCGGTCGAGACCTGGTCGGAGAACTCACCCTTCATCAGGCTCGGGATGTTGGTGGCGAGCTCCACGACCTCTTGCCCACGGGCGATCTCGCCCATGGCGTCGTCGAGGACCTTGCCGTGCTCGCTCGTGATGATCTCGGCCAGCTCGGCCTTGTCGCGGTTCAGGATCTCGCGGAACGAGAACAGGATCGCCTGGCGCTTGGCCAGTGACAGGTTGCTCCAGCCGGGGAACGCCGCCTTGGCGCTGCCGATGGCCGCCTGGATCTCGGACTCGTCGGCCAGCGCGACCTGCTTGGTCGCGACGCCGATCGCCGGGTCGTACACGGGGGCGGTGTTGCCCGACGCGGATTCGACGCGCTTGCCGTCGATCCAGTGCCCGACGGTGGTGGTGGTCGTGTCGGTGAGCGTCATGCGTTGCTTCCTTCCGAGATGGACGAGTCCATGGTGGTGGCGCCCGCGAGCCGAGCGGCTGGGTCGTGGGCATCTGTGGAGAACCCGCCCCGGGCCTCCTGGCTGTGGACGAGACCGGCGGCCACGTCCACGGCGGCGGCGACGTCGCCGTCCGAGGGGTAGAGCAGGGTGCGTCCGACGACCAGGCCGCGGACGCCGGGCAGGGCCAGGGCGTCAGCCCACTTGGCGTACGTCTCCAGCGGGCGCGAAGCCGGGTCGCCGCCGAGCAGCAGCGTCGGCAGCGTCGTCGCGGCCATCACGCGCTCCATGTCGTCGACGACGGGGATCTTGAGCCAGCTGTAGGCGCTGGACTCGCCGAGGCCCGCAGCGATCGCCATCGAGGTGATCACGGCATCGGCCGACAGGTCGTTGACGACCCGGCCGTCCCGCCACTCGGACATGAACGGCTCGAGCATGATCGGCAGCTGGAGCGCCGCGGCCTCGCTGACGGCGCGGGCCGTGGCCTCGAGCGTCGGCGCGGTGCCCGAGTCCTCCAGGGCGATGCGCACCAGCAGCTTGGCGAAGTCGAGCCCGGAGTCCTTGATGGCCTGCGCCGAGTACGCCGTGTACCGGTCGTCCATCTCGAACGTCGCGCCGCGGAGTCCACCGCGGTTCATCGACCCGACGACGACCTTGCCGTCGAGGGCGCCGAGCAGCGCGAGGTCCTCGAGGATGTCGGGGGTGCCGAGCACCCCGTCGACCCCCGGCCGGCCGAGGGCCGTGACGAGCCGCTCGAGCAGGTCGTAGCGGTCCGCCATCGCGGACTCGTCGTCACGCACCGCCAGCGCACCGCGTGCGGGGTGGTCGGCGGCGACGATGAAGAGCTTGCCGTCGTCGGCGAGCAGGGAGCGCTTGCGGCGGGCGTCGAGCGTGGCACGCACCAGGTCCGGCTGGCCGGCACGGATGTCGCGGAGGCGCTGGAAGTCAGCGGGGCTGAGCTCAGGCATGGGTCTTCTCCTCGGTGTGCGTCTCACCCGTGTGCGTCGCACCCGTGTGCGTCGTGCCCTCGGCCGGGTTGTCGGTCAGGAACTGTTCGATCTCGTCGCTCGTCGGCATCGCCGTCGAGCACTCGAACCGCGTCGCGACGATCGCGCCGGCGGCGTTGCAGAACGCCAGGATCCGCTCGAGACTCCAGCCCTGCAGCAGCCCGTGGGTCAGCGCGCCGCCGAAGCCGTCGCCCGAGCCGAGCCCGTTCACGACGTCGATGTGGTGCGGACGGAACTCGACGAACTCGTCGCGGGTCTTCGCCAGCACGCCCTTCGGCCCCTGCTTGACGATCGCGATCTCGACACCGCGGTCGAGCAGCGCGTCGGCGGCGCGGACCGGGTCGGTCTCGCCGACCGCCACCTCGCACTCCTCGCGGTTGCCGACGGCGACGGTGGCGTGCTCGAGGGCGATCGCGACCTCGCGCGTCGCGGCCTCGGGGCTCGACCAGAACATCGACCGGTAGTCCAGGTCGAGCACGGTGTGGGTCTTCGTGCTGTTCTGCGCGGCGGACCGGGCTTCGTACGCCACGTGGTGCGCCTGTCGGCTCGGCTCCTCGCTGAGGCCGGTCACCGTGGTCCAGAAGATCTTCGCGCGCTCGATCTCGTGCAGCGGCAGGGACTTCGCCGTGATCATCAGGTCCGGCGCCTTCGGGGCCCGGTAGAAGTAGAGCGGGAAGTCGTCCGGCGGGAAGATCTCGCAGAAGGCGACGGGGGTGTTCAGCCCCTCCACCGTCTCGACGAATGCGTTGGCGACCCCGTACTCGGGCAGCGTGCGGGCGATGTACCGGCCGAAGGGGTCGTTGCCCGTCCGGGTGATGACCGCGGCGTCCGCGCCGTGTCGAGCAGCGGCGATGGCGACGTTCGTGGCGCTGCCGCCGACGGACTTCGAGAAGGTCGAGACGTCCTCGAGCGGGCCGGTCTGCTGCGGGTAGATGTCGACGCTGACGCGTCCCATCGTGATCACGTCGTAGGCGTGGGGAGCTTGGTTCGTCATGCGACGCGGTGGACCTTCCGTGCGGCTTCATCGGCGGACGATCACGACTGTACACCCTGTTTGCCCTAATGTCATGACATGGATTCCGTGGTCCGTCACGTTGGTCCCGTGGCGCTGGTCACGCTGGTTCTGCGGGGCGCGCCGGAGTGCCGGGAGGCGCGGTGTCGGTGGGTTCTGCCAGGGTCGCGACATGCAGATCCTCGCCCTGGTCATCGGTCTCGTGATCGGCATCGCCGTCGGTGCGGTCGTCGCCTGGTCGCTCGCCCGCTCGCGCGCGGGCATCGACGCCGCGTCGGCCCGCGCGACGGCCGAGGCACTCCGCGGCCAGCTCGAGGCAGTGCGGCGCGACGCCGAGGAACGCCTCGACGCCCAGGACACGCAGTACCGCCGCCAGGTCGACTCGCTCGAGCGGCGCTCCGCCGAGCTCGAGCACCTGGTGCAGCGCATGCACGGCGTCGACGCGGCACGGAACCAGAACGAGTCCAAGGTGCTCTCCGCGCTCAGCCCCGTGGCGCAGACGCTCGACGTGATGCGCACGAAGATCGCCGAGCTCGAGCAGTCGCGGAGCGAGCAGTACGGCGCGCTGTCGGCGCAGCTCCGGTCGGCCGCCGAGTCGGAAGAGCGCCTGCGCGCCACTGCCGACACCCTGGCCAGCGCCCTGTCGTCGAACAGCACGCGCGGCGTCTGGGGCGAGACGCAGCTGCGCAACGTGGTCGAGGCCGCCGGGCTGCTCGAACGCGTCGACTTCGACGTGCAGTCCTCCGTCACCACCGCCGTCGGCTCCGCCCGCCCGGACATGGTCGTGCACCTGCCCGGCGGCAAGACCATCGCCGTCGACGCCAAGGTGCCGTTCAGCGCCTACCTGCAGGCCGCCGAGATCCCGGCGACCGCCACCGGTGCCGAGGCAGCTCGACGCGACCAGCTCATCGCCCAGCACGTCAAGACGCTCCGAGCGCACGTCGACGCCCTCGCCGCACGGGAGTACTGGACCGGCTACGACGCCTCCCCCGAGCTCACCGTCGCCTTCATCCCGTCCGAGTCCCTCATCTCGAGCGCCCTCGCCGCCGACCCCGGGCTGCTCGACCACGCCTTCCGCAAGCGCATCGCACTCGCCTCACCCGTGACCCTGTGGTCCGTGCTCAAGACCGTGGCGTTCTCGTGGCAGCAGGACGTCGTCTCGCAAGAGGCCCACGAGCTCTTCAAGGTCTCCCGCGAGCTCTACGGCCGGCTGTCCACGATGGCCGGGCACGTCGACAAGCTCGGCCGCTCGATCCGGGGCTCCGTCGTCGACTACAACCGGTTCGTCGGGTCCCTCGAGCGCCAGGTGCTGCCGAGCGCCCGTCGGCTGTCGCTGCTCGACGAGTCGAAGGTCATCGCCGACCCGTCGTCGATCGAGGACGAGCCGCGGCTGCTCACGGCGCCGGAGCTCGTCGGCGCCGTCGACGAGGACTGAGCCGCTCGCTACGATCGATCGTCATGGGGGAAGCACTGCAGAACCATCCCGGCGACCGCGAGTTCCCGGTCCGTCCACGCTGGCGGCACCGGGCGATGGTTGCCAAGGCGCGGAAGCAGACCGGGCGACGACGGGACCGCGCCGCAGCGTGGATCATCATGGCGGTCGCGATCGTGGCGTTCTTCGTCGTGCTCCTGATCTCGATCCTCGCCCCGTACGACGTCCGGCAGCACTTCGGGTACGGCATCCAGGCGGTGTGGCGCTGCTTCCTGATCGCCGTCGTCGTGTGGTTCGTGCTGACCTTCATCACCTCGCTCCGTGACATCGGGCTGCCGGTGCGGGAACAGCGGCGGTACCGGGAGCGCACCGGCGCCCGC
Source organism: Curtobacterium sp. MCLR17_042 (assembly GCF_003234695.1). NCBI lineage: Bacteria > Bacillati > Actinomycetota > Actinomycetes > Micrococcales > Microbacteriaceae > Curtobacterium > Curtobacterium sp. MCLR17_042. Next base: position 148,587 of record NZ_QKTD01000011.1, read on the forward strand.
GAGCTGCCCGTCCGCCGACTGCAGCAGCTGGCGCTCGCCTCGTTCGGCGACTTCCACGAAGGATGGTGGCCGGCGTCGCTCGCCCCGTACGGTTCGCGGGTGGAGCTCGGCGGCGAGTACCTGCAGGACACCACGCCGTCGCCCTTCGTGACGATCCCCCTGCCCCCGCTGACGTTCCTGCGCCGCGAACTCGACGAGACCTACAAGATCGCCAGCGGGCGGGACGCACAGGCCTTCGCCGTCGACCTGCTCGGCCCGAAGAGCGTGTCGTGGCAGTTCCTCGCGTTGAGCCGATCCGCCGAGGGTGAGACCCGGCTCACCCGGCTGTCCTCACTGCTCGGCACCGACCCGTGGGCAGGCTCGAGCCTGCTCGAACGCCGAGCGGACCGCCCGCCGAAGCTGCTCTGGTCGATGGACGTCAAGAACGCGGTCACCGCCGTCCGAGGTGCGTACGCCGCCGGGCTCCTGAACGAGGACGATGCCTGGTCGTCGATCGACCTGGTCTCCGATGTCGCCTTCACCCTGTTCGACTCGTGGGACGACTACTTCGACAACCTGCGGGCCGCGTACGCCCTGGTCTACGACGAGCTCAAGACGGTGCAGGAGTTCGATGCCGGGCGGCGTGAGCTCTTCGCCTCGAACTGGCCGGTCACGCGGCTGCCGTGGCCCGCGTCGCCCGGAGCTCCACTGCCCCGAACCGTCAGCGACCCGCTGTGGGCGGACGAGGACGACGCGTCGGTCTCCTGACCACGACAGGATCACCGTCGGGGCGACGGCTCATGCGTCGGAGTACCCGGGGAGCGCGCGGACGGCCTCGGCGTTGCGGTCCCACTCCGCTGCGATCCGCCCGATCGGCCACGCGTCAGACCCGCCGAACAGCCACATGGTCCCCAGGATCACCATGTCCGATGCGAAGGCGGCGAGGTGCCCCGAAACCGGCATGAACTCGTCCATCTCCCGTTCCTCGGCAGACCGGTCGATGTGGTGCCGAAGCGCCTTCCCTTGCATCAACGGCTCTCGCACCGTCCATCCGGCAGTCCGTGCCGCAACCGATGGTGGGTCGGAGTCGCGAGCGGCTGCGAATGCCACCGCCGCGTAGGCACCACGCTGCCTCGTCCGTTGGGTGTGGGACACACCCTCGTCAGGGACGCGCAGCGCGCGTGCCGCCGTGCTCACACGGGGAGCGTCCCCGTAGACCGCGATCAACACCGATCCCCAGATCAGCGCAGCCCCGCCCGGAACCGTGACGAACGACTTCACCCGAGCCGCCTTCTCGAAGGCGTTCCGGACCTGCTTCGGAACGTCCATCGAGGACGGATCGAGCGCTGTGCGGAGTACTTCGACGTCGATCACCTTGAACCACCTTCGTTCGTGTCGCGACCAGGAGCCTTCGCAGCGACAGGGCGCTGCTCGACCGCCAGTTGACCGCCTTCACCGAGAGTCTCGCTGGGAGGAGTGCACGCGATTGCCCCGTCGACACTCGTTCCTATCGTTGCCTCACCTGGGCTGCCCGACCAAAGATCTGTCGAACTTCACAAGAGATCCGCTGGGAGGAAGGGCGACAGAACGTCGTCGAGGTGCGCATCGATGGCACTGGCCACCGCAGGCAGTTCCATCGCCCAGTACCCGATGAAACCTTGACCGTACGAGTCACCGGGTCTGACCCGTTCCAGGGACCCCATCCAGCTCATCGACTTCATACGCGTTGGCCAGTCCGTCAGATAGGTCTGGATCGTGCGGTCCGCTTCTTCGGGCCGTTGAAGAACCGCCAGCAGAGGCCGCGCAACCCTGGGCGTCGAAGCCGCAGGGGATCCGCTGGGAAGGGCCAGCCGGTGTGCAGAAGCAAGAGCCGAGAACAACGGATCCGCGCCCTGCCTGATCACGGACTCGAGTATCGTCCGCGCGCTGTCGTCCCGACCACAGCCCGTCGTGATCCCGAGAAGTTGCAAGATGCTGATGTAGTACTCGTTCCCGTCGCTGAGGCGGGGCGAAGGACCGGCATCGGAGAGCGCGGAGGTGACCCAAGCACGGTACGAGGCCGCGACGGACTCGGCTACATCGCCGATCTCATCGACGCTGACACCTGCGGAGTACTGCACGACCAGATGCTTGAGGCCCATGTGCCATTCGCCGCGCAACGCCCTCAGTCGCTTCTCCGCATCCGTTGCTCGGTGCACCGCTGCCCTGCGCCCCTCCCAGTTGGTTGAGGTGACTTGGATGGCACTCCGCCAGTAGCGACCGTTGAACTCGCTCGCCCGCTGGCGCAGCCCAGCATTCCGTCGGAACAGCGGCATCAGGATCGGGAGGTTTCCGCCGAGATGTACTGAGCGGGAACGAACAAGGCCAGGGTCACCCGGTCGTGCCCCTCCGAGAACTCCACGCCCTCCAGGTGGGCGCGAGCTGCATCGATTCGCAACAGGACGGGAGCGGTGGACTTGCGCCGCCCAGCCTGCAGAGCCAGCTCGCGATCGGTCGTCAGATGCGCGTACTGGCGCCCCATCGGCAAGAGCCCGTCGCGCAGGATCGACTCAGCCGCAGCGGGGGAAGTTGCGTGCCAGAGCACCGGCTGCGGAACGATCGATTGCTTCACGATGCGCTCGTCGATCGAGTGCCCGTACTGGGCACGGATCCGGGCGCCTTCGACGGCGAAGCGCTGCTTGTCGGATCCGACCACCACACGGTGAACATCGTCCTCGGACGCTGCCACGCCCGCCCGCTGCAAGGCGTCTACGAGGTCTGCGAGCGGGACGCTCCCGTCGGCGTCGAGCTCCAGCCCGTACGCACGCGGTTCGTGCCGCAGCGCGTGCGACATCGCCTTGCTGATCGACGTGTCCCTACGAGGCATGCCTCAGTCCTCTTCCCGCTCCGCGACCCACGCTGCTCGATGCTCCTCCATCTCCTCCCACCAGACGTCGAAGGATGTCCACTGACCCCGGTACTCCGTCCCGGGCGAAGCGAACGTGTGGATGATCAGCACGGGAGGGTTGCCCGAATGGTCGCCACCGTCAAAGCAGAACACATCGTCTGTGTCCTGGTGCTTTGCGAAGGGTACGAGGGAACGGGTCGGATACTGCTTCCCAACAATGTCAACCCAGTCCGTTGCCTGGTTCTCGTACTCAGACGTCCACATGAAGGGATCGATTTCGGGAAGCGGGTCCTGTGCAAGGACACGTTGGAATCGTTCGGGATACTGGAATCCCTCAACCGCGATCAAACGCGCTTCGATTTGCCGTTCTTCGACGGTTGTGAGCCTACGTTCCCTCACTGTGGCCCTCCGGTGAGCTTCGGGAGGTCGTGAGACCCGGCTGGCTTCGCTTTCGACCAGTTCGTACCTCAGCGCACTGTCCAAACCTCGGCCGCTCCGGCTTCCCGAAGTTCATCAGCGCTTGAGGTTCAAGAGATCCCGATCATCGAGTTTCCCGAGCTCCGAATCGCGCTCAGTCTCTGGTGTGCGCGTGAGCGTCTCGAGCTCTTCGTCAGTCAGCGGGAGCATCGAGACGAACGTGGTCTGCACTTCACGGCCATCACGACGCGTCGCTGACTCTGCCGGGAGCCACGGATTGACATCGGCGATCAAGCCCGAGATGCGCGTTCCGATGAGAAGCGGTTCGCTGTTCCCGACCAGATCGCCGTAGCTGAACCCGCGCCCGCGTTCAAGGGCGACTTCCAACGCGGTCTGCAGCAGAATGAGCGCGCCTTCCCAGTGGTCAGCTTGCACTGTCACGAGGAGTTCTTGGGGAAACATGCTTGCGATCGGACGCTCAGCCAATCCCGCGGACATCACCACGACGAACGGTTCCTTGGGGCCGGAGATCGCCAGAAGGTCGATCCCATCGACCTCGCCGACCTGCTGCGCAGCATCGACATCGGCTCCGAGGAACGAGGCAATCCATCCTACGTCTTGCACAACACGTGGCAGGGTCATGCACGCTCCTTCTTGGCCGCTGCGTCAAGGGTCTTGATCAGGGGCTTCGGCGCCAGGAATGCTCGCGCGAACCCTTGAGCGGTGAAGCCGTCTGCACCAACCTTGCGGGCTTTGGCTCCGGCACTCAGCATCGCATTTGCACCCGACACCGCGTCGCCCACAGCGAGCGGGTGCGGGTTGGGTCGATTTGGTCGCACAGGAAGAGCACGTCGGACGAGGAGACGAAGCGGGGTCTCCCCATCTACCGTCGAGTTAAGCACGGCCGGATCGGCTCGAACCGCGGCTTGAATATCGGCGAGTGACCCGCGCGCAGCGGCCTCAAACACGACTGATCCATCCCCCTCGTCCTCATCGACCGCCCGATCTCGGTGCAGCGCGGTGATGAGACCGGCGGGCGCGTCCGCAAGGATTCGAGCGTAGCTCAGCGGGGTCGCGCCAAGGTCGTTGACGGAGCAGGGATCGGCTCCGGCAGCGAGCAAGAGGGTCACCGGATCGATTCCGCCGTCACCCGAGTTGGCTACTGCGAGTTGCAGAGCCGTCGACCCCCATCGATCCCGCGCGTCTACCTCCACCCCGAGGTCCAAGAGCGCTCGCATCGCTTGCACCGCACCGTTCTGAGCGGCGAAGTGGAGCGGCGTGATGGCATCAGGGTTCACTCGTGACGCTGCCGACGCTTCGAAACCTTCAGCTGCTGTCCTCGCGATCGCCCTCGGATCGTCGGCCGTGATCGCGTCCCAGAAAGCAGAACTGTCGGTTGCAGTGCTCATCGGTTGATTCTATCCAGCGCTTCCGCGTCCGGCCTCGTGCGCATGCGACATGTTCTCGTCAGGATCCTCGAGTCGGAACTTCTTCGGATCGTTCTCGTGTTCGATGACGCGCCGTCGACTCCACCCGTTCTCCGTGGCATGAATGCGGGTCTCGCTCCACTCGTGGCCAGGGCGGTGCCCGTAATGCACCGCTCCGGCCTCCGGCACAGTCATGCCGGTGTCAGACGGACGACCCGTCTTCGGATCATGCAGCACAGGGTGCCCCTCCGGCGACCGTTTGATCGGGATGACGGTACCGGTACCGGTACCGGAAAGGATGTCACCGTCAGGGGTCCGCTCTGCGTCCCGGATGATCGCCAACTTGGTGTCTTTCCGCAGCTGAACTCTGCTCCGGACGGCTGGGTTGGCGCGCACACGCGCGGCTAGTTCTGGGGAGACGTCCCGCAGCGTTCTCCTGATCTTCGTGCCTGTCTCGACAGCCTTCGTCGAGGCGGCGACCACCTTCGGAGCGCTTGCGAGCTTGCCAGCTACCCGCGCGATGCCCGCTGCCCGTCCCAGGGCACCAGCACCGGGGACGCAGTCGAGCAGGGAGAACGCGAGGTCCCACCCGTCGGCTTCGCCCTTGCTCATCTTGTACAACGTGTCCGCCAACACCACGAGCGCGATCGCCGCGATGACCA
>NZ_QKTD01000012.1:0-135280 GCF_003234695.1 Curtobacterium sp. MCLR17_042
CCCCGGCGAGCCGCAGCACCCCGCGCCCCGCTCCCGACATACGCTCATCCCATGGCAGTCCCCGTCCCGCTCGGCACCGAGGACCGCACCGCCCGCCTCACCCTCCGCCGCCCGGACTCCTGGCGCCGCGAGGACTCAGCCCAGGCGGACCTGCGCGTCACCGGCGACGACGTCGTCCTCACCGTCCGATCCCGCCCCAGCGACCGCGCGATCGGCGACGAGAACACCGGGCTGCTCGAACGGCTGCCCGGCTCCGTCGAGGGCCTGCTGCTCGTCGGCTGCGACCCGTGGACCACCGCCGGCGCCCCGGCCCGGCTGGTCGAGTACGTCCGGCCCGACGAGCACGGCGACGTCGCCGGCACCCACCTGCTCTTCGTCACCGGTCGGCACCGCGTCGACCTGACGATCGAACGCCCGCTCGCCCGGCTGCTCGAGACCGACGACCTCGTGCTCGCCGTCCTCGAGAGCGTCCGCGCCACCGAGACGGCCCCGGTCCGCCCCGAGCGTGACCTCGAACCCCTGCCGGCCCCCGCCCCGTCGGCACCGCTCGACGGCCCCCGCCTCAGCACGGACGCGATCGGCACCCTGCAGAGCCTCGCCGGACGCCGGTGGAACCCGACGCTCCTCCGCACCGCGGCGGGCCGCGAACTCATCGAGGCGGGCCTCGTCGGCCGGCTCGGCACCCTGCCGGAGTCGACCCAGACCCTCCTCGAACCCTGGCAGGGCGATGCCCAGCCGGTCACGCTGGAACAGCACCTGCCCGACGGGGGCGAGTCGCGCCTCCAGGCCTGGTCGCAGACCGTCGTCGACGGGACCGACGCGGCGGGCGCCGTGGTCGCGTCCGTCACGCCGGACCGGGCCGTCGCGCTGCTGGCCGGGAGGCTCGGCATCGGTCCGACGTGGACCTTCCCGTTCCGCACGGGGTCGCTCCCAGGGCACCTGCTCGGCCGCAGGCTGGCCGGCGGTCCGGACGCACCGGACCTGCCGGACGCCCTCGTCGAGGCGGACCCCCGCCTCGCGCGGTTCTGGGCGGCGCCGTGGACCGTCTCGTACCTGCGTCGACCCGGCAAGCCGAAGCCGATCACGATCGTGCGGGCCGAGGGGCACGGGTTCGCGCGCGTGGGCGCGACGAAGGCCGGGGAGACCGCCTTCCGGACGGACTCCCCGGCCAACGTCTACCGGTCGGTGGTGCGGGCGCTGCTGGGTTGAGCGCGCCCGGGTGCTCCCGCTACGCGGCGGGGCCGGCGGTCAGGGTGATCGTGACCGTCTTCGCGGCGCCGGTGCTGTCGGTGTAGCGGACGCTCACCTTGTCGCCCACCGAGTGCGACTGGACGACCTTGGTGAGCTGGTCCGAGCTCGTGACCGCGGTGCCGTCGATGCTCGTGATCGTGTCCCCGGCGGTCAGGCCGGCGCTCGCGGCGCCGGAGCCCTCGACCGTGCCGGCGACGGCGACGCCGCCCGTGGTGCCGGTGGTGTTGCTGACCTCGACCCCGAGGAACGCGGGCAGCCCGATGGTGATCGTGCTCGAGGACTCCCCAGCGAGGATCTTCTCGGCGATCGTCTTCGCGGTGGTGATCGGGATGGCGTAGCCGGTGACGTCGGCCGTGCCGGAGGACGCTGCCGTGGCCATGCCGACGACCTCGCCCTCGCTGTCGAGCACCGGTCCGCCGGAGTCGCCGGAGACGATGTCCGCCGAGATCTCGATCAGGCCGGTCAGGGACTCGGTGCCGGTGCCGGACTCGCTCTGCACCTGGATGTCCTGGTCGGTCGCGGTGACGGTGCCCTCGGCGGCGACGAGGTTGCCGGTGCCCTCGGCGTTGCCGACGTCCTTGACGGTGTCACCGGTGCTCGGCTCGCCGTCGTCGTCGAGCGTGACCGTGGACAGTCCGGAGGCGTTCTCGAGCTTCAGGACGGCGACGTCGTTCGTGGCGTCGGCCCCGACCACGTCGGCCTTGTACTCCTTGCCGGTGGTCTCGTCGGTGACGGTGATGCTCGTCGCGCCCTGGATCACGTGGTTGTTCGTCAGGATCGTGCCGTCGGAGGTCAGCACCATGCCCGTGCCGGCTGCCTGTGACGACTCGTCGTAGTTCAGGACGGTGTTGATGGTCACGACGCCCTTCTTGTCGGCGGCCGTCGCCGCGGTGGCGGGGGACTGGGTCGTGCCGGTGCCGGTGCTGCCGTCACCGCTGGTGCCGCTGCCGCTGCCGTCGCCGGGCACCGTGAAGCCGTTCGTGCCGTCGCTGCTGCCGGTGCCGCCGGTGCCGTCGGTGCCGGATCCGGTGCCGGGCAGGGTGGTGGTGCCCTGCGACTGGCTCGACGTCGTGGTCGTCCCCTGCGAGGACAGGCCGAGGGCGGTGCCACCGGCCGCACCGACGATGGCGAGCGCGGCGATGCCGGAGCCGATCATCAGTCCCAGGCGACGCGGGCGCTTCGTCGTACCGGGGTGGTTCGCGGTCGCCGCCGAGTACGCCCACGCGTGGTTCGCGCCGGCGAGGGCGGGGCTGCCGATCAGGTACGGGCCGCGGCCGTCCGGCGTGTAGGCGTAGGGGCCGGAGCCGTCCGGACCGTAGAGGTAGGGACCGGAGCCGTCGAACGCGTACGCCGGGCGCAGGGAGGCCGGGTCGGCGTGCGGCGCCTCCCAGTGCATCCCGGGAGCCTGCTGCTGCGCGGCGGGGGTGCCGTCCTCGTCGTGGTCGGCGGCTGCGGGGTTCGGGGTCTCGTTCATCGGTGCTCTCCGGTCGTCCCTCGACGACCCGGTCGGGCGTCGATGGAGACCAGTACAGAGCGCTTCCCCATGACGAGCCTATGAACGAACCCTGCGCACGCTCCGGGCTTGCTCGGGGGACGCCGAGTGGGGCTCCGGCGTTAGGGTGGCCTTACTTCCATGCCTCCGTCGACGTCCACGCCCCCGGCTCCCAGCTCCGTCCCCCGACTCGTCGGTGCGACCGTGCTGGCGGTCGTCGTCCTCGCCGTGGCGTGCGCGCTGTCGATCGCGTACGGCTCGCGGCCGATCCCGCTCGGCACCGTCCTCGACACGGTGATGCACCCCGGGCGGAGCGACGAGGTCGGGCTCATCGTGCTCGGCAACCGTGTGCCCCGCACCGTCGTCGGACTGCTCGCCGGAACCGCGCTCGGGGTGGCCGGGGCAGTCATGCAGGGCGTGACGCGGAACCCGCTCGCCGACCCGAGCGTCCTCGGCATCAACTCCGGTGCGACACTGGCCGTGGTGGCCGGGATCGCGGTCTTCGGCGTGAGCGGCACGGCTGCCTACCTGCCGTTCGCGTTCATCGGGGCCGCCCTCGCCGCCGTGCTCGTGTACGGGATCGCGACCGTCGCCCGTCGTGGCCTCTCACCTGTCGGACTCGCCCTCGCCGGAGCCGTGGTCGCCGCGGCGCTGTCGTCGGTCACCACCGCGGTGCTCGTGACCGACCAGAGCCTGCTCGACCAGCTGCGGTTCTGGCAGGTCGGCGCCCTCGCAGGCAAGGACCTCGGCACGGCGGGGATCATCACGGCGCCGGTGCTCGTCGGGCTGGCGATCGCGTTCGGCCTCGGTCGGTCGCTGAACACCCTCGCGCTCGGGGACGAACTCGCGGCGTCGCTCGGGCAGCGGGTCGTGCTCGTCCGCGCCGTGGGCGGTCTGGTCGCCGTGCTGCTCGCCGGGTCCGCTGTGGCCGCCGCCGGGCCGATCGCCTTCGTCGGGCTCGCCGTGCCGCACGCCGTCCGCCGTCTGAGTGGCCCCGACCACCGCTGGACCATCCTGCTGTCGGCGATCGTCGCCCCCGCACTGCTGCTCGTCGCCGACGTGATCGGTCGCGTCGTGGCGTACCCCGGGGAGCTGCAGGTCGGCATCGTCACGGCGTTGATCGGGGCGCCGGTGTTCATCGCGCTCGTGCGGTCGAGGGCGGTGCGGGGACTGTGAGGCAGTTGTTCGGTTCCGTGGGGCTGCGCTCGGGGCTTCGTCGTGAGGTCGCGGTGCTCGTCGCCGTGGTGGCGGTCATCGTGGTGCTCGTCCTGGTCGGGCTCGGCGCCGGTTCGATCCCGCTCACTCCGGGCCAGGTGCTCGCGTCCCTGTTCGGCCAGGGGGACCGGATCTCGGACTTCGTCATCGGGCAGCTCCGCGGGCCGCGGGTGCTCGGTGCCGTCCTCGTCGGCGCCAGTCTCGGCGTCGCGGGCGCGATCGTGCAGAGCGTCGTGCGGAACCCGATCGCGAGCCCCGACGTCATCGGGATCACCTCGGGGGCCAGTGCCGCCGGACTCACCGCCATCGTGCTGTTCGGTGCCAGCGGTGGAACGCTCTTCTCGGTCGTGCTCGTCGGCGCCGTGGTGGTCTCGATCGTCATCGCCGGGCTCGCCTGGCGACGGGGGATCACCGGCAACCGGGTGATCCTCGTCGGGATCGGCGTCGCGGCCATCTGCCTGAGCATCACCGGCTGGATGCTCACGAGCGGCACCGTCACCCAGGCCGGCACGGCGCTGCTCTGGCTCTCCGGCAGCCTGAACGCCGTCGACCGCGACCTGGTCGGGGTGCTCGGCGTCGCGTTCGTCGTGCTCGGCGTGCTCGCGCTGCTGCAGTCCGCCCGTCTGCAGGTCCTGAGCCTCGGGGACGAGGTCGCCGCCGCACTCGGACTCCGGCCGGACCGGGCGAAGGTGCTCCTGCTCCTCACCGCCGTGTGCCTGACCGCCGCAGCCGTCGCCACCGCGGGGCCCGTCTCGTTCGTGGCGCTGATGTCTGCGCCGATCGCGCGACGCCTCGTCGGCGGCGGACGGGTGGCACTCGCGCCGGCCGCTGCCGTCGGTGCCGCGATCACGCTCGGCAGCGACCTGCTGGCACAGTTCGCCTTCCCCGGCACCGCGTTGCCGGTGGGTGTGGTGACGGGCGTCGTGGGGGCGCCGTACCTGCTCTGGTTGCTCGCGCGGGGACGGTGACGCCGGGTCGCACGGGTCGCTGACGTCGGGTCCCACGGGTCGCTGACGCGGCTCGTGCGTTCGCGGATCGCGGAAGTCCCTCCACAGTCCCAGATCGGGGCTGCCGCTCGGGGCTTCGTTTCCGATACGCTGGTGGGCCAAGAGGAGGAGGTCCACCGATGCCAGATCCAGTGGTCCCGCAGCCGGGCGGTCAGAAGACCCCGGAGCAGCGGCTGGTCGACACCACGCTGACCTTCAGCATGGACATGGGCGCGGCGCTCACCGCCGAGTCCGGTGTCTCGACCGAAGAACGTGAAGCCGTCAACGCACTGCCCTCCGGGTCAGCGTTGCTCGTGGTCCGTCGCGGCCCCAACGTGGGTGCGCGGTTCCTCCTCGACTCCGACGTCACGACGGCCGGTCGACACCCCGACGCCGACATCTTCCTCGACGACGTCACCGTGTCGCGCAAGCACGCGCAGTTCCTGCGCCACGGCACGAGCTTCAGCGTCAAGGACAACGGCTCGCTGAACGGCACCTACTTCGACGGTGTCCGCATCGACGAAGCGCTGCTCACCGACGGGGCCGAGGTCCAGGTCGGCAAGTTCCGCCTGACGTTCTACGCATCTCGGGTCGACCTGGCACGCCTGGCGAACGCGTAGTGGCCGCACGGTCCGCTGCGGCCCGGGCGGGGTCCGCGGCACCGGACCTGCTCACCATCGGGCAGGTCCTCGCTCGCCTCAAGCCCGAGTTCCCGGACCTGTCGAGCTCCAAGCTGCGGTTCCTCGAAGAGCGCGAGCTCGTCACCCCGATCCGCACGGCCAGCGGGTACCGCAAGTTCTCGGCTGCCGATCTCGAGCGGCTCCGGGTGATCCTCGGACTGCAGCGTGACCACTACCTGCCGCTCAAGGTCATCAAGGAGTACCTCGCCGACCTCGATGCCGGACGCGAACCCGTCCTGCCCGGCGGAGGCGACGCGCCGAAGCCGTCGATCCTCGGTCGCGAACGCCGGTACACCCGCGACGAGACGGTCCGGGCATCCGGCGCCTCCCCGATGCTCCTCGCCGACGCGGTCTCGGCTTCGCTGCTGCCGGCCACGGACACCTACGGCGACGACGGCGTCTCCGTGCTGAAGGCCCTGGTCGAACTCCAGCGGACGGGCATCGAGCCGCGACACCTCCGCACGCTGCGCAGCACCGCCGAGCGCGAGGTCGGTCTCATCGAGTCCGCCCTCATGCCGGTCTCCCGCCGGGGCGACGCGACCTCGCGGGCCAAGGCCACCGAGCTCGCGCGTGAGATCGCCGGGCACCTCGAGATCATCCGGTCGAACCTCATCCGCCAGGCCATCGGTCGTCTCGACGCATGACGCCGTCCGGTGCTCCGACAGGGCTTGTGTGTCAGTGGCCGAGGCGTATCCTCGACACGCCGGACGCGCCGGGTCGGATGTCCCGCGCGGGAGCGGTCGGAGTCGCTACCGTGGACCTCGGAACAACTCTCAACCCGTCGTTGAAGCTTCGGGTGGGAGCTCGATCGTCGTGGAAGGCAAGCTCATGAGTGGGAACGACACCCCTGGCACCGAGTCTGATGTGACCCGGTACGACCTCGGGCTGCTCTTCACCGATGGTCTGCCCGAGCACGACGAGCAGAACGGCTACCGCGGCACCGTCGCCGCACGGGCAGCCGGCATCTCGTACCGCCAGCTCGACTACTGGGCCCGCACCGAACTCGTACAGCCGACGATCCGCGGGGCCGCCGGCTCCGGGTCGCAGCGCCTGTACGGGTTCCGCGACATCCTCGTGCTCAAGCTCGTGAAGCGCCTGCTCGACACGGGCATCTCGCTGCAGCAGATCCGCACCGCGGTCAACCAGCTCCGTGAGTCCGGCGTCTCCGACCTGGCGCAGACCACGCTGATGTCCGACGGCGCCTCGGTGTACCTGTGCACCTCCGACGACGAGGTCATCGACCTCGTGTCCCGCGGCCAGGGTGTCTTCGGCATCGCGGTCGGCAAGGTCCTGCGCGAGGTCGAGAGCTCCCTGGTCGAGCTCGACGCCACCGCCGCGGCCGACCCCTCCGACGAGCTCGCCGCTCGTCGCGCTTCCCGCGCTTCCTGACCGTTCGGGTTCCGGCCGAGTGGTCGCGAACCGTCGTGTGCGCGTCGCCGAGGTGTCACGAACTGTCGCCTGCGACGCTGCCTGCCGACAGTTGGTGACCTTTCGGCGGACGTGAGCGGCATGTTGTTGCCGCTGGGCGAGCCGGGGTCGGGCGTGTCTGCCGGGGCCGGGGTGGGCCTCCCGGCAGTCGGCGCGTGGTCAAGAACCGCCGTGTGTGCGCCGCCGAATGGTCACGAAGTGTCGGCTGCGACGCTGCCGACCGACAGTTGATGACCCCTCGCCGGACGTGAGCGGCATGTCACGCGACCGCGACCGCGACCGCGACCGCGATCACGACCGCGCCGCGACCGCGCGGGCACCGACCTACGCGGCGCCACCCTCGGCGTACGGACCGATCTTGCCGGTGCGCATGATGCGCTCGAGCAGCTGGTCGAAGTTCTTCGCCATCTCCTGCGCGGACTCGCCGGGCCAGACGTGCAGCGGCTTCGCGGCACCCTGCGCCTGCTGCAGCGACGTGCGCTCCGGCAGCTGCGGCGAGAGCACGAGCGGGCCGAACATGTCGCGGAGTTCCTTGATGCGGAACTGGTGCTCGAGCGACTGCACCCGGGCACGGTTCACGATGATGCCGAGGGGCTGCAGGCGCGGGGAGAGCCCGCGGCGGATCTCCTCGATGGCGCGCAGCGCACGGTCGGCGGCGGCGACGGAGAACAGGCCGGGCTCGGTGACGACGGTGACGCGGTCGGACGCGGCCCACGCGGTGCGGGTCAGGGCGTTCAGCGACGGCGCACAGTCGATGAGGACGAGCTCGTAGTCCTGCTCGACGTTGGCCAGGGCCTCTTCGAGCTTCCAGATGTCGCGGATCGACGGGTGCGGACCGTCGAAGTTGATCGCGGAGGGCGACCCGACCATGACGTCGATCTTGCCCTGCGACCCCTTCGTCCAGCCCGAGGGGGCGATCGCCTGACGGACGATCTTCTCCTTCGGGTTCTCGAGGACGTCGGCGACGTTGAGGTGGCCGGCGAGGTTGATGTCGAGGCCCGTCGAGACGTCGGACTGCGGGTCCAGATCCACCACCAGCGTGCGCAGTCCCTTGGCGAACGCGGCCGAGGTCAGGCCGAGCGTCACCGTCGTCTTGCCGACACCACCCTTGAGGGAGCTCACGCTGAGTACATGCACGTTGAGCAACGTTACCGCCACTAGGGTTGTCTCACCTCAACCCGGGCTGAAAGGGACGTCGTGTTCACGAAGATCCTCGTTGCGAACCGTGGCGAGATCGCCATCCGCGCGTTCCGTGCCGCCTACGAGTTGGGGGCCCGTACGGTGGCCGTCTACCCGTACGAAGACCGGAACTCCCTGCACCGGCTCAAGGCCGACGAGGCCTACCTGATCGGGGAGCGGGGCCACCCGGTCCGGGCGTACCTGGACGTCTCCGAGATCATCCGCGTCGCCCGCGAGTCGGGGGCCGACGCGATCTACCCGGGGTACGGGTTCCTGTCCGAGAACCCCGAGCTCGCCGCGGCAGCAGCCGCGAACGGCATCACCTTCATCGGTCCGGGCGAGCACGTGCTCGAGATGGCCGGCAACAAGGTCACCGCGAAGGAGCACGCGATCGCGGCCGGCGTCCCGGTCCTCGCGAGCACCCCGGCGAGCCGCGACATCGACGAACTGATCGCCGGCGCCGACGCGATCGGGTTCCCGGTCTTCGCCAAGGCCGTCGCCGGTGGTGGTGGCCGAGGCATGCGCCGGGTGGAGACGAAGCCCGAGCTGCGCGACGCCCTCGAAGCAGCCATGCGCGAGGCCGACAGTGCGTTCGGCGACCCGACGATGTTCCTCGAGCAGGCCGTCATCCGTCCGCGCCACATCGAGGTGCAGATCCTCGCCGACGCGACCGGCACCGACGCGGGCACGATCCACCTGTTCGAACGGGACTGCTCGGTGCAGCGGCGCAACCAGAAGGTCGTCGAGATCGCGCCGGCGCCGAACCTCGCCCCCGCGATCGCACAGGCACTGCACCGCGACGCCGTGGCCTTCGCCCGGTCGATCGGGTACGTCAACGCCGGCACCGTGGAGTTCCTGCTCGACACCGAGGGCGAGCGCGAGGGGCAGCACGTCTTCATCGAGATGAACCCGCGCATCCAGGTCGAGCACACGGTCACCGAAGAGGTCACCGACGTCGACCTGGTGCAGTCGCAGATGCGCATCGCGGCGGGGGAGACCCTCGCCGACCTCGGACTGTCGCAGGACACCGTCGCCGTGCACGGCGCCGCGCTGCAGACCCGCATCACGACCGAGGACCCGACGCAGGGCTTCCGTCCGGACACCGGCCGGATCAGCACCTACCGCAGCCCCGGCGGCGCGGGCGTCCGGCTCGACGGCGGCACGGTCGCCACCGGCGCGCAGATCAGCCCGCACTTCGACTCGATGCTCGCGAAGATGACGTGCCGCGGTCGGGACTTCCCGGCGGCGGTGTCCCGGGCCAAGCGCGCCCTCGCCGAGTTCCGCATCCGCGGCGTCAGCACGAACATCCCGTTCCTGCAGGCCGTGCTCGAGGACCCGGACTTCGCCCGCGGTGACGTCTCGACGAAGTTCATCGAGGAACGTCCGCAGCTCTTCGGCGGCCACGTCTCGAAGGACCGCGGCACGAAGGTGCTCACCTGGCTCGCCGACGTCACGGTGAACAAGCCGAACGGTGAGCGGTCGCCGCTCGTCACCGACCCGGCCGACAAGCTCCCGGCCACCGACCTGACCGCGCCGGTGCCCGAGGGACAGCGCGACCGCCTGCTGGCCATGGGGCCGGCCGAGTGGTCGAAGGCCCTGCGCGCCCAGACGGCCCTCGCGGTGACCGAGACGACGATGCGCGACGCCCACCAGTCGCTCCTCGCCACACGGGTCCGCACGAAGGACCTCGTCGCCGTCGCCCCGCACGTCGCGCGGCTCACTCCACAGCTGCTCAGCGTCGAGGCCTGGGGAGGTGCCACGTACGACGTGGCACTCCGGTTCCTCGGTGAGGACCCCTGGGAGCGCCTGTCCTCGCTGCGCGAAGCGATGCCGAACATCCCGATCCAGATGCTGCTGCGCGGCCGCAACACGGTCGGCTACACGCCGTACCCGACCGAGGTCACCGACGCCTTCGTCGACGAGGCGGCCCGGTCCGGCGTCGACGTCTTCCGCGTGTTCGACGCGCTGAACGACGTCAGCCAGCTGCGTCCCGCCCTGGAGGCCGTGCTCGCGACCGGCACGGCCGTCGCCGAGGCGGCGCTCTGCTACACCGCCGACCTCCTCGACCCCGCCGAGGACCTCTACACGCTCGACTACTACCTCCGCCTGGCGGAGCAGATGGTCGAGGCCGGCGCGCACGTCATCGGCATCAAGGACATGGCGGGGCTCCTCCGTGCCGGTGCGGCTGAGAAGCTCGTCACCGCGCTGCGCGAGCGCTTCGACCAGCCGGTGCACGTGCACACCCACGACACCGCCGGCGGCCAGCTCGCGACCCTGCTCGCCGCCTCGCGTGCCGGGGCCGACGCCGTCGACGTGGCCGCAGCACCCATGGCCGGCACGACCAGCCAGCCGAGCATGTCCGCCCTGGTCGCCGCCCTGGCCCACACCGAGCGCGATACCGGCCTGTCCCTCGACGCCGTCGGTGACCTCGAGCCGTACTGGGAGTCGGTCCGTCGCGTGTACGCCCCGTTCGAGTCCGGGCTCGCCGGTCCGACCGGGCGTGTCTACAAGCACGAGATCCCCGGCGGTCAGCTGTCGAACCTCCGGCAGCAGGCGATCGCCCTCGGCCTCGGTGACCGGTTCGAGCAGGTCGAGGACTGGTACGCCGAGGCGAACCGGATCCTCGGGCGCCCCACCAAGGTCACGCCGTCGTCGAAGGTCGTCGGTGACCTCGCGCTGCAGCTCGCCGCGGTCGGTGCCGACCCGGTCGACTTCGAGCAGAACCCCGACAAGTACGACATCCCGGACTCCGTGGTCGGGTTCATGGCCGGCGAACTGGGCGACCTGCCCGGCGGCTGGCCCGAGCCGTTCCGCTCCAAGGTCCTGGCCGGGCGCGACGTCCGACTCGAGATCACCCCGGTGCCCGCCGACGAGCGCGCGCACCTCGAGACCCCCGGACCCGAGCGGCAGCAAGCCCTCAACCGCCTGCTCTTCCCGCAGCCCACGCAGCAGTTCCAGCGCGTGCGGGAGCAGTACGGCGACCTGTCCGTCGTCCCGACCGTCGACTACCTGTACGGGTTGCGCCCCGGACAGGAGCACAGCGTCCCGCTCGGCAAGGGCGTCGACCTGTTCGTCGGGCTCGAGGCGATCGGCGAGGTGGACGCCAAGGGCATCCGCACGGTCATGGCGACGATGAACGGGCAGCTCCGCCCGGTCGCCGTCCGCGACCGTTCGGTCGAGGTCGAGACGAAGGCGGCCGAGAAGGCCGACGCGTCCGACCCCAAGCACGTGGCCGCGCCGTTCTCCGGCGTGGTGACGCTCAAGGTCGCCGTCGGTGACGTCGTCGAGGCCGGTACGCCGGTGGCGAGCATCGAGGCGATGAAGATGGAAGCGGCCATCACGGCGCCCGTGTCGGGCACCGTCGGCCGACTCGCGATCCCGGTGACCCAGCAGGTGGACGCCGGCGACCTCCTGGTGGTGCTGCAGTAAATTGACCGTTCGTCCCATC
The DNA here is from genome assembly GCF_003234695.1 of Curtobacterium sp. MCLR17_042. Taxonomy (NCBI): domain Bacteria; kingdom Bacillati; phylum Actinomycetota; class Actinomycetes; order Micrococcales; family Microbacteriaceae; genus Curtobacterium; species Curtobacterium sp. MCLR17_042. Next base: position 11,680 of record NZ_QKTD01000012.1, read on the forward strand.
CGCCTGTTCGGCGACCCCGTCCTCCGTTCGCCGGCCGACCCGATCCGCCCCGAACTGCTCGGGAGCGCCGGGGTCCGTGACCTCGTGCAGGACCTCATCGACACCGTCAAGGAACCCGGACGTGCCGGGGTGGCCGCGCCCCAGATCGGCGTCGGACTCCGTGCGTTCTCGTACAACGTGGACGGTGAGGTCGGTTACGTCCTCAACCCGGAGATCGTCGAGGTGTCCGGCGAGCCCGAGCTCATGGAGGAAGGCTGCCTCTCCGTCCCGGGGCTCGGCTACCCGACGCGTCGCTCCCCGTACGCGAAGGTGCGCGGCGTCGACGTCGACGGCGACGAGGTCGTCCTCGAGGGCACCGGCCTGATGGCCGAGGCGCTCCAGCACGAGTGCGACCACCTCGACGGCACCGTCTACGTGATGACGCTCGACCCCGAGGTCCGCCGTCAGGCACTGCGCGACATCCGTGCACAGGACTGGTTCCACTGAGCGCTTGCACAGTCCCGCGTTCGCCGGCTGTGAACTGTGGTGTGACACCCCCACGGGGGATTGTCGCTTTGTCCTGACGAGGGGGTACCGTGCTGCTGTCGGCCTCCCACCGACGACCATCCCATCCCCCCAGGACTCCCGCATGACCAGTCAGAACGACGAGCTCAGCTCGCACCGCACCCGCACCAACCGTCGACCGGCCGAGGCCACTGTCACGACCGGTTCGACCGCCGTCCTCGACGCCCCCGCGACGGAGCAGTCGCAGGAGGCCTGAGCCCCGCAGGCGCCCCCGGCGCCCGCTGAACGGCCTGGAGGCCCGGATCACGTCCCACGGACGCGATCCGGGCCTCCAGGCCGTTGCGTCCACGCCCGCGCGTACCTGGCGGAATCGGGCGTACCTGGTCGGAAGGATCGACCTGGTACGCCCGAATCGACCCGGTACGCCCGGAGCTGGTTGCTCAGCGGGGCGGCCGCGCGCGTACCTGGCGGAATCGGGCGTACCCGATCAGAAGAATCGACCCGGTACGCCCGGAACGACCTGGCACGCCCGAACCGACCGGTACGCCCGAATCGACCCGGTACGCCCGAAGCTGGTCGCTCAGTGGGGCGGCCGCGCGCGTACCTGGCGGAATCGGGCGTACCTGGTCGGAAGAATCGACCCGGTACGCCCGAAACGACCGGGTACGCCCGAAAGCTGCCAGCCCGCACGCGCGGCGACCGCCTGGAGGTCCGGTGCCAGTCCGGCGGACCGGCACCGGGCCTCCTGGCGGTGGCGCCCACACCTGCGCGTACCTACCGGAATCGGGCGTACCTGGTCGGAAGAACCGACCCGTTACGCCCGATTCGACCCGGTACGCCCGGCGGGCGCTACGCGCGGTTGCGGCGCCGACCCTCGATCACCGGGGTCGCCGTCGTCTGCACCTTCGACCCGGAGTAGATGTGGTCGATGTCCGCGGCGAAGTCCTTGAGGATCACCGACCGCTTGATCGTGAGCTTCGGTGTGAGGTGCCCGGAGGCCTCGGTCAGGTCCGTGTCGAGGATCGTGAACGACCGGACCGACTCGGCGCGGGAGACCCGGCCGTTGGCGGCGTCGATGGCCTCCTGGACGGCGGAGAGCACACGCTCGTCGTAGGCGGCCTCGTGCCCGCTCAGCGCCGGGGTGATCCCGCGGGACTCGCACCAGCCGGGGAGCATCTCGCGGTCGAGCGTCACGAGTGCTGCGACGAACGGCTTGCCCTCGCCGACGACCACGACCTGGCCGATGAGCGGGTGCTCGCGGATGCCGTCCTCGAGCGGTGCCGGTGCGACGTTCTTCCCGCTCGCGGTGACGATGAGCTCCTTGGCGCGGCCGGTGACCGTGAGGACCCCGTCGGCGTCGATCCGGCCGAGGTCGCCGGTGCGGAACCAGCCGTCGGCGAAGGCGTGCTCGGTCGCCTCGTCGTTCCGCCAGTAGCGGTCGAAGACGTCGACGCCGCGGATCAGGATCTCGCCGTCGTCGGCGATCCGCACCTCGATGCCGGGCAGCGCCCGACCGACCGTTCCGATGCGGAGTTCCCGGGCACGGTTGACGGTGGCGGGGGCGGTGGTCTCGGTCAGGCCGTAGCCCTCGAGGATGAGCACCCCGATCGAGCGGAAGAAGTGCGACAACCGCGGGGACAGGGGCGCCGAGCCGCTGACGGCGTACTCGACCCGGCCGCCGAGGGCGTCGCGGAGCTTGGCGTACACGAGCCGGTCGAACAGCTTGAACTTCAGCCCGAGCAGGAACGGCACCCTGCCGGCTGCGAGGGCCTCGGAGTGGGCGACCGCGGTGTCGGCCGCCGCGCGGAAGATCCTGCCCTTGCCGCCGAGGTCGGCCTTCTGCTCGGCTGAGTTGTAGATCTTCTCGAACACCCGGGGGACCGCGAGCAGGAACGTCGGCTTGAAGGTCGACACCGCCCGCATCAGGTCCTTGGTGTCCGGCTCGTGGCCGACGAGGACGCCGGCGGACACCGACATCGCGGCGATGAACCGGGCGAAGACGTGGGCGAGCGGGATGAACAGGAGCGTCGAGGCGCCGTCGGCGACGACCTCGGGCATGGCTTCGCTCGCGCCCTCCACCGTGGCGGTGAAGTTGTCGTGCCGCAGGACGCAGCCCTTCGGTCGACCGGTGCTGCCCGAGGTGTAGATGATCGTGGCGTCGTCGTGGCCGTGCACGTTCGCGGTCCGGGCGTCGAGTTCGTCGTCGGCGACGTCCTCGCCGAGCCGGGTCAGGTCGTCGAGGCCGCCGCCGTCGATCGTCCAGTGCTGGCCCAGGGACGGCAGGTCGGGTGCGATGGAGGCGACGCGGCGCGCGTGCTCCTCCTGCTCGACGACGATCGCGACCGACTCGGAGTCGGACAGGATCCAGCGCACCTGGTCGGGGGAGCTCGTCTCGTACACGGGCACGGACACCAGGCCGGCTGTCCACACGGCGAAGTCGACCAGGGTCCACTCCAGACGGGTGCGGGACAGGATCGCGACGTGCGCGCCCGGTTCGAGCCCGGCGGCGACGAAGCCCTTCGCGATGCCGCGCACCCGGGCGAGCGTCTCCGCCGCGGTGAAGGTGGTCCAGGTGTCACCGTGGCGCTGGGCGAGGATCGGACGGTCGGGCGTCAGGCGGACGCGGTCGCCGAGGAGCCGCGCTGCCGAGCCGTGGTCCGGGGCGACGGGACCTGCGCTGGGCGGTGTGACGTGCCTCCCGGCCGACGGCGTTGTCCCGGTGGCGGCGCTGCCAGCGGTGGACGTGTCGGTGGAGGCGCTGCTGCGTGCAGGACGCTGATCGTTCACGGTGACTCCCTTGTCTGCCGGTTCGACTCGAGTGCGCCTCAACACCGAGGCGACACCGCCAGCATAGGACGCGTCACCGGGCGTTCCGTGACTTCGCGGCGAACCGGTAGGCTCGTTGCTCGTGCACGCCATCGGAATCGACATCGGGGGCACCAAGATCGCGGGTGCGGTCGTGACGGAACTGGGCGAGATCGTCGCCGAGGACCGCGTGGCCACCAACGCTGCGGACCCGAACGCCATGCTCGACGACGTCGTCTCGATGGTCGAGCGACTCAGCTCGCTCCACCAGGTCGGCGCCGTGGGGGTCGCTGCCCCCGGGTTCATCGACGCCTCGCAGTCGATCGTCTACTACACGCCGAACATCCGGTGGCGGAACGAACCGCTCCGGCAGAAGCTGCAGCAGCGTCTCGGCGACCTGCACATCACGGTGGACAACGACGCGAACGCCGCCGGCTGGGCCGAGTTCCGGTTCGGCGCCGGTCGGCTCGTGTCCGACATGACCATGCTGACCATCGGCACGGGCGTCGGCGGCGCCATCGTGACCGAGGACCGCCTGTTCCGCGGGGGCTTCGGCACCGGCGGCGAGATCGGCCACCTGCGCATCGTCCCGAACGGGCTGCCCTGCGGCTGCGGTGCCCGCGGCTGCATCGAGCAGTACGGCTCGGGCCGCGCCCTGCAGCGCATGGCGAACGACGTCGCCGACGCCGGTGGCATCGGTTCGGCCCTGGCCGACGCCCGCGCCGACAACGGCGGCCAGCTCGACGGCAAGATCGTCGGCGACCTGATCCTGGCCGACGACCCGGGTGCCCTCGCGGCCCTCCGTCGGCTCGGTCGGCACCTCGGCGAGGCGTGCGCGTCGCTGTCCGCGGTGCTCGACCCGCAGCTCTTCGTGTTCGGCGGCGGCGTCGCCAGCGCGGGGGACCGGCTGCTCGACCCGATCAAGCAGGCGTACCTCAACAACCTGCCGGCCCGCGGGTACCACCCCGAGCCGGACTTCGTGATCGCCGAACTCGTCAACGACGCCGGCGTCGTCGGTGCCGCCGACCTCGCCCGCATCCACGCCCGCACGGCGTAGGGTCGGCGCGCACACACGCACACACGCACACACGCACACACGAACGACCGCCCACCCCGGGCCGTGCACCACCCGGACCTTCTCACCACCTGGAGTCGTCGATGACCTACTGGCTGCTGAAGAACTTCGTGCTCGGCCCGCTCATCCTCACCCTGTTCCGGCCGTGGGTCGTCGGGCGTGAGCACGTCCCGACCTCGGGCCCGGTCATCTTCGCGTCGAACCACATCTCGTTCATCGACTCGGTGATCCTGCCGGCGGTGCTCGACCGTCGACTCTCGTTCCTGGCGAAGAGCGACTACTTCACCGGCCGCGGGTTGAAGGGCTGGGCGACGAAGACGTTCTTCAACGCCATCGGCCAGCTGCCGATCGACCGCTCCGGCGGCAAGGCGTCCGAGGCATCGCTCCGCACCGGCCTGCAGGTCCTGGCGCGCGGTGAGCAGCTCGGCATCTACCCCGAGGGAACCCGCAGCCCCGACGGCAAGCTCTACCGCGGCCGCACCGGCATCGCCCGGATGATCCTCGAGGGGCGCGTGCTCGTCGTCCCCGTGGCCATGGTCGGCACGCGCGAGGTGCAGCAGATCGGGCAGCGCTTCCCGAAGATCAAGCGCGTCGGGGTCGTGTTCGGCAAGCCGCTCGACTTCTCGCGGTTCCAGGGGTTCGAGACCGACCGCTTCATCCTGCGCAGCGTCACGGACGAGGTCATGCACGAGCTCGCCGGCCTGAGCCGTCAGGAGTACGTGGACGTCTACGCGACCAGCGTGAAGGAGCGGGCGAGCTCCGCGCGCGAGGCCGTCATGCGGGAACGCAAGTCGACGCCTGCACGTTAGGCTCTGATGGTCCCGGCACCCCGCCAGGACGCCCATCGACGACGCGCGGCCCGGTGCCGGTCAGCGTCGTCGGGCCGCCCGCACAGAACACCGAGGTAACGCCCTTGCCCGAGTCGACCGACTTCGTCGCCCTGCAGGATCCGGACGTCATCGAGGGGCTCGACTATTGGCGGACGCTCCCGATCAAGCAGCAGCCGACCTGGCCGGACGCCGCCGCGGCCGAGGCCGCCTCGGCCGAGATCGCCACGCTCCCGCCGCTCGTGTTCGCTGGCGAGGTCGACAAGCTGCGTGAGCGGCTCGCTGCCGCCGCCCAGGGCAAGGCCTTCCTGTTGCAGGGCGGTGACTGTGCCGAGACCTTCGCCGGTGCCACCGCCGACTCCATCCGCGACCGGGTCAAGACGATCCTGCAGATGGCCGTCGTGCTGACCTACGGCGCCTCGATGCCCGTCATCAAGATGGGGCGCATGGCCGGGCAGTTCGCCAAGCCCCGCTCGAGCGACTTCGAGACCCGTGGCGACGTCACGCTGCCCGCGTACCGCGGCGACATCGTGAACGGCTACGACTTCACGCCGGAGAGCCGGACGGCCGACCCGCGCCGCCTGGTGCAGGGGTACCACACCGCCGCTTCGACGCTGAACCTCGTCCGGGCCTTCACGCAGGGGGGCTTCGCCGACCTGCGCCAGGTGCACTCGTGGAACAAGGGCTTCGCCTCGAACCCCGCGAACGCCCGCTACGAGCACCTCGCCAAGGAGATCGACCGCGCGATCCGCTTCATGGACGCCTGCGGTGCCGACTTCGAGGCGCTCAAGCACGTCGAGTTCTACGCCTCGCACGAGGGGCTGCTGATGGACTACGAGCGCCCGATGACCCGCATCGACTCGCGCTCCGGCCTGGCGTACGACACGTCCGGTCACTTCATCTGGATCGGTGAGCGCACGCGCGACATCGACGGTGCCCACGTGGACTTCCTGTCGCGGGTGCGCAACCCGATCGGTGTGAAGCTCGGCCCGACGACGAGCGTCGACGACATGAAGGCGCTCGTCGACAAGCTCGACCCGAACCGCGAGCCGGGTCGCCTGACCTTCATCACGCGGATGGGTGCGGGCAAGATCCGCGACGAGCTGCCCAAGCTGCTCGAGGCGATCAAGGGCATGGACGCCAATCCGCTGTGGGTCACCGACCCGATGCACGGCAACGGCCTGACCACGCCGACGGGCTACAAGACCCGCCGGTTCGACGACGTCGTGGACGAGGTCCTCGGCTTCTTCGAGGCGCACCGCCAGGTCGGGACGTATCCGGGTGGCATGCACGTCGAGCTCACCGGTGACGACGTCACCGAGTGCCTCGGCGGCTCGGAGCACATCGACGAGGCCACCCTCGCCACGCGCTACGAGTCGCTGTGCGACCCGCGCCTCAACCACATGCAGTCCCTCGAGCTCGCCTTCCTGGTGGCCGAGGAACTCGGCGCGCACCAGCCCGACCGCTCGTAACGCAGGAACCGTTTCGCCGAAGCGACAGAACCCCGCGGCATGTCCGCGGGGTTCTGTCGCTTTCGCGTGTCGGACGGGAGGCCCGTGACGCCGCCGCCACGGGCCTCCCGTCCGTCCTGGGGTCGCGTCCAGGGCCGCTTCCGCGACGGTGTCCGCACCTACTGGTCGTATGACAGGGTGATCGTGTCGCCGCGGTAGACGGTGGCGCCGGCGCCCGGGTCGGTGCCGGTGACGGGCAGCTTCGACTTCCAGTCGTAGAAGCCGCAGAGGATGTTCGTGCAGTCGGGCACGGACACCTTGAGGCCGAGGTCCTCGAGGGTCTTCGTCGCCTCGTTGATCGTGGGCCGCTCCGCTCCGAGGTCGGGCACGGTGATCGGCGTCGGGCCCTTCGACACGACGACGTCCACCGCCGACCCGCGCACGGCGGGGGAGTCCTGCACGGCGGCCGAGACGATCTGGCCCGAGGGCACGGTGTCGCTGTACTCCTCGGTGCGGGCGCCGAGGATCAGTCCGACGTCGTCGAGTGCGGCGGAGGCCTCGTCGACCGTCTTGCCGACCACGTCGGGAACCGGCCCGAGCGAGACGGTCAGGGTGACCGGCCCGGTCTCGCCGTAGGCCTTCACGGTCGTGAGGTCGAGGGCCTTGCCGCCGGACGCCCGGCCGGTCGCCGCGACCACGGTGTCCTTCGGGGCGTCGGCGGAGAACTCGTACCGGTCGTCCTGCAGCTCGAAGTCGTCGTCGAGCGCGGCCGTCACGGTGGAGAGCGGCTGGCCGACGATCGCCGGCAGCGGGATCATCCGGGGGCCGTTCGACACGACGATCTGCACCGCCGTGCCCTTCTGCACCTCGCGCTCCGCGGCCGGCTTCGTCGTGGAGACCTGCCCCTTCGCGACGACGGCGTCGAACCGTGTCCCGGTCTTCGACGCCGCCTGCAGGCCCTGTGCTTCGAGCAGCTGCCGGGCCTGCGAGACCGACTTGCCCGTGACTTCCGGGATCCGCACGTTGCCACCCGGCCCCGGGCCGAAGTACCAGCCGAAGCCGGCTCCGATCAGCGCGAGCACGACGACCACGGACAGCAGGATCCAGCCGCGCTTCCGACGCTTCGCCGACTGGTCGGCGAGCCGCTGTCCGGCGGGGGAGAGCACGCCCGGCTGTGCCCCGGTGCGACGGGGGCCGGGGGCGTTGCCACGCGCACGGGCGGGCGCTCGACCGCGGTCGCCGGTGTCCCGGTCGCCGGACCGGTCGATGATGGCGGTCTCGTCCGCTCCTGCGGCTCCTGCAGCCCCCACCGAGGCGGCGGCCGCTGCGGCACCGAGCGTGCCGGCGCCACCGGAGGGCAGGATCGCGGTGCCGTTCTCGGGGCGCAGCACGGCCGTGCGGTACTGCCCGGTCGCGCGCTGCTGGTTGCCCGACATGTGGTCGAGCATCTCGCGGGCGTCGCGGGGGCGGTCCTCGGGGTCACGTGCGGTCGACCAGGCGACCAGCTCGTCGAGCTCCGGCGGCACCCCGGACACGGCGGCATTCGGTGCCGGCACGGAGTCGTTGGCGTGCTGGTAGGCGATCTGCATCGGCTGCTCGCCCTTGTAGGGCTGCTCGCCGGTGAGCATCTCGTAGAGCATGATGCCGAGCGCGTAGATGTCGCTGCGCGAGTCGGCGGCGCCGCGGGTCACGAGCTCGGGGGACAGGTAGGCGATGGTGCCGAGCAGTGCCGCGCCGGTCGCCGTGTTCGCGGTCGTGGCGCGGGCCAGGCCGAAGTCGCCGAGCTTGATGCGGCCGTCGTCGGCGAGCAGGACGTTCTCGGGCTTCAGGTCGCGGTGCACGATCCCGGCGCGGTGGGCCGAGGCGAGGCCGGCCAGCACGGCGCGCAGGATGTCCGTCGCCTGCTCGGGCGTCAGGGCGTGGTGCTCCTGCAGCAGGTCCCGCAGCGTGATGCCGGGGATGTACTCCATGACGATGTAGGCGATCTCGCCCTCGGCGCCCTGGTCGTAGACGCCCACCAGGTTCGGGTGCGACAGCCGTGCGGCCGAACGGGCCTCCTGGATGAAGCGCTCACGGAACGCCTGGTCGTCGGCCAGGTGCCCGTGCATGATCTTGATCGCGACGCGTCGCTCGAGGCGCACGTCGGTCGCGAGGTAGACGGTCGCCATGCCCCCGCGCGCGATGCGGGAGCGGACGCGGTACCGCTGATCGATCATGCGACCGATCATCGGGTCCGTGGCGGCGTTGGTGGTCATCGGCGGCATTCTACGAATCGAGACCGCACTCGGACGCACCGGCGCACCGGCCGTGACCCAATCTCGATCTTCCGGATGAGGCTCAGAGGGTCGCCAGCCAGCCCTCGGCGGCGCTCGCCCAGGTGGCGTAGGCCTTCGGGTAGGCGGAGAGCTGCACGGCCTGGGCCGCGTCGGTGATGCTCATCGAGGACCAGCCGGGCACGTCGAGCAGCCCGCGGGTCTTGCCGGCGTTCGGGTTGTTCCGCCCGCCGAAGAACAGCGCGGTGGCGTGCGCCGGGTCCTGCAGCTTCGCCGCGCTGCCCCAGCCCTGGCTCGGACGCTGCTGGAACAGACCGACCGAGTCGCGGTCGCCGTGCGGCAGGTTCCGGAGGCTCGACTCCTGCATCGCGGCGGCGAGGGCCACGACGATGCCGCGGTCCGGGACGCCGAGCGATCGACCGACGGAGACGATGGTCGCGGCGTTCTGGCGCTGCTCGGCGCTCAGGCCGACGGCACCGCTGACCGCGGCACTCGCGGCGACCGCGGGCGCGGCGGTGGCGTTCGACGACGGGATGACGAGCGTCTTGCCGGCGTAGATCGTGCTCGTGTACGACAGGCCGTTCGCCGACAGGAGCGACTTGACCGAGACGTGGTGCGCGGCGGCGATCGAGGCCACGGTGTCGCCGGCGCTGATCTGCACGCTCGACTTGGTCGACGGGGCCGAGGCCGTCGACACCGACGGTGTCGACGACGAACCGTGCGGCACCCGCAGCGTTTGCCCGGGGTAGATGACGCTGCGCTGCGACAGCTGGTTCGCGCTGAGGAGCGCCGTGGTCGACACGCCGACGCGGGACGCGATGGCGGAGACAGTGTCGCCCTGCTTCACGTGGTAGCTCGAGGTGTCCGAGCCGGAGCCGCCGGTCGACCCGGAGGTCCGCACCGCCGCGGTGGTGACGGCGGGGGTCGATGCCAGGTGGAGGGTCTGCCCGGGGTGGATGATCGTGTTCCAGCCGAGGCCGTTGCGCACGAGGATCTCCTGCGCCGACAGGCCGAAGCGGGCGGCGATGCCCGAGACCGTGTCGCCGTGGTGGACGGTGTATGTGGTGGGGGCCTTCGTGGTCGCGGCGACGGTCCGCACGACGGTCTGCGACGGCCGGGCGACGGCGGTGCCGAACACCGGGCGGTCGGTCACGGCGCGGTCCTGGTCGACGTGGCGCTTGTGGTTCGCGTCGGCGTCGTCGTGCCGCGGCTCGGCGTGCGCGACCGGGCCGGTGAGGCCTGCGGTCACGGCGATGGTGCCCGCGAGGACGATGGGCATGGTGGCGAACCGGGCGGATCGTGCGCGCCGGGCGACTTCGTCTGCAGCGTGGTCCACGGGTTTCTCCTGATCTCGACTGAGCCGTGCGCACGCATGCGCGCACTCACAGGTGCCACAACGCTGGCATGGCCTGATTCCCAAGTCAACCAGAGAGTCAGATGGGGTGGATGTGACGAATGTGACGAACGAGGCGCATTCACTCCGGCGGTCACTCTGGCACCATGGGCGTGTGAGTGCCGCACCCGTCGACGACCTGTCCCTCTCCGAACGCTGGCTGACCGTCCCCGAGCTGGTGGATATGTTCAGCACCAGCCCCGGACGGATCCACCGACTCTTCGAGCAGAAGACCCTGCTCGCAGCCCGCGTCGGTGGTGTGCTGCGCGTGCCCGTCGAGTTCCTGGAGGACGGCGAGCCCATGCCCGAACTCCGCGGCACGCTGATCGTGCTCGGCGACAACGGCTTCACCGACGACGAGGCGGTGCGCTGGATGCTCACCGTCGACGACGCGATGGGCACCACGCCGATCGCGGCGCTGCGCGCCGGTCGCAAGGCCGAGGTGCGTCGCATCGCCCAGTCGCTGCTCTAGACGCGTTCCGGACAGACGGGAGGCCCGGTGCCAGCTGGCACCGGGCCTCCCGTCTGTACTGGGGTCGCGTCTAGGACGACCGGCGGCTGACCGTGTCGGCCAGCGACGCGAGCTGCTCGCGTGCCGACGGTGTCAGCGGCGAGGCGTCCAGCGCCGCCTTGGCGCGCTGGACGTGCCGCTCGATCGACCGCTCCACGGCGGCGACGGCACCGGACTCGGTGAGGGTGGCGCGGAGCATCTGCACCTGCTCCTCGTCGAGGTCGGGGTCGCCGAGGAGCTCGTCCAGGAGCTGCCGCGGGCCGCTCGCCAGCGTCTTGCGCGCCGAGGCGATGAGGACGGTGCGCTTGCCCTCGCGCAGGTCGTCGCCGGCCGGCTTGCCGGTGACCTCGGGATCACCGAAGACGCCGAGCATGTCGTCACGGAGCTGGTACGCCACGCCGAGGGGGAGTCCGAAGGCGCGGAGGCCCTCGAGCTGGGAGTCGCTCGCGCCGGCGACCAGGGCGCCGATGACCAGCGGGGCCTCGATCGAGTACTTCGCCGACTTGAAGACGATGACGCGCTGGGCGCGCAGCAGGTGCTCGGACTCGTCGATGACGGGCCAGGCGGTCTCCTCGTGCACGTCGAGGTACTGCCCCGCCGTGACGTCGAGGCGCATGGCGTGGAACTCCTGGCGGACGATGCGGGCCCGCACCGGGTCGAGGAGCGCGAGACCCTCGTCGAACACCGAGTCGCTCAGCGAGAGCAGCAGGTCGCCGAGGAGCAGCGCGGAGTTCGTGCCGTACTGCCCGCGGTCGCCGACGAAGCCGGACTCCTCGTGCAGGGACTCGAAGCGGCGGTGCGCGGCCGGACGCCCACGACGGGTGTCCGAGCGGTCCATGATGTCGTCGTGCACCAGAGCTGCGGCGTGGAAGACCTCGAGCGCTGCGGCGACCGTGACGACGGCCTCGGCGGTGGTCTGCCGGGACCCTTCGGCCAGCGGGTCGAACGAGCCCGAACGGCCCGCCACCGACTGCCATCCCCAGTAGCAGAACAGCGCCCGGAAGCGCTTGCCGCCGGACAACAGGTCTCGTGCGTACCGGTCGAACGGCGCGAGGTCGGGGCTGATCGCGAGGAGCCGTTCACGCTGCTCGTCGAGTGCCCGGTCGATACGCGCCGATACGAGGTCCACTAATCGCGTACTCTCAGCCACGATCCCTACCCTAGTGGAGTGGTCGAGGCATAGAATCGGTCCACTCAACCCGCGTTTTTCAACCCCGCGTCGATCCCAGGAACAGAGGGAACCAAGATGCCGCTCTCGGAACAGGAGCAGCGCCTTCTCGAAGAGATGGAGCGCAGCCTCTACCAGAACGATTCCGATTTCGTGGCTCGTGTCACACGTCGACAGGGTCGTCCGACGTACACAGCCATCACGATCGGTGTCCTCGGCGCACTCGCCGGGGTCGCCATCGTCATCGTCGGCCTCGTGATCAAGGCGCCGCTGCTCGGCATCCTCGGCTTCGTCGTGATGCTCGCCGGTGTCCTGTTCGCACTGCGCCCGGGCATGCGTGCCCCGAAGGCGAAGCCCGCTCGGCCGGGCAAGCCCGCGTCCGGTGGGTCGGCGCGTCCGTCCGCCGGCGGTGGCGGGTCCTTCATGGACCGGATGAACGAGCGCTGGGACAAGCGCAACGACCAGAGTCAGTAGCTGACGGGGGTCAGCAGGACTCCCTCCACACTCCTCCACGGGGTCGGCCTTCGGGTCGGCCCCGTTTCGTGTTCCCGGGGGCTGTGGGTCGGGCCGGGGTCGTGCCGGGGTCGTGCCGGCGCGAGTGGTCACGACATGCCGCGCGGTGGATGCCGAGGGTGCACGAACTGTCGGCTGGGGCCGGCGCGAGCGACAGTTCGTGACCACTCGGCGTCGCGGCGGCGGTACGTCGTGACCACGCGCTGACCGGCGGCCGGGCGTGGTGGAGCCGACCGTGCGACCGCGTGAGCTCCGCGGCCGAGGTGGGGCAGGTCGTGCCCGCTCGGCGTCGTGCGCCCGCGGCGCGCCCCGAGGCGCTCCACCGGCTGCGAAAGTCCTCCACTTTCCTCCACGCCTGCTCTGGCGCTCGTGAAGCCCATGAATCCGGGCATCCGCGGTCATCCCGGCTGGGTGCATTCCGGCTCCGATGCCCCCAGTAGGGGTGTCGCGGGCGGAAAAGGGAGCGGATTCCTGGTTGAGGGGAGGGGAGTGGAGTAAAGTGGGGCTCGCAACGGTCCGGTGGAGCGGAGGGGAGGCCCGACGTGCTGCTCGGTACTCATGCCCCGAAGCTCGACGAGAAGGGTCGCGTGATCCTCCCCGCCAAGTTCCGGGACGAACTGTCCGGCGGGCTCGTGATGACCCGCGGCCAGGAACGCTGCGTCGTGGTCTTCAGCGCCCGGACGTTCGAGGAACTCCACGAGCGCATCCGGACCGCCCCGATGACGTCGAAGCGCACCAGGGACTACATGCGTCTGTTCCTCTCGGGGGCCAGCGCCGAACAGCCCGACAAGCAGAACCGCGTGACGATCCCGCAGAACCTCCGCGAGTACGCGGGGCTCGAGCGGGACCTCACGGTCATCGGCAGCGGTGACCGTGCCGAGATCTGGTCCACCCCCGCGTGGGAGGCCTACTACGCCGAAGCCGAAGAGGCATTCGCCGACAACGACGAGGAGGTGATCCCGGGGATCTTCTGATCCGCGGATCGGGACTCCCAGCCGTGAAGCCCTGACGCCACTTCCCCGGTGTCAGGTCGCATGGATGGGGATCCGGACCCACGGCCCAGGAGACGAGGGGCTGCACATGGCCGACAACGACAACGAGACGCCACGCTTCCCGCACACGCCGGTGATGCTCCAGCGCATCGTCGACCTCTTCACGCCGACGCTCGAGGGCCCGGGCAAGGTCGTCGTCGACGCCACGCTCGGCATGGGCGGCCACTCCGAGGGCCTGCTCGAGCGGTTCCCGGAGCTCACGCTCATCGGACTCGACCGCGACACCGACGCACTCGGCATCGCGGGGGAGCGCCTGGCCCGCTTCGGCGACCGCGTCCGCCTCGTGCACACCGTGTACGACGGCATCGTCGACGCGATCGAGGGCGAGGGCTTCACGAAGGTCGACGGCGTGCTGTTCGACCTCGGCGTGAGCTCGCTGCAGCTCGACCGGGCCGAGCGCGGGTTCGCGTACAGCCAGGACGCCCCGCTCGACATGCGCATGGACCGGACCGAGGGGCAGACCGCCGCCGACGTCCTGGCCACCTACGACGAGGGCGAACTCCGCCGCATCTTCCAGCGCTACGGCGAGGAGAAGCTCGCCGGCCGGTACGCCCGAGCGATCGTCGAGCGGCGGGCGACGAAGCCGTTCGAGATGTCCGGCGACCTGGTCCAGGTGCTGCACGACGCGACCCCGGTCGCCATCCAGCGCCAGGGGCACCCGGCCAAGCGCGTCTTCCAGGCGCTCCGCATCGAGGTCAACGCCGAACTGAGCGTGCTCGAGCGGGCGGTCCCGGCGGCGCTCGACGCCATCGCGGTCGGCGGCCGGATCGTCGTCGAGTCGTACCAGTCCCTCGAGGACCGCATCGTCAAGCGGGCCCTGGTGGAGCGCACGAAGTCGAGCGCCCCCGCCGGCCTGCCGGTGGAGCTGCCCGAGCACGCCCCGACCTTCTCCCTGATCGTCAAGGGCGCCGAGCTGGCCGACGAGGCCGAACGCGCCGCCAACCCCCGAGCAACCCCCGTGCGCCTGCGCGCGGCCGAGCGGATCCGGAACTGACATGAGCACGAACCTCGCACTCGTCGACCCTGCGGTCGTCCCGTCGCGGGCCCCGCGCCCCGACCGTCAGCACCGCCCCGAGCTGGTCGAGGTCACCCCGACCGCGGCCCAGCGCCGGGCTCGCCCCCGCATCGGGTACGCCGTGGTGGCCGTCGCCGCGCTCGGCATCCTGCTGCTGGCCCAGCTCGGCATCAGCATGGTGCTCAGCCAGGGCGCCTACACGCTCAACTCGCTGTCGGCCGAGCAGACGAACCTGGCCCGCACGCAGCAGTCGCTGTCCGAGCAGCTCCGGGTCCTCGACTCGCCGCAGAACCTGGCCCGCAACGCGCAGTCGCTCGGCATGATCGCCAACTCGACGCCCGTGTACCTCGACCCGAAGACCGGTCGGGTGTACGGCACGCCGACGCCGGCGAAGCCCGACGAGGCCACGGCGTCCACCGAGAACCAGGTGCCGAACTCGCTGCTGAACGACGTCCCGCTGGCCACGAAGCCGGGGGACACCTCCACCAGCAAGGAGACGGGCACGACGGGCACGACGGGCACGACGGACACGTCGAGCACGTCGAGCACGAAGGACTCGTCGGGCGCCACGGGAACCACCGACAGCACCGCCACGTCTGAGAAGACGAGCGGCGCCAGCGCGTCGGACCAGGGGACGGCGAAGTCGTCCGTAGAGTCCGACGCGAACCCGCTCCAGGCGCCCTCCACCCGGTGACCGGCGGGTCCGCCGCAGCCTCAGCACCGCCCGGGAAGGACCGCACCGCGTGACGAAGACGATCCGCAACCGACGCCTGCGCTACAGCATCGTGATGCTCGCCGTGATCGCCCTCGTCGGGGTGTTCGTGGTGCGGCTCGTCGACATCCAGGTCGTCCAAGCGTCCGAGCTGAACAAGGCGTCGGCGCAGAAGCGCAGCATCCCCGTGACGATCTACGGCACCCGCGGGTCGATCGTGGACCGCAACGGCACCGAACTCGCCGACAGCGTGACCCGGTACAACATCACGACCTCGCCGCGCCTGGTCAAGCAGTTCAAGGGCAAGCTCGGCGGCACACGCATCAAGGACGTCAGCGTCGGCACCGCCCTCAGCGCATTGGCGAAGGCCTCCGGGGGCGACGTCGCGACCATGCGGAAGAACATCGCCGCGAACCCGAAGTCCGACTTCGCGTACCTGGTCAAGGGCCTCGACGTGCAGCACTACGAGGCCGTGCGGGCACTCGGCATCCCCTGGCTGTACCCGGAGCCACAGGCGGCGCGGGTGTACCCGACGGGCGCGACCACGGGCAACCTCACCGGCTTCATGGGCACCGACGGTGCCCAGGCCGGCCTGGAGTACTCCTACAACCAGTGCCTGGCGGGCACGAACGGGTCCGAGACCTACGAGCGCGGCGAGGACGGTGTGCAGCTCCCGGGCAGCACCGTGACCACGAAGAAGGCCAAGGACGGCGGCACGCTCGAGACCACGATCGACAGCGACCTGCAGTACATGGCACAGCAGACCATCGCGTCCGCCGCCAAGACCCTGCAGGCGGAGTCTGCGACGGCGACGGTCACGAGCGTCAAGACGGGTGAGCTGCTCGCGGTCGCCGACTACCCGACGGTGGACCCGAACGACGTCGACGCCACGACCGACAAGGGCGCCTTCGGTTCCCGTGCCCTGACGGCGTCGTACGAGCCGGGCTCCACGATCAAGGCCGCCATCGCCGCCGCGCTGCTCGACCAGGGCAAGTCGAACCCCACCGACCAGGCGGTCGTGCCGTACTCGCGCACGTTCCCCTGGGGCGGCACGATCCACGACTCGGAGTTCCACCCCACCGAGAACCTCACGCTGACCGGCATCCTGCAGAACTCGTCGAACGTCGGCATCACCGAGCTCGGTGCACGGCTGACCGCACAGCAGCGCTTCGACTACATGAAGAAGTTCGGGCTGTTCGAGCCGGAGACGGCCATCGACTACCCGGGCCAGCCTTCGATGGACTACGGCACGAGCCCGAACTGGGACCAGCAGACGAACATCAACTCGATGTTCGGTCAGGGCATCTCGACGACTGCCGTGCAGGTCGCGAGCGTGTTCCAGACGATCGCGAACGACGGTGTCCGGATCCCGCTGCACTTCGTCAAGGGCTGCACCACGGCCGACGGCAAGACGATCGACGCGCCCGACGTGCAGAAGCAGCGGGTCGTCTCCGCAGCCGCCGCCACGCAGGTCACCGGCATGCTGCAGAGCGTCGTCACGGGCGGCACGCTGGTGGGCATGAAGCCGATCTCCGGCTACAACATCGCCGCGAAGACGGGGACCGCCGAGGTGGCCGAGGGGTCGCAGGGTTACGGCGGTCAGCGCATCACGTCGGTGGCCGGAATGGCACCCGCCGAAGACCCCCAGTATGTTGTCACGGTGACGTTCACGAAGCCGCAGACCAACAAGTGGTCCAGCGGAGCGGCTCCGGCGTTCCGCACACTCATGTCCCAGGTGCTCGAGAAGTACCGAGTAGCCCCCTCCGCGTCCGAGGCGAAGCTCTACCCGTCCACGTGGTGAGGAAGAAGGAACACTTGTCCGCACGGATCCCCCCGGTCCTCCGACCCGAACACCCGACCCCGAGGGCCGTCTCCGAACTCGCCAACGCGTTCGGTCTGCGAGTCGTCGGCTCGGTCGACAGCATCGAGACCACCGGTGTCACCCTGAGCGCCACCGAGGTGCAGCCGGGTGACCTGTTCGTCGGCGTGCACGGTGCGAACCGGCACGGCGCACAGTTCGCGACGGAGGCCGCCGAGCGCGGCGCCGTCGCCGTCCTGACCGACCAGGACGGCGTCGCACTGGTCGAGCCGTCCGGGCTGCCGGTGCTCGTCGTCGACGACCCCCGCGCCGCCCTCGGCGACGTCGCGGCGTGGGTCTACCGCACGCACCCCGACGAGGCCACCGACCTGCCGCAGCTGTTCGCCGTCACCGGCACGAACGGCAAGACGAGCACGTCCTACATCCTCGAGGGCATCCTCAAGCAGCTCGGCCTGGTCACCGGCCTGAGCTCGACCGCCGAGCGCCACATCGGTTCGCTCAGCGTGACGAGCCGCCTGACCACGCCCGAGGCCAGCGAGATGCACGCGCTCCTCGCCCGCATGCGCGAGAGCGAGGTCCGCGCGGTCGCCGTCGAGGTCAGCGCCCAGGCCCTCAGCCGGCACCGCGTCGACGGCATCGTCTTCGACGTCGCGGCATTCACGAACCTGTCGCACGACCACCTCGACGACTACGCCGACATGGAGGAGTACTACCAGGCGAAGCTCCCGCTGTTCCAGCCCGAGCACGCCCGTCGCGGCGTCGTCTCGCTGGACACCGACTGGGGCCACCGCGTGGTGCAGGACTCCCGCATCCCGGTCACCACGATCACCGTGCACCCCGACGTCGAGGCCGAGTGGCACGTCGACATCGTCGAGGCCCACGCCGCCTACACCGAGTTCCGTCTGACCGGCCCCGAGGGCCGCGAACTGACCACCCGTGTGCCGCTGATCGGCTGGCACATGGCGGCGAACGCGGCACTCGCGATCGTCATGCTCGTCGAGGGCGGGTTCGAGCTCGGTGCCATCGCACACGCGCTGGAGAGCAACCACCGCCGCTACCCCGACGAGGACGCCGCGAGCGAGCGTGACGGCGAGACCCACCGCGTCTCCGCCATCGAGTGCTACCTGCCCGGCCGCACCGAGCGCGTCTCCGGTGAGCACGGCCCGAGCGTCTACGTCGACTTCGGCCACAGCGCCGACGCGTTCGAGAACACCCTCGCCGCGGTCCGGCAGTTCACCTCCGGCAAGGTCCTCATGCTGTTCGGTGCGGACGGCGACCGCGACACCACGAAGCGCGGCGACATGGCCCGCGTGGCCGCGGCCGGCAGCGACATCCTCGTCGTCACCGACCACCACCCCCGCTTCGAGGACGCCGCGTCGATCCGGAAGACCCTGGTCGACGCCGCACGTGCGGCGTACCCCGACCACGAGATCCACGAGGTCAGCCCGCCCGAGGCCGCCATCCGCACGGCCGTGAGCCTGGTCGGCGAGGGGGACTCGATCCTCTGGGCCGGCCCGGGCCACCAGGACTACCGCGACATCCAGGGCGTCCGCACGCCGTACTCCGCCCGCGACGAGGCCCGTGTGGCCCTGCGCGAGGCCGGCTGGGAGCCGAACTCCGGTCCGGCGGAGGACGTCCGATGATCGCCATGACCCTCGCCGAGATCGCCACCGCGGTCGGCGGCGAGCTGATCGGCGGCGCGCAGGCGACCGACGTCGCCGAGCCCGGCGACCTGGTCGTCGAGGGCTCGGTCGAGACCGACTCCCGCCTGGTCCGACCCGGCAGCGTCTTCTTCGCCCTGCCCGGTGAGGTCACCGACGGTCGACGCTTCGTGCCCGCAGCGGTCGACGCCGGTGCCGCCCTGGTGATCACGCCCGAGCGTGTGGACACCACCGCGCCGCAGATCGTCGTCACCGACGGGTACGAGGCCCTCGCCGCGCTCGCACACGAGGTCGTCACGCGCGTCCGGATGAGCACCGCGGACCGCGTCGACGCCGACGGTCGCCCGGCGCCCCTGCGGGTCGTCGGCATCACCGGCTCGAACGGCAAGACGAGCACGAAGAACATGCTCCGCACGATCCTCGAGCAGCACGGCGCGACCGTCGCGCCCGAGGGCTCGTTCAACAACCACGTCGGCGCACCGATCTCGATGCTCCGCGTCACCTACGACACCCGGTACCTGGTGGTCGAGATGGGCGCGAGCGGCGTCGGCCACATCGCCAAGCTCGTCTCGATCGCCGAGCCCGACCTCGGTGTCGTCCTCAAGGTGGGCCTCGCGCACGCCGGCGAGTTCGGCGGCATCGAGGCGACACAGCGCGCGAAGTCCGAGATGGTCACCGACCTGCCCGAGACCGCGACGGCCCTGCTCAACGTCGACGACGACCGCGTCGCGTCGATGCGCGACCTGACGGCCGCGCGGGTGGTGGGCTTCGGCACGTCGGCCGAGGCCGACTACCGCATCACCGGCATCGAGACGGACCGCAGCGGCACCCGCTTCACCCTCACCGCGCCTCTCCCCACCGGCACGGCCGACCTGCCGCTGGCGCGTCAGTCCGGAACCGGCGGCGTGGGCCCAGTCCGCCACGAAGGCGACCGTCCGACGGACGCGACCCCGTCTGGAGGCCCGGATCACGTCGACGTGCGCCTCGCGATCCTGGGTGAGCACCACGCCATGAACGCGTCCGCCGCGCTCACCGTGGCCCACCTGTGGGGCGTCCTGCTCGCCGACGGCGCCGCGGCGCTCGCGTCGATGACGCGCGCCGAGCGCTGGCGCATGGAGCTGCTCCAGGGCGGCCCCGAGGGCGTCACCGTGATCAACGACGCGTACAACGCGTCGCCCGACTCCACCGCGGCGGCGCTGCGGACCCTGGCGCAGATCGTGCGCCCGGGGGAGCGGACCGTCGCCGTGCTCGGTGAGATGGCCGAGCTCGGTGAGTACTCCGTCGAGGAGCACGACCGCATCGGTCGGCTCGTCGTCCGCCTCGGCATCGGACAGCTCGTGGTCGTCGGCCGCGGCGCGATGCCCATCCACCAGGCCGCCACCCTCGAGGGATCGTGGGACGGCGAGTCCGTGTACATCGAGGACGTCGACGACGCCGTCCGTGCCATGCAGGAGATGCTCCGCCCCGGCGACGTCGTCCTCGTCAAGTCCTCGAAGTCTGCCGAACTGCGATTCCTCGGCGACCGCCTCGGAGGTGTCACCGAATGATCGCGCTCCTCATCGCCGGCGCCACGTCGCTGGTGTTCACGTTGCTGCTCACCCCGTCCTTCATCAAGCTCTTCCACCGTCTCGGGTGGGGGCAGTTCATCCGTGACGACGGTCCGCAGTCCCACCACACCAAGCGCGGGACCGCCACCATGGGCGGCATCGTCCTGATCATCGGTGCGGTGATCGGGTACTTCGTCGGGCACCTGATCGGAGGCGACTCGATCACGCTGTCCGGCCTGCTCGTGCTGTTCCTGATGGTCGGGCTCGGGTTCGTCGGCTTCATCGACGACTTCCTCAAGGTGCGCCGTCAGCGGAGCCTCGGGCTCGGCGGCTGGGCCAAGATCCTCGGCCAGGTCATCGTCGGCGTCATCTTCGCCACGATCGCCCTGGTCGTGCCGACGTCGAACGGCAAGCCGCCGGCGTCCACGATGATCTCGGCGATCCGCGACGTGCCGTGGCTCGACTTCATGGCGCTCGGCACCGTCATCGGCACCGTGCTGTTCCTGGCCTGGATCGTCCTGCTGACGGTGTCCACGTCGAACGGCGTGAACGTGGCCGACGGGCTCGACGGGCTGGCCACCGGGTCGAGCATCCTGGCGATCGGCTCGTACGTCATCATCGGCTTCTGGCAGTCGAACCAGATCTGCGGCGGGGCACGCCTCGACTCGAACACCGCCCACGCCTGCTACACCGTCTCGAACCCGCTCGACCTCGCCGTGGTCGCGGCCGCGGTCTGCGGCGGGCTCATCGGGTTCCTCTGGTACAACACCTCGCCGGCGCAGATCTTCCTCGGTGACACCGGGTCGCTCGGCCTCGGCGGTGCCCTGGCCGGCCTCGCGATCCTCAGCCGTACCGAGCTGCTGCTCATCCTCATCGGTGGCCTGTTCTTCATCGTCACCGGCTCCGTCATCCTGCAGCGGGCCTACTTCAAGATCACCCACGGCAAGCGCATCTTCCTGATGAGTCCGCTGCACCACCACTTCGAACTGAAGGGGTGGGCCGAGGTGACCGTCGTCGTCCGCTTCTGGATCATCGCCGGGCTCTTCGTCGCGGCGGGGGTCGGACTCTTCTACCTCGAATGGATCGCACGCGTTGGTTGACCCGGTGTCCTCGCCGTCCCGCCTCCAGTCCCTCGACAGCTGGTACTCCGAGGGGTGGAAGGGGCTGAACGTCGCCGTCCTCGGCCTCGGTGCCACCGGGTTCTCGGTCGCCGACACGCTCGTGGAACTCGGCAGCGAGGTGACGGTCTACTCGTCCGACGCCCCCGCCGACAGCGTCGAGCTGCTCGACGTGATCGGTGCCCGGTTCCTGCAGACCCCGCTCGACACCGTGCCGGACGCCCTCGTGCAGCAGGCGCCCGACGTCGTCATCGTGTCGCCGGGGCTGCCCCCGCACAACGCCACCGTGCAGTGGTCGGTGACGAACAGCACCGTCTGGGGCGACATCGAGCTCGCCTGGCGCGTGCGCGACAAGGTCGTCCGCGGCCCGGTCGCGGCCCCCTGGATCACGATCACGGGCACGAACGGCAAGACCACGACGACACAGCTCACGACCGCGATGTACGAGGCCGGCGGCCTGCGTGCCGTCGCGTGCGGGAACATCGGCGTGCCGGTGCTCGACGTCGTCCGCGACCCGGTCGGCTACGACGTGCTCGTCGTCGAGCTCTCGAGCCACCAGCTGCACTACGCGGCGACGTCCGGTGACGGCGCCGTGGTGCCGCTCGCGAGCGCCTGCCTGAACATCGCCGACGACCACCTGGAGTGGCACGGCTCCGCCGAGGCGTACCGCGCGGCGAAGGCCAAGGTCTACGAGCGCACCGTGATGGCGTGCGTCTACAACACCTCGGACGAAGCCACCCGGCAGATGGTGCAGGAGGCCGACGTGGTGGAGGGCTGCCGTGCGGTCGGCTTCACCCCCGGTGTCCCCGCTCCCGGTGACGTCGGCATCGTCGAGGACGTCCTGTGCGACCGGGCCTTCAACGAGGACCGCCGCAACAGCGCGCTCGAGCTGTCGACCATCGCCGACCTCGAGGCAGCCGGGCTCGCAAGCCCGCACATGACCATGAACGTCCTGGCCGCCGCCGCCCTGGCCCGTGCGGGCACCGTCCAGCCGAGCGCCATCCAGTCGGCCGTCCGGGCGTTCCGCGCCGACCACCACCGCACCGAGCTCGTCGCCCAGGCGGACGGCATCACCTGGGTCGACGACTCCAAGGCCACGAACCCGCACGCCGCCACCGCGTCGCTCGCGTCGTTCGACACCGTCGTGTGGATCGTCGGCGGTCTGTTCAAGGGCGTCGACGTCGACGGGCTGGTCGAGCGCTTCGGCCCCGGCGTCCGCGCCGTCGTGGTGATCGGCACCGACCGGACCCCGGTCCTCGAGGCATTCGCGCGACACGCGTCCACGGTCCCGGTGCTCCAGGTGGAGACGACGGACACTGATCAGGTCATGCGCGAGGCGGTCCGGCATGCCGCATCGGTCGCGAGGCCGGGCGACACCGTCCTCCTCGCCCCGGCGGCGGCGTCGTTCGACCAGTTCGGCTCCTACGCCGACCGGGGGCAGCGTTTCGCGGCCGCGGTCAACGAGCACCTGGGAGGAGAAGTCGATGGCGACGACACCGACGGATCTTCCGAACAGCCGTAACGGCCGGACCGCGACGACCCCACGACGGACGAACGGCGCGATCGTCGCCGTCAAGAACGTCTTCGTCGCGGAGTCCAGCACCTTCTACACGATCCTCGGCGTCACGCTGTTCCTCGTCGTCTTCGGCGTCGTGATGGTGCTGTCCTCGTCGAGCGTCGAGGAGTACGCGGCGACCCACGACTTCTTCGGGGCGGCGTCCCGCCAGGGCCTGTACGCCGTGCTCGGCGTGCCGCTCATGCTCATCGCCAGCCGGGTCCCGACCCGGATCTGGCGGAAGTGGGCGATGCGGCTGCTCGGTGCGGCGCTCGTCCTGCAGCTGCTCGTGTTCACCCCGCTCGGCATCGACATCCAGGGCAACCGGAACTGGATCGAGCTCGGGTCGTTCACCGCGCAGCCGTCCGAGGTCGTGAAGCTCGGGCTGGTGCTCGGCATCGGCGCCATCATCTACGTCAAGCGGGACAAGCTCGACGACTGGAAAGAGGTGTTCATCCCGATCGGGATCGCCTCGATGCTCTCGCTCGGGCTCGTCGTCCTCGGTGGTGACCAGGGCACCGCGATGGTCATGCTCATCCTGGTGTTCGGCGCGCTGTACATCGGCGGTGTCCGCGCCCGGCACCTGCTCGTCGGCCTCGGCGCGTTCGCCGTGATGCTGCCCTTCGTGACGATGGCCTCGGCCTCGCGTTCCACCCGCATCAGCGCCTGGCTGTCCGGGTGCACCGACACCAGCCAGTACCAGGACATCTGCTGGCAGCCCGTGCACGGCATGTGGGCGCTCGCGTCCGGCGGCGTGTTCGGCGTCGGCCTCGGCAACTCGAAGGCGAAGTGGTCGTGGCTGCCCGAGGCGGACAACGACTACATCTTCGCGATCATCGGCGAGGAGCTCGGCCTGATCGGCGCCGTCGTGGTGCTCAGCCTGTTCGTGGTGCTCGCCGTCGGCATGATCAAGATCATCCGGCAGTCCCGCGACCCCTTCGTGAAGACGGTCACCGGTGGCATCCTCGCGTGGATCATCGGCCAGGCGCTCATCAACATCGCCGTCGTGCTCGGCCTGCTGCCCGTCCTGGGTGTGCCCCTGCCACTCATCTCAGCCGGTGGATCGGCCCTCATCATGACCCTGGTCGCGATCGGCGTCGTGCTCTCCTTCGCCCGTGACCTGCCCGGCAAGAACGACCCCGGCCTGACGAACGCCCCACTCGGCCGGACCTCCACGAACGGATCACTGCGGTGAGCAAGTACCTCTTCGCCGGCGGCGGCACCGCCGGCCACGTCAACCCCCTGCTCGCGGTCGCCGACCGGCTGACCGAGCGGGAGCCCGGCGCCGAGGTGCTCGTGCTGGGCACCGCCGAGGGCCTGGAGTCCCGTCTCGTGCCGATGCGCGGCTACGAGCTGCTGACGATCCCGCGCCTACCGTTCCCGCGGAAGCTGAACGGTGCCGCCCTGCGCTTCCCGCAGCGCTTCGCGGCGGCGGTCAAGCGGACCGAGCAGATCATCCGCGACCACGAGATCGAGGTGGTCCTCGGGGTCGGTGGCTACGCGGCCGCTCCGGCGTACATCGCCGCCCGCCGCACCGGCACCCCGATCGTCGTGCACGAGCAGAACGCCAAGCCCGGGCTGGCGAACCGCCTCGCCGCCTTCCTCACCGAGCATGTCGGCCTCACCTTCTCGAACACCCGCCTGCGTCACGGCCGCGTCGTCGGCATGCCGCTCCGTCGCGAGATCGAGTCGCTCGACCGCCGTGCCGTCCGGGCCGAGGGGCTCGCCGAGTTCGGGCTCGACCCGGACCGGCCCGTGCTGCTCGTGACCGGTGGCTCCTCGGGTGCGCGGAGCATCAACCGGACGATCAACAAGTCCGCCGCCGCGATCGTCGGAGCCGGCTGGCAGGTCCTGCACGTCGTGGGCGCCGCGTCGGACATCGGCCCGAGCGACCTCGACGGCTACCACGTGCTGCCCTACTGCGACCGGATGGACCTGGCGTACGCGGCGAGCGACTTCGTCGTGTCGCGCTCCGGTGCCGGCATGGTGTGCGAGCTGACCGCCGTCGGGCTGCCGAGCGTGCTCGTGCCGTACCCGGTGGGCAACGGTGAGCAGCGCCACAACGCGAAGGACGTCGTCGACGCCGGGGGAGCCGTCCTGGTGGCCGACGGGGAATTCGACCAGGACTGGGTGACGTTCCAGCTGCTGAGCATCCTGCAGGACCGCTCCCGCATCGCGGACATGACCGTCCGGGCGGGCAGCGTCGGCCACCGCGACGGCGCCGACCGGATGACCGACCTGGTCCTCGACGCCGCGAAGCAGGCCCCCAGCACCACGGAGGAACGATGACCATCAAGCCGGACCTGACCCAGCCGATCCCGGACGACCTGGGCACGGTGCACTTCGTCGGCATCGGCGGAGCGGGCATGAGCGGGATAGCCCGGATGTTCCTCGCCGCCGGGCACCGCGTGACGGGCAGCGACTCCCGCGAGACGGAGACGACCGGCACGATGCGCGACCTCGGCGCGACCGTGCACATCGGTCACGACGCGGCGAACGTCGGCGAGGCCGACACCATCGTCGTCACGAGCGCCCTCTGGCCCGACAACCCGGAGCTCCTCGAGGCGCAGCGCCGCGGTCTGCCGGTGCTGCACCGCTCGCAGGCCCTCGCCGCCCTGATCGCCGAGCACCGCCTGGTCGCGGTCGCCGGTGCGCACGGCAAGACCACCTCGACCGGCATGATCGTCACCGCGATGGTCGAGCTCGGCCTCGACCCGAGCTTCGTCAACGGCGGCGTCATCCAGTCCCTCGGCACCAGCTCGGGCCCGGGGTCCAGCGACCTGTTCGTGGTCGAGGCCGACGAGTCCGACGGCTCGTTCCTGCTCTACGACGTCGCCGTGGCCCTGATCACCAACGTCGACGCCGACCACCTGGACCACTACGGCAGCGAGGAGGCCTTCACCGAGGCCTTCGTCGAGTTCGCCGCGAAGGCGAGCGAGCGCGTCGTCATCTCAAGCGACGACGTCGGTGCGAAGACGGTCACCGCCGGCATCCGCCAGCGCCCGGACGCCCCGGAGATCGTCACCTTCGGCGAGGCCGTCGACGCGGACGTCCGCATCGAGGGCATCACCGAGTCGGCTGGTGTCGAGGTCGACTTCCGCGCCGGTGGCGAGGCGTACCACCTGACCCTCCGCGTGCCCGGCCGCCACAACGCGATCAACGCCGTCGGCGCCTTCGCGGTCCTGACCGGCCTCGGCGTCGCCCCGGCCGACGCGGTCCGCGGGCTCGAGGCGTTCGGTGGCACCCAGCGCCGCTTCGAGCTGCACGGTGTCGAGCGCGGCGTCTCGGTCTACGACGACTACGCGCACCACCCGACCGAGGTCGCCGCGGCGCTCAAGGCCGCCCGCAACGTCGTCGGCGACGGTCGCATCATCGCGATCCACCAGCCGCACCTGTACTCGCGCACCCGCCTGATGGCCGGCGACTTCGCCAAGGTGTACGAGGAGCTCGCCGACCACACGGTCGTGCTCGACGTCTACGGCGCCCGCGAGGACCCGGAGCCCGGCGTGACCGGTGCCCTGGTGCAGGAGCGCTTCGCCGACCAGTCGCGCGTCGAGTTCCTGCCCGACTGGGACGAAGCGGCGGCCCGCGCGGCCGCGGTCGCCCGAGACGGCGACATCATCATGACGCTCAGCTGCGGCGACGTGTACCGGATCATCCCGCAGGTGCTCGGCGCCCTGGGCACCGACGGAGCGTCGTCCCGGTGAAGCGCCCCGAGGGGTTCGACGAGGGGGACGCCCGCAGGGACGCCCCGGCCGAGGCCGCGGAAGCGCCCCGGCAGCGTCGTGGTCCCTCGAAGCCGCGGCTGCCGTTCCGCGGACGCGTCGCCGACGACCGGGAGGCCCGTCCCACGTCCGCCCCGGACGCCCCGGTCGACGAGACGGTAGACGACACCGCCGAGCCCACCCCCGCGGACCGGCCCGCCGCCGACACGTCGGGTCCGCACCGCGACCGCGTCGGCGCGTTCGCCGGTGCGGCCGGACGCCGGTTCGGCGCCGGGCTCTCCACCGTCGCCGACCGCCTGCGCGAGTACACCCCGAACGAGGACCACCGGGACGAGGAGGCCGACCGCCGCGACGCGGAACGCCGAGCGGCCTCGAGCGGTGGAGCCGACCACGACGCGACCGTGACCGACGTGCTCGACGCGACCGGTGCCTCCCGGACCGACCAGCACACCGAGGCGCCCATCGGGGCGCGGGTGCGCGCTGCCGAGACCGCCCGCGAGGCGCGCATCGCGAAGCGGCGCCGCCGCCTGCTCGAGCGTGCCGAGGTCCGCCGGTTCACCCGGCGCAGCCGGCACCGCCGCGCCGCGTGGATCACGGCGGCGAGCGTCGTCCTGGTGCTCGGGGTCTCGATCCTCGTCGCGGTGTTCTCCCCGCTGATGGCGCTCCGCACCATCGAGGTCAAGGGCACCAACCGCGTCGACGAGTCCGCGCTGCGCCAGGCGCTGTCCGACCAGATCGGCACGCCACTGGCCCGGCTCGACTTCGACGCGATCAAGCGGGACGTCGCCGGGTTCCCGCTCATCGAGAGCTACGTGACCGAAGAGGCCCCGCCGCACACGCTCGTCGTCACGGTGACCGAGCGCACGCCGGTGGTCGCGGTGCGCTCCGGCAGCACCTTCGACCTCGTCGACCCCGCGGGCATCGTCGTGCAGTCGTCGCCGAAGCGCCCGGCGACCATGCCGCTCGCCGACATCGCCCGTGCGCGCCTGGGGTCCTCGAGCTTCCGCACCATGACCGAGGTCGTGCTG
Organism: Curtobacterium sp. MCLR17_042; assembly: GCF_003234695.1. Classification (NCBI taxonomy): domain Bacteria; kingdom Bacillati; phylum Actinomycetota; class Actinomycetes; order Micrococcales; family Microbacteriaceae; genus Curtobacterium; species Curtobacterium sp. MCLR17_042. The sequence goes on from NZ_QKTD01000012.1 coordinate 39,432, forward strand.
GCGCTGCCCTCGACGGTCCGGTCCCAGGTGACACGCGTCGCCGGGTCGACGGCCGACGACGTCACCCTGACGCTCAAGGACGGCTCGACCGTCGTGTGGGGGAGCCCGGACGACTCGGACGCGAAGGCCGAACTGCTCGCCGCGCTGGTCAAGGACCACGCGGCACGGAACCCAGGCGTCGTCGTCGAGTACGACGTCTCGGCACCGGACAACGGCGTGATCCGCGCCAAGGACTGAATTGCCGGACCTGATCGGCGACACGCGGCGTGGCGGGGCGACACTGCGCCGAACGCACCCGTAGCGTCGGAGCCAGCACCACATCTACCAGCATTGCCCCTGAACTTCAAGTAGAGGTTGAGGGTTCTACCGGAGGCCTGACTGACGTGACCACGAACCACAACTACCTCGCCGTCATCAAGGTCGTCGGTGTCGGCGGCGGCGGCGTCAACGCCGTCAACCGCATGATCGAGCTCGGTCTCCGTGGGGTCGAGTTCATCGCGATCAACACCGACGCCCAGGCACTGCTGCTCAGCGACGCCGACGTCAAGCTCGACGTCGGCCGCGAGATCACCCGCGGCCTCGGTGCCGGCGCGGACCCCGAGGTCGGCCGTCGTGCCGCCGAGGACCACGCCGAGGAGATCGAAGAGGCCCTGGCCGGCGCCGACATGGTGTTCGTCACCGCGGGCGAGGGCGGCGGCACCGGCACCGGTGGTGCACCGGTCGTCGCGCGCATCGCGAAGTCCATCGGCGCACTGACCATCGGTGTCGTCACGAAGCCCTTCAGCTTCGAGGGCAAGCGCCGCCAGTCGCAGGCCGAGAACGGCGTCGCGGGCCTCAAGGACGAGGTGGACACGCTCATCGTCGTCCCGAACGACCGCCTGCTCGAGATCAGCGACCGCGGCATCTCCATGGTCGAGGCCTTCGCCACGGCCGACCAGGTGCTCCTGGCCGGTGTGCAGGGCATCACCGACCTCATCACGACCCCGGGCCTGATCAACCTCGACTTCGCCGACGTCAAGAGCGTCATGCAGGGTGCGGGTTCCGCGCTCATGGGCATCGGCTCGTCGCGCGGTGCCGACCGTGCGATCAAGGCGGCCGAGCTCGCCGTCGCGTCGCCGCTGCTCGAGGCCTCCATCGACGGTGCGCACGGCGTGCTGCTGTCGATCCAGGGTGGCTCGAACCTCGGCATCTTCGAGATCAACGACGCCGCGCGTCTGGTGCAGGAAGCCGTGCACCCCGAGGCGAACATCATCTTCGGTGCGGTCATCGACGACACCCTGGGCGACGAGGTCCGCGTGACCGTCATCGCCGCGGGCTTCGACGGCGGCGAGCCGGCGCAGCAGCAGAAGGAACGTCGCTCGAGCTACGTCGACCCGGAGTCGAGCGCAGCGGCGCCCGTCGCCGCCTCGACCGGCGCGATCGAGGACTCCACCACGTCCAGCCCCTCCTGGGCCTCGCAGGAACACCAGCCGCCGGTGCAGCGCGCCGCCGACCCGGCGTTCGACGACGACGACGAGCTCGACGTCCCCGACTTCCTGAAGTAACCCACCCTTGGTAGCCGACACGCGCCTCTCGTCCGCCTCGTCACCCGACGACGGACCGGAGGCGCGTCTCGCGTCCGTCCGGAGCGGCATCGCCGACGCGGCGCGAGCCGCAGGGCGCTCGCCCGACGAACTCACGCTCGTCGTCGTCACGAAGTACCACCCGGCGTCACTCGTGCGCGAGCTCGCCGCACTCGGCGTGACCGACGTGGGGGAGAACCGCCACCAGGAGGCGCAGGCGAAGGCCGCCGAACTGGCGGACCTCGGCCTGACCTGGCACTTCGTCGGGCAGCTGCAGTCGAAGAAGGCCCGGCAGGCCCGGCGGTACGCCCACGTCGTGCAGTCGCTCGACCGCGGCTCCGTCGTCGACGCGTTCGCCCCGACCGAGGCCGAGCCGGAGCCGCCGGTCATCGACGGCTTCGTGCAGGTCAACCTCACCGACGACCCCGGCCGTGGCGGGGTGCAGCCGGACGACGTTGAGGCGATGGTGGCGCGTGTGCTGGCCACCGGGACCATCCGGCTGCGGGGTGTGATGGCCGTCGCGCCCCTCGACGAGGAGCCCCGAGCCGCCTTCGCCCGACTCCGCTCGATCTCCGAACGGGTGGTGTCGCTCGAGCCCGGCGCGACCGACATCTCGGCCGGCATGAGCGGGGACTACGCCGAGGCGATCCTCGAGGGCGCGACACACCTGCGGATCGGCACCGCAATCACGGGAAACCGGCCGCCCGCACCCTAGCCTCGTTGCAGGGCACCACGAGCACGAACCCCGGAGGAACCATGGCCAACCCGCTGAAGAAGACGATGGTCTACCTCGGCCTCGCCGATGAGGAACTCGACTACGAGGACGAGCAGCAGGCCGAGCCCGCGCGCCAGCAGGCAGCCCCTGCTCGCCAGGCCGCAGCGGCTGCTCCGGCGCCCGCCGAACCGCAGGAAGCCCCCGCCGCGGCAGCAGCCCCGGCGGCAGCTCCCGCAGCGGCGCCGGCTCCCACCAAGACGCACACCCACCAGCGCGGCGCCCAGGTCACTCCGCTCCGCCGCTCGCACACGACCGCACAGAAGGCGACCCCGGTCCAGGAAATGAACGAGATCCTCACCGTCCACCCGCGCGAGTACAAGGACGCCCAGTCCATCGCCGAGAGCTTCCGCGACGGCATCCCCGTCATCATCAACCTCTCGCAGATGACCGAGGGTGACGCCCGACGCATGATCGACTTCGCCTCGGGACTGTCGCTCGGCCTGTTCGGCAAGATCGAGCGCGTCACGAACAAGGTCTTCCTCCTGTCGCCGGCCCACGTCGCAGTGAGCGGTGAGCCCGCTGAGGTAGAGTCCGACATCGAGGCGAACTTCTTCGCCCAGTCCTGAGCCGTACCCGGCACACCCGCCCCTGAGCGTCGTCTGACGACGCTCGCCCGAGACGAGCGAGCCCCATCGTGTCCGTGATCCTAGGGATCATCTCCCTCGCGTTGCTCCTGTACTTCTTCGTGATGTGGGGGCGCTTCGCCCTCGACCTCGTGCAGAGCTTCAACCGTTCCTGGCGGCCGCGCGGGGGCATGCTCGTGGTGTCCGAGTTCGTCTACACGGTCACGGATCCGCCCATCCGAGCGGTGCGACGGGTCCTCCCGCCGCTCCGCCTCGGGCCGGTGGCGCTCGACTTCGGCTGGACGATCGTGATGCTCGTCGTCATCATCGCCCGGTTCGTGGTCGCCGCTCTGGCACGCAGTATCTGAGCGGACTCCCGTCCGCGACACGCGCCACGCCCGGCGCAGGTCACGGTTCCGCCCCATCGTCGGTGTACGGTGGTCGGGATCGATGCCCGCTCCGGTGGTGCATCCGCACCGCACGGTACGACTGGTAGATTCGGTCGCACCGCACGCGGTTCCACACGTTCAGCAGTTCTATTGAGGTGACGGCAATGGCTTTGACGCCGGAAGACGTAGTCAACAAGCGGTTCCAGCCGACGAAGTTCCGCGAGGGCTACGACCAGGACGAGGTCGACGACTTCCTCGACGAGGTCGTGGTCGAGCTCCGTCGCCTGACCGCGGAGAACGACGAGCTCCGCCAGCGCCTGCAGGCGGCCGAGTCGGCCCCGCAGCCGGCGCAGGCCGAGCAGCCCGCTCCCGCAGCCGAGCCGGAGCCCACCCCGGCCCCGGTCGAGGCAGCACCGGAGCCCGCTCCGGTCGCCGCGGCGGCTCCGGCAACGACGGTGCCCGCCGACGAGGACACCGAGGGCACCACGAACCTCCTGACCCTGGCGCGTCGTCTCCACGAGGAGCACGTCCGCGAGGGCATCGAGAAGCGCGACGCGCTCATCGCCGAGGGCACGGCCCAGGCGGCTCGCCTGGTCTCCGAGGCCGAGGCGAAGCAGCGCCAGATCATCGCCGACACCGAGAACACGAACCGTCAGCGTGTCGCGGTGCTCGAGCAGGAGCAGCGCCAGCTCGAGGGCAAGATCGACGAGCTCCGGACCTTCGAGCGCGACTACCGTGCGCAGCTCAAGAGCTACATCCAGGGTCAGCTCTCCGAGCTCGACACCTCGGGCGAGCAGTCCGGTCTCACCCCGGCGCCGGCTTCGGCGCAGGGCTTCGGCAACTGACGTTGTCGCGACCAGCATCACGAGCGAAGGTCAGTGTCCGCGCGATCGCGGCACTGGCCTTCGCCGCTGTCGTGGTGGTGGCGTTCGACCAGGTCGCCAAGACGCTGGTCGTCGCGAACCTGCCGTACGGCACCCCCGTCCCGGTCCTCGGCGGGGCGTTGCAGTTCCTGTACGTCCGGAACCCGGGGGCCGCGTTCTCGTTCGCGGTGAACATGACCTGGGTGTTCTCGGTCATCTCGGCCGCGGTCGTCGTCGCGATCATCGTGTACTCGCGTCGCATCCGGTCGATGTGGTGGGCCATCGTGCTCGGCATGCTGCTCGGCGGTGCGCTGGGCAACCTGCTCGACCGGCTCTTCCGTGAGCCCGGCTTCGGTCGTGGCCACGTCGTCGACTTCATCTCGACGCCGTGGATGATGCCGGCGATCTACAACGTCGCCGACTCCTTCATCTGCATCAGCATGGTGGTCTTCGTGCTGCTGGTGATCCTCGGGGTGAACCTCGACGGCACCCGCACGCTCTCGGCCAAGCGCCAGGCGCAGCTCGACGCGGCGCAGCCGGTCGACGCGGCGCAGCCGGTCGACGCGGCGGAGCCGCTCGACGGTGGGGCCGCGTTCTCGTCGGCCGATGCCGCTCTCGACGAGCCGACCCGCGCCTCCAGGCCGGAGGACCGCGACCGTCGCGACACGCTGGGCCACGACGCCACGTGAGCGAATCGCGTTCTCTTCCCGTGCCCGACGGGCTCGCCGGTGAGCGCGTCGACGCCGCCATCGCGAAGCTCCTCGGCTTCAGCCGGTCGTTCGCGGCCGACGTCGTCGCGGCCGGTGGCGTCCGCGTCGACGGTGTCACCGTCGACAAGTCGGACCGGCTGCACGCCGACTCCTGGCTCGAGGTCGAGTGGACCCCGAAGGAGCCGCCGCGCATCGTCCCGGCGGCCGTTCCGGGCATGACGATCGTGCACGACGACGAGGACATCGTCGTCGTGGACAAGCCCGTCGGTGTCGCCGCGCACCCCTCGCCGGGGTGGGACGGTCCGACCGTGCCCGGGGGCCTCGCCGCCGCCGGCTTCACGATCGCGACGTCGGGCGCCGCCGAACGCGCCGGGATCGTGCACCGCCTCGACGTCGGGACCTCGGGCCTGATGGTCGTCGCGAAGACCGAGCTGGCGTACACGCACCTGAAGCGGGCATTCAAGGAGCGCACGGTCGAGAAGGTCTACCACGCACTCGCGCAGGGCCACCCCGACCCGACCTCGGGCACGATCGACGCCCCGATCGGCCGGCACCCGTCGAGCGACTGGAAGTTCGCGGTCACGTCGGAGGGCAAGCCGAGCGTCACCCACTACGAGACGCTCGAGGCCTTCCGTGCCGCCACCCTGCTCGAGGTGCACCTGGAGACCGGGCGCACCCACCAGATCCGGGTGCACATGGCTGCCACACGCCACCCGCTCGTCGGGGACACGATGTACGGCGCCGACCCGGTGCTCGCGGCCGAGGTCGGGCTGACGCGCCAGTGGCTCGACGCCGTCCGGCTGGGCTTCGACCATCCCCGCACGGGCGAGTGGGTGTCGTTCGAGGCGCAGTACCCGGATGACCTGCAGGCAGCGCTGGAGCAGATCCGGAGCGCGTCGCTCTGACGCGCCCGGGCGCTTGTGCCGAGGGGTCGCGAACTGTCGGCTGGGGCGCCGCCAGGCGACGCTTTCTGTGCCCGCGGCGGTCGGCGTGCGGCGTGTCCTGCCGTCTCGGCGGGGCGGCCCGCGGGTCCAGACCGCCGCGCCCGGGCGATTGTGCCGACGGGTCACGAACTGTCGACTGGGGCACCATCAGGCGACGCTTTCTGCGCCCGTGGCGGCATGTGCACGGCGTGTCCTGCTCCCTCGGCGGGGTGCCCCGCACGTGTCGCGACCCGGTGCCGGTCTGGAGGCGCGCTGCGGCCCCGCCCCGCGCCTCCTGTCCGGCACGCCCGGGCGCTTGCGCCGAGGGGTCACGAACTGTCGACTGCGGCGCCGCCAAGCGACGCTTTCTGTGCCCGCGGTCGTCGGCGTGCGGCGTGTCCTGCTCTCTCGGCGGGGCGCCCCGCGCGCGTCGTGACGCGGTGCCGGTCTGGAGGCGCGGTGCGGGCCCGCCCCGCGCCTCCCGTCCGCCGTGCCCGGGCGCTTGCGCCGAAGGGTCACGAACTGTCGGCTGCGGCGCCGCCAAGCGACGCTTTCTGCGCCCGCGGCGGAGCGCGCGCGGGGTGTCCTGCCCCCTCGCCCGGGCGCCCCGCGTGTCCAGTCCGCGGTGCCCGGGCGCTTGCGCCGAGGGGTCACGAACTGTCGGCTGCGGCACCATCAGGCGACGCTTTCTGCGCCCGCGGCGGCCTACCTGCGGCGCGTCCTGCCCTCTCGGCGGGGCGCCCCGCGCGTGTCGTGACGCGGTGCCGGCCTGGAGGCGCGCTGCGGCCCCGCCCCGGGCCTCCCGTCCGGCACGCCCGGGCGCTTGCGCCGAGGAGGCGCGAACTGTCGGCTGGGGCGCCGCCAGGCGACGCTTTCTGCACCCGCGGCGGCCTGCGTGCGGCGTGTCCTGTTCCCTCGGCGTGGCGCCCCGCGCGCGTCGCGACCCGATGCCGGTCTGGAGGCGCGGTGCGGCCCCGCCCCGTGCCTCCTGTCCGCTCCGACGCGCGCGGGAATGTGGGCGGCTGCGGTTAGGCTGTTCCCACCCCGCAGCACACCGTACGAACCGGAGGTTCCGTGTCGGATTCCGACTCCTTCGTCCACCTGCACGTGCACAGCGAGTACTCGATGCTCGACGGTGCCGCCAGGCTCTCCGACCTCGTGGCGGAGACCGCCGCGCAGGGGATGCCCGCCGTGGCGGTGACCGACCACGGCAACATGTTCGGCGCCTTCGAGTTCTGGAAGGCCGCCAAGGCCGGTGGCGTCAAACCGATCATCGGGACCGAGGCGTACATCACGCCCCGCACGCACCGCTCGGACAAGACCCGTGTGCGCTGGGGTGACGGTGGCGGCGACGACGTGTCCGGCGCCGGCTCGTACACGCACATGACGATGTTCGCCGAGAACACGACGGGCATGCACAACCTGTTCCGGCTGTCGTCCAAGGCGTCGCTCGAGGGCTACTACTTCAAGCCCCGCATGGACATCGAGCTCCTGCAGGAGTACCACGAGGGCATCATCGCCACGACGGGCTGCCCCTCGGGGGAGATCCAGACGCGTCTGCGTCTCGGCCAGTACGACGAAGCGGTGCAGGCCGCCGCCGACTACCGCGACATCTTCGGCAAGGAGAACTACTTCGCCGAGGTCATGGACCACGGCCTCGAGATCGAACGCCGGATCATGAGCGACCTGATCCGCCTGGCGAAGGACCTCGACATCCCGCTGGTCGGCACGAACGACCTGCACTACACGCACGCCCACGACGCCAAGTCGCACGCGGCACTGCTCTGCGTGCAGTCCGGGTCGACCCTGAACGACCCGAACCGCTTCAAGTTCGACGCGGACGAGTTCTACCTGAAGACCCCGGCGCAGATGCGGCACGTCTTCCGCGACAACCTCGAGGCCTGCGACAACACGCTGCTCATCGCGGAACGCTGCAACGTCGAGTTCGACACCTCGGCCAACTACATGCCGAAGTTCCCGGTGCCCGAGGGCGAGACCGAGCACTCCTGGTTCGAGAAAGAGGTCGCGAAGGGGCTGGACTACCGGTACCCGGACGGCATCTCGAAAGAGGTGCAGGACCGAGCCGACTACGAGGTCGGCATCATCAACCAGATGGGGTTCCCGGGCTACTTCCTGGTGGTCGCGGACTTCATCAACTGGTCCAAGAACAACGGCATCCGCGTCGGTCCGGGTCGTGGCTCCGGCGCCGGCTCGATGGTTGCGTACGCGATGCGCATCACCGACCTCGACCCGATCCGGCACGGCCTGATCTTCGAGCGGTTCCTCAACCCGGACCGCGTCTCGATGCCCGACTTCGACGTCGACTTCGACGACCGGCGCCGCGGTGAGGCGATCAAGTACGTCACCGAGAAGTACGGGTCGGAGCGCGTCGCGCAGATCGTCACGTACGGCACGATCAAGGCGAAGCAGGCGCTCAAGGACTCCTCGCGCGTCCTCGGGTTCCCGTTCGGCATGGGCGAGAAGCTCACGAAGGCCATGCCGCCGCCCGTGATGGGCAAGGACATCCCGCTCACCGGGATCTTCGACAAGGACCACCCGCGCTACAAGGAAGCCGTCGACGTCCGCACCGTGGTCGAGACCGACCCCGAGGCGAAGACGGTCTTCGACACCGCGCTCGGCCTCGAGGGGCTGAAGCGCCAGTGGGGCGTGCACGCTGCCGGCGTCATCATGTCGAGCGACCCGCTCATCGACATCATCCCGATCATGAAGCGGGAGCAGGACGGCCAGATCGTCACGCAGTTCGACTACCCGGCAGCGGAGTCGCTCGGCCTGATCAAGATGGACTTCCTGGGGCTCCGCAACCTCACGATCATCAGTGACGCCCTCGACAACATCAAGACGAACCGTGGGACCGAGCTCGACCTCGAGAACATGGGGCTCGAGGACCCCGAGGCGTACGCGCTCCTGCAGCGCGGCGACACCCTCGGTGTGTTCCAGCTCGACGGTGGGCCGATGCGTGGCCTGCTGCGGCTGATGAAGCCCGACAACTTCGAGGACATCTCCGCGCTCATCGCCCTGTACCGCCCGGGGCCCATGGGTGCGAACTCGCACACGAACTACGCGCTCCGCAAGAACGGCGAACAGCCGATCACGCCGATCCACCCGGAGCTCGAGGAGCCCCTCAAGGACATCATCGGCACGACCTACGGCCTGATCATCTACCAGGAGCAGGTCATGGCCATCGCGCAGAAGGTCGCCGGGTTCTCCCTCGGCCAGGCGGACATCCTCCGCCGCGCGATGGGCAAGAAGAAGAAGTCCGAGCTCGACAAGCAGTACGCGGGCTTCCAGCAGGGCATGAAGGACAACGGGTACTCCGACGCGGCGATCAAGACGCTGTGGGACATCCTGCTGCCCTTCTCCGACTACGCGTTCAACAAGGCGCACTCGGCGGCCTACGGTGTGGTGTCCTTCTGGACCGCGTACCTCAAGGCGCACTACCCGGCCGAGTACATGGCCGCCCTGCTGACGAGCGTCGGCGACGCCCGCGACAAGCTCGCCCTCTACCTGAACGAGTGCCGCCGCATGGGCATCAAGGTGATGCCGCCGGACGTCAACGAGTCGATCGGCTTCTTCGCCGCAGTCGGCGACGACATCCGCTTCGGCATGGGTGCCATCCGCAACGTCGGGTTCAACGTCGTCGACGACATCGTCAAGGCGCGGACCGAGAAGGGCGCCTTCGAGTCGTTCCACGACTTCCTGCGCAAGATCCCGATCTCGTCGGCGAACAAGCGCACGGTCGAGTCGCTCATCAAGGCCGGTGCCTTCGACGAGTTCGGCGACACCCGCCGAGCCCTGGTGGAGATCCACGAGGGCGCGGTCGAGGGCGCGGTGAAGGTCAAGCGCGACGAGGCCCACGGCAACGTCGGGTTCGACTTCGACTCGCTCTTCGCCGAGGCAGCCGAGGACGCCCCGAGCGCCGCGGTGTCGCAGGTTCCGGACCGTCCGGAGTGGTCCAAGCGCGACAAGCTGGCGTTCGAGCGGGACATGCTCGGGCTCTACGTGTCCGACCACCCGCTCGCCGGGCTCGAGATCGAGCTCGCGAAGCACCAGTCGATCACCATCGCCGACCTGCTCACCGCCGACGACTCGATCGAGGGTGAGACGGTCACCGTCGCCGGCCTGCTGACGAGCGTGCAGCACCGGGTGGCGAAGACGAGCGGCAACCCGTACGGCATCGTCGACATCGAGGACTTCGGCGGCCAGATCGGCGTGATGTTCCTGGGCAAGACGTACCAGGAGTTCGGCCCGTCCCTCGTGCCCGACTCGATCGTCGTCCTGCGCGGCCGCGTCAACGTCCGCGACGACGGCAAGGCCCTGCACGCGGTGAGCATGTTCCAGCCGAACGTCGGCGATGCGATGGGCTCCGGGCCACTCACGCTGTCGTTGCCCGAACGGCAGGCCACGACGACCACGGTGACGGAACTCGCCGCCGTGCTCGGCCGCCACCAGGGGGACACCGAGGTGCGGTTGAAGCTGCTCAAGGACGACGTCGCGCGCACCTTCGAGCTGCCGTTCCCGGTGAACCTGACCCCGGACCTGTTCGGCGAGCTGAAGAGCCTGCTCGGACCGCGCTGCCTGGTGTAGGTGCGTCGACCATGGCCGGTCACCGGATCTTCGGGACGCCCGTCGCGGACGTCTACGGGCACTACCTGGCGAAGGTGGAGCGGAAGGGCCACACGAAGGCGGAGCTCGACACCGTCATCGAGTGGTTGACCGGCTTTGACGACCGGGCGCTCGCGCAGCACCTGGCCGACCGGACCACGTTCGAGGACTTCTTCGCTGGCGCACACCTGAACCCGAACGCCCCGCTCATCACCGGGGTGATCTGCGGGGTGCGGATCGAGGAGCTCGACGACCCGCTCATGCGGCAGATCCGGTACCTCGACAAGCTCGTCGACGAGGTCGCCAAGGGCCGGCCGATGGTGAAGATCCTGCGGACCGCGTGACCGACACGCGGCCGGCGCCCCCGGACCCCGGAGTGCTCGCCGCGTTCGGTGCGGGAGCAGCCGCACCGGTGCCCCTCGTGGGCGGCCGCGGCCGCTCCTGGCGGGCGGGCGGCATCGTCCTCCGGCCCCACGACGGTGCGCTCGTGACCGACTGGCGCGCTGCGCTGCTGGCGGACCTGGGCCACACGTCGGCGTTCCGGACTCCGAGACCGGTGCCCACTCGCGCCGGTGCCTGGCGGTGCGGGGAGTGGGAGGCGTGGGAGTTCGTCGCCGGGGCAGCTGACGAGACCCGTGTCGACGACGTCATCCGAGCGGGTCGGGCCTTCCACCGCGCAGTCGCCGGCGTCGGGTGCCCCGCGTTCCTCCGGACGGCCGACCCCGAGACCGACGACCCGTGGCGTCGCGCCGACCGCATGGCCTGGGGCGAGGCACCACTGCCGACCGACCCGACCCTCGATCGCCTCGCCGCGGCGTTCCGTCCCGTCCACGCGCCGGCGCAGTTGGTCCACGGGGACCTGCTCGGCAACGTCCTGTTCGCGGAGGGACTCGCGCCCGGGATCATCGACTGGCCACCCTACTGGCGTCCGGCCGGCACGGGAGCCGCGATCGCCGCGGTCGACGCGGTCTGCTGGCACGGCGTGTCCGTCGACCGTCTCGACGATCTCGGCGAGGGTGAACACGAGTGGCGGCAGTTGCTCCTGCGGGCCCTCGTGTTCCGGGTCGCCACGCTGCACCTGCTCGGTGCGTTCGACGTGGCCAGCATCGCGCGACACCGTGCGGTCGTCGACGCACTCGCGTGACGGACGGGAGGCCCGTGGCGGCGCCGCCACGGGCCTCCCGTCCGCTCGTCGGTCGTCGCTCAGGCGCCGCGGCCGGCGATCGCGCGGAGGCGGGCGACGATGCGCGGGTTGCGCGCACCGAACGTGAGCGCGGCGAGGCGTCGGACCGACACCGTCGCGCGGTGCACCAGGAGGCCGGTCGCTTCGGCGATGTCCGAAACCGCGTGCCAGCGAGCACGCAGGGACGCGGGGTCGATCTCGTTCGCGGCGGCTGTGCGGACGAGCCGGACGAGGTCGTCCCCGTCACGCCAGCTCGTGCTCTGGTTCTCGAAGCGGCGCAGGATGCGGTCGATCGCCGACGCACGGTGGTTCGCGACCGCGTGTGACCACCGGACGTCCTGCGACACGGGGTCGACGAGGATCCAGCGGGGAGCGTTGGCGTTGAGCGCGGAGAGCTGCGCGAACGTGGTCAGGGCACCGAGCGCGACCGCGACGTCGAAGATCTGCCGTGGCCGACCCCCGACTGCGATCGCAGCGCCCGGGAACGCCTCACGGGCGTCCCGGATCTGCGACTTCGCGACGATGATCGTGACGACGACGTCATCCGGCGCTGCAGCGAGGGTGCTGCGGGTCCGGGCGATGACCTCGTCCGTCAGGTCGGCCGGGAGGTGCAGCGCCACGCGGACGACGTCGTCGTCGGGCAGGAACGCATCGGCGAACACGTCGACGGCGTCACGGTACCGGGCGAGGAAGAGCGCGATCGCGCCGCCGTAGAACGGGTAGCGCTCGAGCAGGATCCGCTCGTGCTCGAGTCGGAGCGAGGGACCGCGATCCCCGCTGAAGCTCGTCGAGCCCGTGTGCAGGACCAACGCGCGGTTCGCCAACACCGAGGTGAAGCCGTGCTCGTTGATCCGCAGGCAGAAGTCGTTCTCCTCGCCGTAGCCGGGGGAGAAGACGTCGTCGAACAACCCGAAGCGGTCGACCATCTCGCGCCGGATGAGGAAGCAGAAGCCCATCGCCACGGGGGAGACCGTGTGCCGCGGGAGCAGGTACTTCGTCCGGCCGTGCAGCTCGCGGGTGCGGCGCGGTGCGAGGCTCGCCCGCGGGTTCCGCCGCGCGTAGGGGAAGGACGCGATCGTGGCGTTGTCGCTCCTCGCGCACACGACGCCGATCGAGTCGTCCGAGGCCAGGACCGCGGTCATCTCGTCCAGGAACCCCGGCATCGGGACGGTGTCGCTGTTGAGGAGCAGGACGTCGTTGCCCGTGCGGTCGAGGTCGAGGACCGCCCGGTTGCAGTTGCCGACGAAGCCGAGGTTGCGGCTGTTGCGGGTGTACTCGAACCCCTCGTGGTCACCGACGAGCTCGAGCACACGGGCCTCGATCGCGTCGACGCGGGGGCCCACGTCGTTCGCCAGGAGCACGCGGTCGACGGAGAAGTCCACCGTCTCGAGCAGTGCCTCGATGCAGCGCTCGAGACCGGGGAGGTCGTCGTAGATCGGGACGACGATCGTGACCGGACGACGGTCGCGCGTCATCGCCGAGCCAGCTTCCGGACGACGACGCCGGGCTGGGCGAGGAGTCGGCCGACCGCCCCCGAGCGGGATCGCACGCGGCTCGCGAGGAGTCCGACGGCGGCTCTGGCGCTCGTCGCACCGAGCGAGGCGTACGCGCCGGGCAGCTCGAACCAGTAGCGCGCCGCCTGGGGGAGCCGGTAGCCCTCGGTGCCGACCAGCGCGACCAACCGTGCGATGGCCGCCGCGTTGTCGTGGCCCGCACCCGTGACGGTGGCGAGGCGTTCCGGTGCAGCCGCACCGTGCCTCCTGGCCGTGTCCGGGTCGGCCGCGTACGCAGCGAGGGCGTCAGCGAGGGTGTTCGTGTCGTCGGCATCGACCAACGCGCCGGTCACACCGGGCTCCACGAGTTCCGCGCTGCCGCCCTGGCGCGTGGCGACGACGGCCCTGCCGAGCGCCATGTACTCGGCGGTGGTGCGACCGAAGGCCTCGATGGTGGACGGTGTGACGCAGACGTCGGCCGCGTGGATGAAGGGCGCGGGCGTGTGCTGCTCGCCAGCGAAGACGACGTGCTCGGCGACACCGAGCGCGCGGGCGCGGTCGGTGAGCCGCTGGTCCTCACCCGGGTGCTTCCAGCTCCCGACGAAACAGACGCTCGCGGTCACGCCTCGTCGGCGCAGCGCGCCGAGCGCGTCGACGACGCGGTGTTGCCCCTTGGACTCCTCGACGCGGCCGAGGACGGTGATCCGCAGGCCGGGTTCTGCTTGCGGGAAGGGGGCGACGGCAGGCGTGTCGTCCTTCGTCGCCAGGAGTCGGCTCGTGTCGACCGTCGGGTAGGCGACGGAGAGCTTGTCGGCGGGGATGTACTGGGCGAGGTGGTCGCGCATCGCCTCGGAGTTGGTGACGACGGCCCCGGACAGCAGGCCGATGTCGCCGAGGACGCCCGCACGGCCCGTCTGGAACTGCAGACCGTGGTCGAGGTCGCCGTACTCACGGACGAACCACGCCTGCGGGATCCCGAGGACCGCGGCGGCGAACGACGCCCACGGAGCGACGAGTGTGTTGGTGACGACGAGGTCCGGGCGCTCGCGCTCGTACTTCCGGATGATCGCGTTCACGGCGGCGTAGTCGACGGTCGCGAAGGCGGCGCGTTCGGCAGCCGGTGCGGGCTGTGGACTCGGCAGGGCCCAGCCGCGGAACCGCAGCGCGTCGTACGACCAGCCACGCTCGTCGAGGGCATCGATGAACTTGCCGCGCGGGGCCTTGGTGATGAAGGTCGGCGTCATGGCCGGGTCCTGCGCCTGCCAGTCCTCCACGAAGCGGATGAGTGACCGTTCCGCCCCGCCGAGGTTCACCGGCGCGGTGGAGTGGTTGGCGAAGCTGACGATCACCCACCAACCCTACTCAGGTTTCACCAGGTGTTCGTCTCCGCGGCACCCGCAGCGGACATGCATCACCGAGTCGAACGTGGCAAGTGCAACCTTTGTGCGAGAATGTCTCGTCCCCGAATCCCTGTGAGGAGCGCTGCGTTGCGCCCCGGAGGAGCCTGCACCCGAAGCATGACGTACCTGAACGAGCTCATGTCGTCGCGGGAACTCCTGGCGAACCTCACCGCCCGCGAGGTCAAGGGCAAGTACCGCCGCACGGTCTTCGGGCAACTGTGGTCCCTGATCAACCCGCTCGCGACGATGCTGATCTACACGATCGTGTACTCGTTCATCTTCCGGGCACGACTCGAGGTCGGTGACCCCAGCGGGCTGAACATCTACCCGCTCTGGCTCATGTGCGGGCTGCTGCCCTGGATCTTCGCGCGCAACGTCATCAACTCCGGCATGACGTCGATCGTGGCCAACGGCTCACTGATCAAGAAGGTGTACTTCCCGCGGATGACCCTGCCGCTCGCGGCCGTCGGGTCCTTCGGGTTCACGTGGCTGGTGGAGATGGGGGTGCTGCTCATCGCGCTCGCGATCGCCGGGTCGAACTTCTGGCTCTACCTGCCGCTGATCGCCCTGACGATGGTGTTCCTCGCCATGTTCTCCGCCGGCCTCGGGCTGATCCTGTCGATCATCAACGTGCACTTCCGCGACATGCAGCACCTGGTCGGCATCGCACTGCAGATGTGGATGTACCTGTCGCCGATCATCTACCCGCTCTCGCTCGTCGAGGACGCCGCCAACAAGGCCGGACACCCGTGGATCATCCACGTCTACAAGCTCAACCCGATCGAGCGGTTCTCCGAGGTCTTCCGGAACCTCATGTACGACAACCGCCTCCCGAACTGGACCGACCTGGTCGCGTGTGCCATCGCCGGGTGCGCCTCGCTCGCGATCGGCTACGTCGTGTTCTCCCGCAACGAGAAGAAGCTGGCTGAACTCCTGTGAACGACTCCGCCGTCTCCGTCGAACACGTCTCCAAGCGCTTCCGCATGTACCACGAGCGCAACGACTCGCTGAAGAGCATGGTCATGCGCGGGAAGAAGTCCGTGCACGAGGACTTCTGGGCGCTGAAGGACGTGTCGTTCGAGGTCCCGCATGGATCGACCTTCGGCCTCATCGGCAAGAACGGGTCCGGCAAGTCGACGCTGTTGAAGTGCCTCGCCAAGATCCTCTGGCCGGAAGAGGGCTCGATCACCGCGCGTGGCAAGCAGGCGTCGCTGCTCGAGGTCGGCTCTGGGTTCCACCCGGAGCTCTCCGGTCGCGAGAACGTGTTCCTGAACGGCTCGATCCTCGGGATGAGCCGCAAGGAAGTGGCGCGGAAGTTCGACGACATCGTGTCGTTCTCCGGTGTGGGCAACTTCATCGATCAGCCGGTGAAGAACTACTCGTCCGGCATGTACGTGCGACTCGGGTTCTCCGTCGCCGTTGCGGTCACGCCGGACATCCTGGTCGTGGACGAAGTGCTGGCCGTCGGCGACGCGACGTTCCGCAAGCGCTGCCAGACGAAGTTCAAGGAGATGAAGGACGAGGGCCGCACGGTCATCCTCGTCTCGCACTCCATGGGGACCGTCAAGGACATGTGCGACCAGGTCGCCTGGCTCAACGAGGGCGAGCTGAAGATGATCGGCCCGACCAAGAAGGTCGTGTCGGCGTACGAGGCGACCGTCTGAGCGTGCTCCTGCGCTGCGCCTAGGCTGGAACCGTGCAAACGGATGTTGAGGAGCTGTCGGCCTACTCGGACGACCGCGGGAACCGTATCGAGTACGTCGGCCCGAAACGGGGGAACGTCAAGATCACGTTCCGCGGGTCGAACAACGTCGTGCGGGTCCACCAACGTGCGCGTCTCGGGCGGATCGTGGTGAGCATGGACTGCGACAACGGTCTGCTCGACATCGCGGAGAACCACGGTGCGCCGGCGTTCGTCGCGAACATCAGGATCGGGCAGGACTCGTCCGTGCTCGTCGGCGCCAACGCATCCACCACCGCCAACTGCGTGATCTCGGCGACGGAGGGGACGACCGTGCGGATCGGCGACGACGTCATGATCGCTTCGCACGTCCAGATCCGGGCGGACGACGCGCACCCGATCTTCGACGTCCGCACCGGAGCGCGGGTCAACGTGTCGAGGTCGATCGACATCGGTGACCACGTCTGGCTCGCACTCGGCGTCACGGTCCTCGGCGGTACCACCGTCGGGCGCGGCTCCGTGATCGGGACCGGGTCGATCGTGACGGGCCGGGTCCCCAACAACTGCATCGCCGTCGGGACGCCGGCACGGGTCGTGCGGCGCGACGTCGCCTGGGAGCGGCCGCACCTCTCACTGAAGGAGCCCTTCTACAAGCCGGACGCGTCGACGGTCGAGCGTTCGCCGTTCTGGGAGCTCACCGAAGCCGACGACTGATCCTCGGCGGGCAGCGCGGCCTCGGGCTCGGCTGGTCGTGGCCCGCCCGTCAACCACTCCATCATCTGGATGACGCGTTCCGAATTGCGCCCGTCCCGCGTGACGAAGGTCCGTCGCGCCCGTTCCCGGAACGTGTCCGACGGGCGGAACCCGGCCTCCGCGATCCGTTCGACAGCGCCTTCCACTTCCCGGACGGATCCGGTGACCTCGCCGAACCCGGCTTCGTCGTAGTCGAAGTACCCGCGACGACCACTGTGCGAGCCGCCGAAGAACTCGCGGAGGTCGAAGTGGAAGTACACCACCGGGACGTCGATGAAGGCGGCGTCGAAGGCCAGCGACGAGAAGTCGGTCACGAACGCGGCACTCCGCGCGAGGACGTCCTGCACGCCGTCGACGGCGAAGTCGAGGATCTCCACGTCGTCGGGCAGGTGGAAGTCGGTCAGGTACGGACGGAGGAGCGGGTGCGGCATGAGCGCGAGGCGCTTCCCGGTCCGCTTCGCGAGTGCGCGGAGCTCCGGCGACGACATGAGCGCCGTGTACTCCTTGGCGAAACGGCTCTCCATGAACCGGTCGTCACGCTCCCACGCTCCGGATCCTGCGACCTGCGCCCCGACGAGGTAGTGACGCCAGGTGGGCATGACGAGGATGAGGTCGCGCTCGGTTTCCTGCTTCGCCCGGCTCTTCTCGAGGAGCGCGTCGAAGCGGGGCAGCCCGGTCAGGACGACCTCGTGCTGGGAGAAGATCCACTGTCCGTGGCCCGCGATCGCGTCCCGCTCCTGCGGGGTCGAGACCACGAACAGGTCGGGTCGCTTCGAGTTGAGCCACCGCGACAGGTCGTAGTTGATCACGCCGTGCTGCAGGAAGGTGAAGTGGAACCGCGGCTGCCCGAACTTCGACGCGGGCAGGGGCTTGGTGACGAAGTCCGCGATGTGCGACGACGCGACGTGCTCGGCGTGGAGCATCAGTTGCACCCACTCGAGCGACCGGAACGCGATCATCCGGAACCCCTCGCGCTGCAGGCGGTCCCAGTCCTTGGAATCGCGGTTGAGCACGAAGTAGGCGTTGATGTCCGGACGGTGCCGTCGAACGTACCGGTAGGCGTGTTCCGCGTTGTCGTTCGCGTCCGTGTCCCGATCGATGAACACCCACGCGCCCTGGAACCGTTCGCGTGCGCGCCGCGTGCGGGCCAGCGTCGGTGCCAGGGCGTTCCGGAGTGCGGTCTTCTGCAGGGAGTTCCGGGTCGTGATCGCACGCTCGCGCACCGCTCGCCAGACATGCTGCTTGTTGGTCAGCTCCACCTCGTTGGGATCGACCACGCGTCGGCGCTGCGCCAGGATCTGCGGTTCGAGCTGGCGGCGGGTCAGGGTTGCGTAGTGGTTCGGCACTTCACCCCGGGCGAAGACGACCTGCTGTCCGTCCACGTGCATCTCGGTGACGTGGCCGCGGGGGATCCAGATCACGCGCCGGCGAACCAGCGGCCGGCCGTAGAAGACGAAGTCCTGGACGGTCTCGAACTCGGGGACGACCTCGTGTCCGTCGACAGCGATCTGTTCCGCCGGGATCTCGCCGGTGAACCAGTACTGGAGCTGCACGAGTTGGTGGGCCTCATCGACCTGAGCGAGGTTGACGGTGTTCGGGCGGTCCGGTTCGTCCCGGTACCCGACGAGCATCGCCCGCCGCACCGCGAACTCGACGGGCAGCAGGTCGAAGGAGCGCACCGCTTCCGGACCGACCCGCTGCAGGACCGCAGCCGCCAGCTCGTGGAACTCGTCGAACGCATCGGCGGGGGCGAGGGCCGAGGGCGACCGGATCGCACGCTCGCGCCGGAAGTACCCGACGAGGTCGTAGAGGACGGTGTTCGCCACCCAACGATCGATGCGTCCGGTCGCCGACGCCTCGTCGAGGAGCCCGAGGTGACCGTGACGGAGCACGTCGGTGTACTTCCGTCGGTCCTCGTGGCTGGTCTGCATGGTGGAGCTGCCGTCGCCGCGCTGACGGTAGCGGTACTTGGCCGAGGCCATCAGACCGATCCGGTGCAGTCCGTTGCGGAGCAGGTAGCGCGCGACGAAGTGGGCGTCCTCGAACGTGGGTCGGACACGACCGTCGAACCGGAGACCCGCCGCCTCGACGAGGTCACGACGCATGAACGCCGCGTTCACGCCGGTCTGCACGATGGGGTCCAACCGCATGTCGACGATGCGCGATCCCTTCTCGAAGCGCTTGCGGGACGGGTGCCCGTCCGTCACGCCGCCGTCGTCGTCCAGGAGGAGCTGATGGGCCGCCAGGAGCGCGACGTCGTCCGACGCGTGCAACTCGATGAACTTCGCGACCTCTTCGAAGTACCGTTCCTCCAGCTCGTCGTCGGCGTCGACGAAGGTGACCCACTGCCCGGTGGCCCGGGCCAATCCGGTGTTCCGTGCGTCGGCGATCCAGGCGTTGTCCTGGTGGATCACGGTCACGTCGGCTCCGGCAGACCTTGCCCAGTCGTCGAGGAGCGACCCGGTCGAGTCGGTCGACCCGTCGTCGACGAACACGAACTGCACACGGTCGTGGTCGAACGTCTGCCGTTCGAACGACCGCAGGAGCGTCGGGAGGTACCGTTCCACGTCGAGCGCCGCCACGACGACGGAGATGAGTGGTGTGGTCCGGATCGCTGAGTCCATCGGTCGATCGGCTCCCTGTCGTCGTGATGCACGTGCTGCGATAGTTTAGGGCTGAAGTCGAGGTTGGCTCGTCGCGCACTGCGCAACCCGAACGTGATGAACTCCAGGAGAAGTGCTGTGGGCGGACCCCTTCCCCTGCTGTCGGTCGTCGTGCCGGTCGGCAGCGTCGGCCCGTGGTTCGACGTCGCGCTGGAGGCGCTCCGGTCGCAGAGCCACCGTCGGCTCGAGATCATCCTCGTGCTCGACGGGCTCAGCTCCGGGGTGACGGAGTCCGTCCGGTCGCTCGCCACCGAAGACCCGCGCATCGTCGTGCTCGAGATCGGGGAACGTGGCGGAGCCGGCAACGCCAGGAACACCGGGCTGCGCGTCGCGACCGGCGACTTCGTCGTGTTCGCGGACGCCGACGACCTCGTGCCGCCCGCTGCCTACGAACGGCTCCTCGCCGTGTTCGCCGAGTCCGGTCCGGTGCTCGTCAGCGGGAGGGCTGAGCAGTTCACCGGGGACGGGCGCGAGTCGACCTACTGGACGACGGACGACGCACTCTGGACGACCGGGGGGACCGGCCTCCGACTCTCGGACACGCCGCAGCTGGCCTTCGACCACACACCCTGGAACAAGGTCTTCAACCGCACGTGGTTGCTCGAGTCCGGCGTCGAGTTCCCGACCGGCACCACCTGCGAGGACGTTTCCTGGTGGGCGCGGCTCGCGGTGGGAGCGAGGGTCGACGTGCTGCCCGAGGTGGTGTACCGCCACCGGCGACACGACGAGTCGGTGACGTCGGGCATCGGCCGGGGCGACGACCTGGACGACTGGGTCGAACAGACCCGTGCAGCAGTCGAGACGTACGCGGCACACGGGGCGGACGGGGCGACGACGGCTTTCGGACGGCGGCTGATCCGCCGAGAGGCGTGGACGCGGGTCCGCGGGATCGGCGTGCTCGACCCGGCCGGCGCCCGCCTGCTCGCCGATTTCGTGCGGTGGATCGGCACCTGGGTCGACGAGACCGAGTTCGACGACCTCAGCGCCTACCCCGGCGCCGCCTACGCCCTGCTCCGGGCGAAGGAGCCGGGACTCGCGGCCGAGCTCGTCGAGACGTTCGACCGCCCGGCAGAGGACGTCGTCCTGCGGTGGGGCAGTCTCGCCGCCGAGTGTGAGCGGGCCCTCGGTCCCGACACGGAGCGCGGCGCTGACCTGTGGCGCGAACGCCTGTTCCGGCCGGTCGTCGATGCCGCACAGCGTGGCGATCCGCTCCCTGTCCGTCCAGAGCTCGTCGCGGCGTTCTGGGACGAGTTCGTCGGCCGTGGGCTGGACGAGCACGAACAGGTCGTGCTGTCCGCGTTGCGGGACGGAGCAGTGGACGACGTCGTGTTCCTCCGACGCAATCGTCGCGTCCGTGCGACCGCCGACCGACGCCGTGGTGGTCTCTGGATCAGCATGACGGGTCTCGAGCACCCGGCACCGGGAAGTGTCGTGCTCGAGCGCGACGGAACCCGGACGGCAGTGCACCGGGGCGTGCTGTCATCGGACACGGTCGTGTCGTCGGCGAGGCCTCGGCCGGGTGACAGGTGGAGCGTCGAGTTCACGCTGCGCGACGGGCGGATCCACCGTGTCGAGGTGGCCGTCGCACCGTCGGCACTGCGCCGCGTCGCCGCCGTGCTCAGGACGAGGAGTCGGCCGTGAGCGCACAGCTCTCCGTCGTCATGCCGGTGCACGACGTCGCGCCGTGGATCGAGGAGCAGCTCGACTGTGTCCTGCGGCAGGATGTCGACCTCGAGGTGATCGTCATCGACGACCGGTCCACCGACGAGACGGTCGCGATCGTGGAGCGGATCGCGTCCGGCGACCCCCGTGTGCGACTGCACCGATCCCGAGCAGCGGGGGGAGGCGCCGCCCGCAACCAGGGGATCGACCTCGCGCAGGGCGAGTACCTGGTGTTCGCCGACGGTGATGACCTGGTACCCGACGGGGCGTACCGGACGCTCATCGACGCAGCCGAGCGCAGCGACGCCGTGATCGCGCTCGGCCGGCACCTCAAGTTCAGCTCCGGGTCGACCTGGGAGCCCATGTCCAGTTCGTACGACGTCCTGACCGAGTCGGTGACGGACCTCCAGGCCATGCCGAGGCTCTTGGCGAACCGCGCGTGCTGGAACCGGGTCTTCCGCGCCGACTTCCTGCGCGCGTCGGGCGTCCGGTTCCCGAACGCCCCGCGCTCCAACGACATCGTGCCGATGGTCCGCGCGTTCCTCGCCGCGGACCGTGTCGCGGTGGTGCCGGAGGTCGTCTACCTCTACCGCGAGCGTCCGGGAGCCTCGTCCATGACCGCGAGGGCGTCGGGCATCGATGGCGTGCTGAGCTACTTCGATCAGGAGATCGAGGTGGCATCACTGCTCGCCGACGCCGCCCCGGAGGTCCGCCGCGCGCACGCCGAGGTCGTCCTCGACGCCGACGGGTACGTCCACCTCGAACGGTTCCTCCGCGGCCAGCCGGATGCGAACGACCTGCACCGGGTCATCGGAGCGGTGCACGATCTGCTCGCGGTCGTGCCGACCGCCGATCGTCAGGCGCTCCGTGCCGAGCGACGAGCGCTCTGGTTCGCGGTGGCCAACGGAGCGGGGGAGATCGCCGTGCGCCTCGCGTCTGCGCTGCACGACGCGCGCGACGACCGCGACGTGCCGCCGGTGCTGCTCCGCGCCTGGGTGGACGTGATCCGCTCGGTCGGTGTGCTCGGAGAGGAAGCGGTCTTCGCACTCGGTCGCGGATCCCTCGTGAACGACGGGCCGTTGGTCCTGCTGGCGAACCGCGCGGAGCACACCGACGTGTCGGTGCTCGGATCCGCCGTCACGGACCTGGGTCCGCTGACGGCAGGGGTCGAAGGGAACTCCGAACTCCTGCGCGCGATGGCGGGTGCCGTCCACGGGCAGGACCCGCTCGCAGTGCAGCTCGTCTCGATGGTGCGGCACCTCGCACCGCTCGTCGTCGACGAGGCGCACCCGGACGCCGGCGGCCTGACCTTGAGCGGACCCGTGGCCGGGACGGTGCCTGACGGGGTCTCCCTCGACATGGTCCTGACCGCAACCCCGACCGAAAACGCCACTCTGACCGGAGCCGGGGCAGCGGGTACCCAGGCCGTCCTCCGGGTCGATCACCGCTCGTCCCGCTGGTCGCTGCGCCTGGAGAACGGCGACATCGCCACCGGCAGACACCGTGCCGTGGTCCGGATCTCGTTCCGTGGTCTCGGGCTCGACTTCCCGGTCGTGACCGCGAGGATGCCGCTCCCGCCCGTTCCGAGCGGCGTGCAACTGCAGCCCCTGGCCGACCGTACGGACGGCTGGCGGTTCCTCGTCGACCGTCGGGTGCCGAGCGGGCACTTCGCCCGACGGCTCCTGCGCGCAGCGCGCGCCAGGCTCAGGAACTGAGGCCGGCGAGTTCGTCGGCCGGGTCCCCGGCGGTCAGGGCATCGCCGATGACCATGCGGTCGAGGTCTGCCATGAAGTCCTGGAAGAACGGTCGGCCGAAGTGCCAGGGCGAGATGCCGTAGGGGTGCGCGCCGTCGGAGTGGTACGAACGGTCGCGGTTGTCGATGGTACGGAGGTCGTGACGGGCGGCGATCGAACGGTAGAGCGAGTCGTACCGGTCGTTCTCCCGCAGTAGCCGCTTGTACAGGTCGTCCCGTTTCTGGTCTCCGCGGTACTTCACGAACTCCAGGTCGCCGGTGCTCGTCCGGTAGTACGAGCTGTACCGGAAGCAGTTCAACACCAGGGTCGTCTCCGGGAGCGCCTGTCGCTGCCATGCCACGAGCTCGTCGACGGCCTGCTCGAGGAGCGGCACGTACTCGGCGCTCGCGTTCGCCATGTGCAGGGTCGTGAAGCTCTCACCCGCCGCGAAGAAGTCCGTCTTCCGGAAGCTGTTCGGGTTGTTCGTGATGGTCGCGTCGCCGATCCGCGCGAGCCCGTACCGGACGTCGGAGTAGAGGTCGAACAGCAGGTAGTCGGGCGCGAACGACTCGAGTTCTGCGCGGTCCGACTTGGCGATGTCGCGCGCCATCGTGCGCGCCCCGTGCTCGTTGACCTTGTCACCCGGCTGGATCCGTTGCGCGATGTCCGGAGCGACGGGCGCCGACAGGAAGCTCACGAGACCGGTCTGCCACGCGAGCGGACCGAGGTCGTAGACGTCCTTGTAGTGCGGGTTGTTCCGCGTGATGAACGCTTCTCGCGTGACGCACGAGCCGATGATGGCCACCTTGATCCGTGACACCGAGTTCTCCGTTCGATCGAGCATGAGCCAGCAACAAGGGTTGATTATGCCTCAGGGCGCGTGGCGGTCCGCGTCGGCAGGCCAGCCGTCGTGTGCCGCAGGAGCGCCTCGTACCGGCGGGAGACCGCGAACGGCGCGAGCCGGGCCGTGAACCCGAGTGCGGCACCGCCTTCCGGCAACGGCTCCGACAGCACCCGGGCGAGCGCGCCGGCATCACCGGGTTCGAACCACCGGACCCAGGCTTCACCGCCGAAGTCGCTCCGGAGGTGCGCTTCGTCGGGCAGCACGACCGGCACGCCGAAGGTCGCGGCGAGGTGGAGGCTGCCGGAGTTCAGGACGCGCCGGTACGGCAGCACCGCGACGTCCGCGGCGTCGAACCAGCGCTTGACCTCGGCGTCGGCCACGTAGTCGTGGTGACGGACGGTGCGGAGCCCTTCGGGCAGGAGCCGATCGATGGTCGCTTCGTCCTCGGCCGACGTCCTCCCGGCGAGCAGGAGGACGAACCGGTCGGCGGCGGACGCCTGCTGCAGGGCCTCGATCAGGACGTCGACTCCCTTGTACGGACGAATCTGTCCGAAGAAGAGCACGGCGACGTCGTCGTCATCGAGTCCGAAACGTGCTCGTGCCTCCGTCCGGGACCCGTTTCCGTCGTAGATGCCGCGGTAGCTCGGGTGGGGGAGGTGTTCGACCGTTCGCCCGGAGAGGTCGTAGAACGGTGCCACCACGTCGCTCGTGCGGGAGTTCATGACGTGCACCGTGTCCGCGGTCACGGCCAAGTAGCGGTTCAGCGCGATCTCTTGCTCCTCGTGCCGGACGTCGTGCGCGAGCGCGTTGTGGATCGTCCAGACGACTCGTGCGCCGTGTGCCCGCGCTCCGTCGACCGCGGCTCGGAACCGACCGAGTCGGGCAACGGCCTCGGCGGCGTCGTCCGCACGCTGCACGATCGGAGCCGTCCAGTGCACGTGCACGACGTCTCCGGTGCCGAGGGAGCTCAGGTCGTGCTCGAAGCGCTCGAGCCTCGCGGACTCGAGGACGTCCCAGCCCGAGGCGCGGGGAGCCAGGAGCATGAGGTTCAGGTACGGGTTGTCGCGGTAGACGGGGAAGACCGCGAGCCGCGGTGGACGGCCGTCGCGAGGACGCGAGCGCGCTGTTGGAGCCACATGGCGATCCTACGAGGGGTCGCCGGTGCTCCGGTCGATAGCATCGAGGGATGTTCAGAGCTCGATCCAAGATCACCACCGATACATCGCTGACCTTCGCCGTGTCGGGTGACTCGGTCACGGCCCGCCCCGAGTCCTGGCGTGACCAGCTCGGCGATCGCCGTCTTCGGCTGGTCGGTGGCTTCGCCGAGGACGGTGCGACGTCCGAGCGTGCGTTCGGCCAGGTCCGTCGTTCACTGGCTGACGTGCTCGTGGTCATGATCGGCATGAACGACGTCAGGGAGGGCGTGCCCTTCGAGGAGATGACCGCGAACATCGAGAAGATCGTGCGGTTCGCGGAGTGTCAGACACCCCTGATCTGCTTGGTCCCGCCGAACAACCGCACCAACGGCACGGTGAACCAGCGCGCGAACGGGGTCGTGGCGAACCGGCACCTGTTCGACCTCGGAGCGCGACGAGGGTGGGTGGTCGCGGATCCGTTCGCCTTCGCCCGAGCCTCCAACAACTCGTGGGGTGGCGGCATGTCCGAGGACGGCGAACATCCGCTCCCGCACGTCTCCGCGGAGGCGGCGGTCCGCATGCGCCTGTTCATCCGGCAGGCAGCGGCGACGATGGGGCTCAACCAGTGAGATGAGGTCGGTCGGCGCTCAGTCCAGCGTCGCGACGATGTACTCGGCCTCGTGCAGGACCGAGCAGAACGCCAGCCCCTCGTGGTCGAGCGCATCGCGCTTCCGGATGACCGCGCCGCACACAGCGCACTTGGTCGTGAAGGTCGACCGCATTGCATCCGAGAGGAGCGACATGCGAGCAGCCTGCTCCGGCAAGGTGAACAGCAGGCCTCGTTTGTCTCGGAACCTGGTGAACGTGCCCGAAGAATCCGCCTCAGAGTCGAAACACGCTCAGCTCCGCGGGCTCGTGGTGTCCGCTCGCCACGCGCGCCGAGAAGCGCTCACAGCGACCGGACGACCTGCCCCGCCTCCGCCGCAGCCCCGACCACGACGGCGAAGTCCCCCTCCGCGACGGACTGCCCCTCCGCCAGCCACACGACGTTCCGCGCCCCCGGCTGCGGCACGAACGACGAACCACCCGGCCCCGAAGACGGTGCCCCCACGACCAGCACGGTCACCTCGTCCAACCCGCTGGATCCCCGGTACCAGGACGTCGGCATGTCGACCTGCACCACGTGTCCCGCGGCTTCGAGCGCGATGACCAGTGCGGACACGTCCGCGACGCGCGTGCCGTCGTGCTTGACGGCGACACGGAAGCCAGCAGCCCCCTCCTCCTGGACGACGACCGGTCGCGAGGACCGCACCATCACGCCGTGGCCCTTGGGGAGCCCGGGGGCCACTCCGAGGTAGCGCAGTCCGGCTGCGTCGTACCGGTCGACGGCGTCGGCGTCGGGGTACCGCCCGCGCCATCGCTCGTCGAAGATACGGCGGTTGTCGACGCGGGCGTCGTCCCGGCCCGGCGTGCGGCTCTCGTGGTGGACGACGACCGACGACGGGACGACGACGAAGGCGGAGCCCGCCGGTGACGTCGACAGTGCGCGGAGGCACAGGTCCACGTCCTCCAGCCCGTTGGCGTACACGGGGTCGAACCCGTGCCAGCGGATCAGGTCGGCGGCACGGAACGCCGCGGCGGCCGCGGTGATCGCCGAGAACCGCACTGCGCCGGCGGAGCCCGACCCGAACACGCGGTCGGCGTCGTGTCGCGGGTGGTCGCCGAGGAAGTGCCAGGGGAGCACCTTGTCCCCGCCGAAGACCGTGCCGGCGGCCTGCACGACGCCGTCCGGGTACACGAGCAGGGGCTGCGCGCCGAGGACCGACGGGTCGTCCAACGCGCCGACGAGCGGCCGCAGCCAGCCGGTGGTGACCTCGGTGTCGTTGTTGAGCATGACGACGGTGCCGCCCGAGGACCGGGCGAGTCCGAGGTCGCTGCCCAGGGCGAAGTTCCGGTTCCGGTCCTCGCGCTGCAGGACCACCCGGGGTTCGTCACGGAACCAGGCACCGAGGATCGCGGAGACCGATCGCGGAGAGCCGTTGTCGACCAGGACGACCTCGACGCGGTCGCCGTCGTGGTCGGCCGCGCCGAGGACGGCATCGACGGCGCGCCGGGTCATCGTCCAGTCGCGGAACACCGGCACGACGACCGAGACGAGTCCGGTGTCGCGCGTCGGTGCTGCGGACGCCAGGGCGTCCCAGTCGATGCGGTGGCGGGCGAGCGCGACCTCCTGCCACGACGGGGGCTGGGCGGAGGAGACCCGTCGCTGGTCCCGCACGTTGTCGTAGTCGACGCCGATGACGGGGACGTACGCGGGCACCCCGAACCGCTGCCCGATGCGGAGCAGCCACTCCCAGTCGATCCAGCGTCGGAGCGTCTCGTCGAACGGGCCGACCCCTGCGGCGACGTCACGGCGGACCACGAGCGCGTTGAGGTCGATGAAGTTGCCCGCGAGCAGGTCGTCGAGCGTGCCGTCCTCGCCGCGGTACGTCTCGACGGGCGCGGTCCGGTCGTCCGCGTTGTTCGCGCCGACCATCCGCAGACCCGTGTGCACGGCGGGCCCGTCGGTCTCGAGCAGTGCCGCGAGGGCTGCGGTCAGGTGTTCGGGACGCCAGGTGTTGTCGGCGTCGAGGAACGCGACGAAGTCGCCACGCACGGCCGCGAGTCCGGTGTTCCGGGCGGCGCCGGCACCGCCGTTCTCCCGCTCGAGGAGCCGGATGCGCCCGTCTTCGGCAGCGAGCCCGCGCACGACGTCGACGGTGTGGTCGCCGGACCCGTCGTCGACCACGACGAGTTCCCAGTTCGTGTGCTGCTGCCCTCGCACCGAAGCGATCGCCGCACCGACCACGTCGGCGCGCCGGTACACCGGCATCACGATCGACACGAGCGGTTGCTCCGCGTCGCGCCGCGCGGCACCGTGCGGGTACCGGCCGAGGGCCTCGGCGACCTCGGGCCCGTCCCACGTGGACCGGTAGCGTCGCCGGGTGCGGTGCTGCGCACCGGCGAAGGCGCGCGCATCGGCGACGGCTGCCTCGCGTGCGGCGCCCCAGGTGGGAGCGTCGCCACGGCGGCCTGGAGGCACGGGGAGCGTGGTCGCGTCGGTCGCGTTCCGCAGGAAGTGCCGGAGCGCATCGAGCGTGGTCGCCGGGCGGGCGGCTCCCGGCACCGAGGCGGCGTACACGCCTGCGTCGAAGAGCGGCCCGGTCTGGAAGAGCTCGGGCCCCTCCTGGTGCAGGGCGTCGTACCAGGACATCGCGGGGACGGGCTGGTGCTCGCGCATCCACTCGTGCTCGATGAGCGGGTGCAGCGAGAGCCCACGCTGCCCGTCGTTGTGCACGTAGAACGCGACGGCGTCGGCGTCGGTGTCGAACGTCCGTCCGGTCTGTGCCTCGAAGTACACGCGGTCGAGCACCTCGAACTCGGCGATCCGCCGGGCCCAGCGGTCGAGCCGGTCGGTCACGGTCAGCGGTCGGTCCGGGCCCCGGAAGGGTCGGGCGAGGCGCCGTGCGACGCGGCCGATGCCCTTCGCCTCGGCCATCAGCGGCGCCCCGGCAGTCGTGCGGCGACCTTCGCGATCGCCTGGCCGGTGCGGAATGACCTGCTCGCGCGCAGGTCGGTGAGCTCGCGGCGCAGGCGCACGACATCGTCCGCTGCGCTGGCGGCAGCGACGTCGGCGGCCGTGAGGTCGAGGGGGAGCAGCGCCGCCCACCGACGTTCGAGCGCGTCGGCCGTGCCCGCGAGCGGGGCCGTCAACGCGTCCTCGATGGGTGCACGGGCGTCGGTGACCGCGCCCGGTGCGACGACCACGGCGAAGTGGTCCACGACGGCCGCGAGGGTGTCGGCACCCGTCCGGTGCGCTCGCGACGACCACGGCACCGCGTTCTGCTCGGCCCGCACGACCACCAGGTGGAGCGCCCGGCGGTTTGCCGTGACGACGTCCGCGGGCGCCGGGTCCACGAGCACGGCGACGGTGACGAGGTCGTCGGGGCTGGGGTCTCCGGTGGTGACGGTCCACGCGGCCGGTGCCGACGTGCCGGCGGGGAGCCGGGCCTCCAGGTCGAAGCCGTCCCCGAAGGCCGCGTCGACCTGGCGGACGAGCGTGTCGGCGTCCTCGACGTGCCGCAGGTCGACGGCGAGCCGCGGGCGCTGCCCCGAGGGGACGAGGACGTCGGCGAACCGCTCGGTCGCCGTCATGCCGTGCCGCTGGTACGCGGCCACTGCGTCCGGCAGGAACGGGTAGCGACCCTCGAGCACGCGCTGGTGCGCGGCGCGCAGCGCGCTGCGGTTGCCGGAGAAGCTCTTGCCGCCGGCGTGCAGGACCAGCGCGCGGTTGGCGATCTTGGCGAGCCAGCCGTGGGCGGCGATCCGGAGGCAGTAGTCGTTCTCCTCGCCGTAGCCGGGCGCGAAGGCCTCGTCGAACAGACCGTGCTCGGCGATCAGCTCCCGGCGGGTGAGGAAGCAGAAGCCCATCGCGACGGGCAGGACCTGGGACACCGGGAGGAGTGGTGCGAGCTCGCCCCAGACCCGTCGCGTGCGGTCCTCGGTGCGGGCGGCTCCCCGGTTGGTCAGGCGGTAGGGGATGCTCGCGATCGTCGCGTTGTCACTGCGCGCGGTCACGACGCCGGTGCGGTCCTCGTCGAGGACCACGAGCATCGCGTCGAGGAACCCCGCGGTCGGCACGGCGTCGCTGTTGAGGAGCAGGACGGCCTCGGTGCCGGGCTCGTCGCTGCCACGGTCGAGTTCGTCCACGGCACGGTTGCACGTGCCGACGAACCCGAGGTTGTGGTCGTTCCGCTCGTACCGGAACCCGGGGCGATCGCCGATCCGGTCGAGCAGCGCCCGCTCGATTGTGTCCGCCTCGGGCCCGCAGTCGTTGACGAACAGGGCGCGGTGCCGTTCGGTGTCCAGGTGCTCGAGGAGCCCGTCGACGCACCGCAGCAGGGAGTCGAGGTCGCCGTACACGGGCACGACGACGAGGGTGGAGCGGGTCATCGGGTGGACTCCTCAGCTTCGAGTGCACGTGCGAGGGCGTCCACGGCGGTCTCCAGCGGGCCACCGAGCACCCCCGCGGCCAGGGGCACGTGCCGGGTCGGGCCGTGCGCAGCTGCCTGCCGGACGGCGTCGGCGACGGCCAGGCCGAGGGAACGGGCATCGGCGGGGACCGCCTCGAGGTTCGGGTGCAGGTGCGCGCGGGTGCCGCGGAACTCGTTCGTCACGACACGTGCGCCGGACACCGCGCCGTCGAACGGTGGGTGGCTCGGGTGCGGGCTGTGCTGGAGCGACAGCACCACGTTCGTCGATGCGATGAACCGGAAGTAGTCGTCCCAGGGCATGGTGCCGTGCGAGACGAGCTTCGCGTCGCCTCGGCCCCCGTCGAGCTCGACGTCGCCGTGCTGTTCACCGGCCGAGTGGAACTCGACCCG
This sequence comes from Curtobacterium sp. MCLR17_042, assembly GCF_003234695.1. Classification (NCBI taxonomy): domain Bacteria; kingdom Bacillati; phylum Actinomycetota; class Actinomycetes; order Micrococcales; family Microbacteriaceae; genus Curtobacterium; species Curtobacterium sp. MCLR17_042. Next base: position 69,811 of record NZ_QKTD01000012.1, read on the forward strand.
GATGCCGTCGGCGGCCAGCTCCTGCACCGCGACCCGCAGCGCGGCGACGCCGAGGCGGAACAGGTTCCGGTGCTTGCTCGGACGGCCGTAGAAGAGGACCCGGACCACGTCCTCGTGCCCCCGGGCAGCGGCCACGCGTTCGAGCAGCTCGAGGTCGAGGTGCGGTGCGAAGGTGTGCTCGGAGGGGACGTCGAGGCCCTCGACGTCGGCCAGGTACCGGCGCAGCGGCTCGGAGTTCACGAGCATCCGGAAGCCGGCGCGGTAGGTCGAGGCGGCGACCGCGTACTCGGTCGACCACGGGCTGAAGCCGGGTTCGTAGTCCTGCACCAGGTACACGACGCGGTGTCGGGGGACCACCCCGGCGGTGACGGCGACGTCGATCGGGTGCGCGGTCTTCCAGTGCGTGGCGACCCAGACGTCGTCGCGGCCGAACTCGGTGTCCAAGATGTCCTCGCGCCGGACCACGCGGACCCCGGGACGTCCGTCGACGCGCGACTCCGGGAACCGGTCGGCGACGAGCGCCTCGGCTGCGGCGGCACTGTTGCCGGGTGTCGTCCACCGGACCATGACGACCCGGACCCGCCGGCCGAGGCGGTCGCCGAGCGCCAGGGCGACGGCCAGGGCGGTCTGCACCCCGGCGAAGGCGGCACCCTCCCGGAGTTCGTCGACCACGAGCACCACCTCGGGATCGCGGTCCACGGTGCGGATGCCGGCGAGCGACAGGCTCGTCTCCACCAGGCCGTCGAACGGGCGCGCGGCCAGCGGCGCACGATCGCGTTCCCGCCGAGCCACACCGACGTCGACCCGGGACACCGTCCGGCCGAGTCGCTCACGGACGTCGTTGCGGTAGTGGCCGTCGCGGGCGTACCGCTCGTTCACCCGGACGAGGTCGCTCACGAGGCGCCGTGCCTTCTCGAAGTTCATCAGCCCTCACGTTACTGGGCGTCGGCGTTCGGCTCGGTAGGATCGGACCCCTCATGATGCAGCGAATCGACCTCCGCGGCGGCCTCCCCGCCCGTGCCGAACTCCTCCGACTCATGCCCCGCGCCGCGGGTGACGTGTCGCACGCGGTCGACGCCGCGCGCGAGTTGATCGAGGACGTCCGACACCGTGGGGCCGCTGCCCTGCACGACCAGGCCGAGCGCTTCGACGGCGGGGCTCCCACGAACGTCCGGGTGCCCGCTGCCGAGATCACCGCCGCCGTGGCCGGGCTCACGCCCGAGGTCCGGGCAGCCCTCGACGAAGCCGTCCGCCGGGTCCGGGCCGCGAGTGCCGCGCAGATCCCCGCCCCGTCCGTGACCACCCTGGCCGACGGCGCCGAGGTCCACCAGCGCTGGCAGCCGATGCGCCGCGTGGGGCTCTACGTGCCCGGTGGCAAGGCCGTCTACCCGTCCAGCGTCGTGATGAACGTCGTCGCGGCCCAGGTCGCGGGCGTGCCCTCGATCGCCCTCGTGTCGCCGCCGCAGCGCGACCACGGCGGCGCGGTGCACCCGACGATCCTCGCGGCGGCGGGGCTGCTCGGCATCGACGAGGTCTACGCGATGGGCGGCGCCGGAGCCGTCGGCGCGCTGGCGTACGGCGTCGCCGAGATCGACCTCGAGCCGGTCGACCTGGTCACGGGGCCGGGCAACAACTACGTCGCCGCCGCCAAGCGCCTGGTGCGCGGGGTGGTGGGCATCGACTCCGAGGCCGGGGCGACCGAGATCCTCGTGATCGCGGACGACACTGCCGACGCCGGGTTCGTGGCCGCCGACCTCATCAGCCAGGCCGAGCACGACGAGCAGGCCGGCAGCGTGCTGGTGACGACGTCCGCGGCGTTCGCCGACGCGGTGGAGCAGGCCATCCCGGAACGCACGGCGGTGCTCGGGACGGCTGCGCGCCTCCAGACCGCTCTGGACGGACCGCAGTCCGCGATCGTCCTGGTGGACTCGCTGACGGACGCCGCGACCGTGAGCAACGCCTACGGGCCCGAGCACCTCGAGATCCAGACGGTCGACGACGACGCCGTGCTGGCCGACATCGACGCCGCCGGTGCGGTGTTCGTCGGGCCGAGCACGCCGGTGAGCCTGGGGGACTACCTGGCCGGGTCGAACCACGTGCTGCCGACCGGTGGCCAGGCCCGCTTCGGGTCAGGGCTGTCCGCGTCGACGTTCCTGCGGCCCCAGCAGATCGTCCGGTACACGCCCGAGGCCCTGGCCGAGGTCGCGCCGCACATCGTCGCGCTGTCCACCGAGGAGCAGCTCCCCGCGCACGGGGCCGCCGTGACGGAGCGCACGAACCGATAGCCTGGGGAACGACATGTTCTGCCCCTTCTGCCGCCACCCGGACTCCCGCGTCGTCGACTCACGGACGAGCGACGACGGAACCTCCATCCGCCGCCGTCGACAGTGCCCCAACTGCGGCCGACGGTTCTCGACCACCGAGACCGCCTCGCTCAACGTGGTGAAGCGCAACGGGGTCACCGAGCCGTTCAGTCGCGACAAGATCGTCTCCGGCGTGCGCAAGGCGTGCCAGGGGCGCCCGGTCACCGACGGTGACCTGGCCGTGCTCGCGCAGCGCGTCGAGGAGACCGTGCGGTCCTCCGGGTCCAGCCAGATCGACGCGAACGACATCGGCCTCGCGATCCTCGCGCCCCTCCGGGAGCTCGACGAGGTCGCCTACCTGCGGTTCGCGAGCGTCTACCAGGCGTTCGACTCGCTCGAGGACTTCGAGGACGCCATCGGCCAGCTCCGCCGCGACCACCACGCGGCATCCGACACGGCCGCCGGGTCGTCCACACCGTCCGGCACGCGCGCGTGAGCGGCATCGCCGAACGCATCGTGCGCGGCGGCTACCGCGTCGTGTTCCGCTCCGTGTTCGCGAACATGGACCCGGAACGTGCCCACCACCTGGCCTTCGCCGTCATCGCCGGGCTGCCCCGCGTGCCGTTCCTGAGCGGCGTCGTCGAGCGGTACTGCCGTCCCGCGGCGGCCGACGGCATCACCACGATGGGCATCCACTTCCCGTCGCGCTTCGGCCTGGCGGCCGGGTTCGACAAGGACGCCCGCGGCATCGCCGGGCTCGGCCTGCTCGGCTTCGGCCACGTCGAGGTCGGCACGATCACCGCCAAGCCGCAGCCCGGCAACGAGCGCCCGCGCCTGTTCCGGCTGATCGGCGACCGCGCCCTGATCAACCGCATGGGCTTCAACAACCACGGCGCCGCAGCGGCCGCCCGGCGCCTCGAGCGCGCCCGCCGCAACCCCGGTCGCCCCGTCATCGGCGTGAACATCGGCAAGAGCCGGATCGTCTCCGTCGAGGACGCCATCGACGACTACCTCGAGTCCACCCGTCGGCTCGCGACGTTCGCGGACTACCTGGCGGTCAACGTCAGCTCGCCGAACACGCCCGGTCTGCGCGGACTGCAGGAACTCGACCAGCTCCGACCGCTGCTGTCCGCGGTGCGTGACGCCGCCGGTCGCACGCCGGTGCTCGTCAAGATCGCACCGGACCTGACCGACGAGCAGATCGACGCGATCGCGGGCCTCGCGGTCGAGCTCGGGCTGTCCGGGGTGATCGCCAACAACACGACGATCTCCCGGGACGGGCTGACCGCCGATCCGTCCGACGTCGAGGCGATGGGTGCCGGGGGACTCTCCGGTGCGCCGGTCGCCGCCCGCTCGCTCGAGGTGCTGCGTCGCGTCCGCGCCGCGGTGCCCGCCGACTTCTGCGTCATCGCCGTCGGCGGCGTGACCACCGAGCAGGACGTGCAGGACCGCATCGACGCCGGGGCCACGCTCGTGCAGGGATACACGGCGTTCCTCTACGAGGGACCGACCTGGGCGGCGCGCATCAACCGGCTGCGCCGTCGGCGGCTGCGTCGCGCCGCGCGGTAGACGCGACCACCTGACGGACTGGAGGCCCGTGGCGACACCGCCACGGGCCTCCAGTCCGTGCTGGGGGTGCGCCCACGGCCGCTTCGTGAGCAGGAATGGTCGGGTGCGCCCCGCCCACCCGACCATTCCTGCTCACGAAGCACGAGCGGGGGAGTGGGGGAGTGGGAAGTGGCGGAGCGGGAACGACGAAGCGCCGCCCGGCAGGTCGGGCGGCGCCTCGTCGTGTGCGTGTGGCTAGAGCGTGGGGTACTGCCCACGCCGGACCTGGGGCTTCGGCAGCCGCAGGAAGCGCAGCTGCCACGCCCGCGTGAGGATGTAGAGGAACGTGCCGCGCTGGAACTCGCCGAACTTGGTGGTGAGCTTGCGGCGGAGCGACAGCCACAGCACGACGCAGTCGATGATGAACAGCGCCACGAACGCCCACACCAGCAGGAGCGAGTAGGAGGCGATGACGGTCTGCGCGGCGGCGAACCCGACGATGAGGAACAGCACGAGCACGGGCATCATGACCTCGCCGACGTTCCAGCGGGCGTCGATCCAGTCGCGGACGAAGCGTCGCTGCTCACCGCGGTCCTTCGCCGGCAGGTAGCGCTCCTCGCCGTTGGCCATGCCGACCCGGGCACGCTCGCGCTCCGAGTTGAGGCGGGCACGGGCGGCCTTCTTGTCGACCGGCGTGTTGCCGACGAGGGGGCGGCGGTTCGCTGCCTCTCGCTCGCGGCGGGACGGCGTGGGGCGGCCCTTGCCCTGCTCGAGGAGCTCGGCCTCGGTCGGGTTGACGGTCGTGTTGGTCTTGGGGGCTGCCTTCGCCACGGTGCGTTCCTAACGGCGGTGTGCGTGCGGGATCTCCTCTAGATTACCGGGCATGACCGACAGCGAACAGCACAGCCCCGCGACCGACCCCGCGCTCCTCGACGCCCTGCGCGAACACGTGCAGGGTGCACTGCCCACGACGATCGCCGACCTGTCCGCGCTGGTGCGCCTGCCGTCGGTGTCCTGGTCGGCCTTCGACCCGGCGAACGTGCGCGCGAGTGCCGAGGCCGTCGCGGACCTCGCCCGGTCGACCGGGGTCTTCGGCGCGGACGACGTCCGGATCGTGCGGTCCGCGGTGTCCGGGTCGACGGCCGACGTCGCGGAGGCCGACGCGGAGACCGAGCTCGGCCAGCCCGCGGTGCTCGCGGTGCGCCCGGCGCGGAACGGCAAGCCGACGGTGATGCTCTACGCCCACCACGACGTGCAGCCCCAGGGCGACGAGGCCCTGTGGGAGACGCCGCCGTTCGAGCCGACCCTGCGCGGTGACCGCCTGTACGGCCGCGGCGCCTCGGACGACAAGGCCGGTGTGATGACGCACATTGCGTCGCTCCGCGCCGTGCACGCCCAGTTCGGTGACGACCTCGACCTCGGGATCGTGCTCTTCGTCGAGGGCGAGGAGGAGTTCGGCTCCCGCTCGTTCCGCACGTTCCTGCGCGAGCAGAAGGAGCACCTCGCCGCCGACGTCATCGTCGTGGCGGACAGCGACAACTGGTCGACCGAGGTGCCGTCGATCACCGTCTCGCTGCGCGGCAACGTCACCTTCAAGCTCACCTTGACCACGCTCGAGCACGCCAGCCACAGCGGGATGTTCGGGGGAGCAGCCCCGGACGCGATGATCCCGATGGTGCGGCTGCTCGCCTCGCTGCACGACGCCGACGGCTCGGTCGCCGTCGAGGGGCTGTCCTCGTACGAGGCCGACGTGCCGGAGCGCACCGAGGACGAACTCGCCGTCGACGCCGCTCTCGTGCCCGGTGTCCGCCCGATCGGCACCGGCGCCGTGCTGTCCCGCATGTGGTTCCAGCCGTCGATCACGGTGACCGGCATGGACGTGCCGAGCGTCGCGAACGCCTCGAACACCCTGCTGCCGACGGTCTCGGCACGGGTCTCGGTCCGCGTCGCCCCCGGTCAGGACGCCCGGCAGGCGTCCGCGGCCGTCGAGCGGCACCTGCGCGAGCACGTCCCGTTCGGCGCACGGATGGAGATCACCGAGCCGGACAGCGGCGACGGGTTCCTCGTCGACACCGCCGGCTGGGCCGTCCAGGAGGCCCGCACGGCAATGCGGGAGGGCTGGGGCGCCGAGGCGGTCGAGCAGGGCATCGGTGGGTCGATCCCGTTCGTGTCCGACCTCGCCGCGGAGTTCCCGGACGCGCAGATCCTGGTCACCGGCGTCGAGGACCCGGACACCCGTGCCCACAGCCCGAACGAGTCGCAGCACCTCGGCGTCCTGCACCGTGCCATCGCGTCGGAGACGATCCTGCTCGCCAGGCTCGCGACGCGCAGCTGAGGGTGCTTACAATCGACGCCAGGCGCGGTGACCAGCACCGCCCGGAGGGAGACGCGCGATGAGCGACACCATCACCGAAGCACCGGCGACCGAAACGCAGTCGCACGGCGTCCTCCTGAGCGACGCCGCTGCCGGCAAGGTGGCGAGCCTGCTCGAACAAGAGGGCCGTGACGACCTGCGCCTGCGCCTCGCCGTCCAGCCGGGTGGCTGCTCCGGCCTGATCTACCAGCTCTACTTCGACGAGCGCCTGCTCGACGGTGACGTCACCGCCGAGTTCGACGGGGTCGAGGTCGTCGTCGACAAGATGAGCGTCCCGTACCTCGACGGCGCGACGATCGACTTCGAGGACACGATCCAGAAGCAGGGCTTCACGATCGACAACCCGAACGCGCAGGGCAGCTGCGCCTGCGGTGACAGCTTCCACTGATCGCCAGCGATCCGACACGCGAGCGGGGAGCGACCGGAAGGGTCGCTCCCCGCTCGCGTTCGTGTGACCGGACGTGGCGCGCCGGGGCGCGGTGTGACCGGGCGAAATCGTGCCCGCAGACGTGCGGATCGAGGCCAGAACCGTGTCGTGTGTGCGCGAGCGGTACCGAGCTGCGAGTAAGCTAGGAGTGTTCCAATCAAGCTGGGAGCCAGCCATGCGCCGCCTTCGTGCGGCTCGCCGTCGGACTCGACGGGCTGACCTCCGAAGCTCACGTCTTTTGCGAGAGGTAACAGTGCGTTCGAATCGCCGTATACGTTGGGCGGCCGTCCCGGTGGCCGTCGGTCTGGTCATCGCACTGGCTGGCTGCACGCAGCAGCAGATGAACGGATGGCTCCCCGGCACGGAGGAGACGAAGAACGTCACCAACCACACGAGCCGCATCGTCGGCCTGTGGACCACCAGCTGGGTCGTTCTCCTCGCCGTCGGTCTCATCGTCTGGGGCCTGATCATCTGGGCCGCGATCGTCTACCGCCGCCGGAAGGGCCAGACCGGCCTGCCCGTGCAGATGCGGTACAACATGCCGCTCGAGATCTTCTACACGATCGTGCCGCTGATCCTCGTGCTCGGCTTCTTCGCCTTCACCGCGAAGGATCAGGCCGCGATCGAGAAGCCCTTCGCCGACCCGGACGCCACCGTGCACGTGTACGGCAAGCGCTGGGCGTGGGACTTCAACTACATCAACAAGGACAACCCCGAAGAGAGCGTCTACTACCAGGGCATCCAGGCCCAGGAAGAAGAGAACGCCAACGGGGCGATCGACGAGTCGCAGCTGCCGACCCTCTACCTGCCGAAGGGCAAGAAGGTCGCGATCGAGCTCTCCTCGCGCGACGTCGACCACTCCTTCTGGGTCATCGACTTCCTTTACAAGAAGGACATGCTCCCGGGTAAGACCAACTGGGAGTACTTCATCCCGGAGAAGCTCGGCACGTACCAGGGCAAGTGCGCGGAGCTCTGCGGTGAGTACCACTCGCTGATGCTCTTCCAGGTGAAGGTCGTCACGCCGGCGCAGTACCAGGACTACCTCGACACCCTGAAGGACCAGGGCAAGGTCGGTCTGCTCGGTGACGAGTACAACACCAACACCAACGAACCGAACAACAAGGCGCCGGTCGAGGCGTCCAGCGAGAACAAGTAGGGGCTCGTCAGATGACAACGTCACTCGTCGGCCAACCGACCCAGACCTCGTCGCCGGACTTCCAGGCGTCGAAGGTGGGTCGGAAGGGCAACATCGTCGTCCGGTGGATCACCTCCACCGACCACAAGACCATCGGGTACATGTACCTGATCGCGTCGTTCATCTTCTTCCTGCTCGCAGGTGTGATGGCCCTCGTGATCCGTGCCCAGCTCTTCGAACCCGGCCTGCACGTGGTCGCGACGAAGGAGCAGTACAACCAGCTGTTCACGATGCACGGCACGATCATGCTGCTGATGTTCGCGACGCCGCTGTTCTCGGGCTTCGCGAACGCGATCATGCCGCTCCAGATCGGTGCGCCAGACGTCGCCTTCCCGCGACTCAACGGCTTCGCCTTCTGGCTCTACCTGTTCGGCTCGCTCATCGCGGTCGGCGGCTTCCTCACCCCGCAGGGCGCTGCCTCGTTCGGGTGGTTCGCCTACGCGCCACTGAGTGACACGACGTTCACACCAGGGCTCGGCGGCACACTCTGGGTCTTCGGGCTCGGCATGACCGGCTTCTCGACGATCCTCGGCGCGGTGAACTTCATCACCACGATCATCACGATGCGTGCCCCGGGTCTGACCATGTTCCGCATGTCGATCTTCACGTGGAACACCCTCGTGACGGCGCTCCTCGTCCTGATGGCCTTCCCGGTCCTCGCGACGGCGCTCTTCGGCCTCGGGCTCGACCGCGTGTTCGACGCGCAGATCTTCAACCCGGCCAACGGCGGGGCCCTGCTCTGGCAGCACCTGTTCTGGTTCTTCGGGCACCCCGAGGTCTACATCATCGCGCTGCCGTTCTTCGGCATCGTCTCCGAGGTCTTCCCGGTGTTCAGCCGCAAGCCGATCTTCGGGTACAAGACCCTGGTCTACGCGACCATCTCCATCGCGGCCCTCTCGGTCACGGTGTGGGCGCACCACATGTACGTCACCGGCGGAGTCCTGCTCCCGTGGTTCTCGCTCATGACGATGCTCATCGCGGTCCCGACCGGCGTGAAGATCTTCAACTGGGTCGGCACGATGTGGCGCGGTTCGGTCACGTTCGAGACGCCGCTGCTCTGGGCCCTCGGCTTCCTGATCACCTTCACCTTCGGTGGTCTGACCGGTGTCATCCTGGCGTCGCCGCCGCTCGACTTCCACGTGTCCGACTCGTACTTCGTCGTCGCGCACTTCCACTACGTGGTCTTCGGAACCGTCGTGTTCGCGATGTTCTCCGGCTTCTACTTCTGGTGGCCGAAGTGGACCGGCAAGATGCTGAACGAGCGTCTCGGCAAGATCCACTTCTGGCTCCTGTTCATCGGGTTCCACACCACGTTCCTCATCCAGCACTGGCTGGGCGTCATCGGCATGCCGCGTCGCTACGCGACCTACCTGCCGAACGACGGCTTCACCTGGATGAACCAGCTGTCGACGATCGGCTCGATGATCCTGGCGATCTCGTTCCTGCCGTTCATCTTCAACGTCTACGTGACCGCCCGGAACGCACCGAAGGTCGCTGTGAACGACCCGTGGGGCTACGGCCGCTCGCTCGAGTGGGCGACCTCCTGCCCCCCGCCGCGCCACAACTTCACGTCGATCCCGCGTATCCGTTCGGAGTCCCCGGCCTTCGACCTGAACCACCCCGAGGCCGGTGTGCCGATCGGTGTGGGTCCCGCGAAGGACGCCCCCGATGCCCCGACCTACGACGCCGCGAAGGGCGAGGTGAAGTAACGCCATGCGCGCGAACACCAACCTGTTCTGGATCCTCTTCGGGTTCTTCATCCTGGCGGACGCCGCCTACACGATCTGGGCGCTGATCTACTACGGCGAACCCGAGTGGGTGGGCACCGTCGCGATCGGCCTGACCGGCCTGATGTCGGCGTTCATCGCCTTCTACCTCGGCAAGGTGATGGCCTCCCAGGGCGGCGTCCTGCCCGAGGACCGCCCGGACGCCAACATCGAGGACGGTGACGCCGAGCTCGGGCACTTCAGCCCCTGGTCGTGGTGGCCGATCCTGCTGGCCGCCGCGGTCGCCGTGTGCTTCCTCGGCGTGGCCGCCGGCCTGTGGATCGTCCCGATCGGACTCGTCCTCGTGGCGATCACCCTGGTCGGCTGGGTCTACGAGTACTACCGCGGCAACTTCGGGCACTGACCCGGCGCTGCAGCGCACCTGACACTTCGGGCGGCACCAGAACGGTGCCGCCCGAAGTGCGTCTAGGAGACGATCTCCGGTCCCGATCCGGAACAAACGGGCCCGCCCGCGACTTGACTGGAGCGGACCTCCCACCACAGCGAAAGGAGTCACCTCAGGTGACCGACAAGCGCACCCTCATCATCTTCGGCGCGACGGGCGACCTCGCCTCCCGCCTGCTCCTGCCGGGCCTCGGCACGTTCCTGCAGAGCGGCCGTGCCGTCCCCGTGCAGCTGATCGGCACGGGCCGCAGCGAGCGCAGTCCCGAGAAGTGGAAGGACATCGTCACGCAGTCCTTCGCGTCGCAGGACGTCAAGGGGCCGGAGGTCGACGCGACCATCGAGTCGACGCAGTTCATCCAGGGCGACCCCACCGACCCGAAGCACCTCGAGGCGCTCCTGGCCGCGGCCGACTCCGAGCCGATCCTGTACTTCGCCCTCCCGCCGCAGATCGCCTCCGACATCTGCGAGGCGCTCGAGCACGTCGAGCTCCCCGAGGGCACGACCCTGGCCTTCGAGAAGCCCTTCGGCACCGACGTCGCCAGCGCCCAGGCCCTCAACGAGACGGTGCTGAAGCTGGTCCCGGAAGAGCGCGTGCACCGCACCGACCACTTCCTCGGACGCACCACGGTCCTGAACATCATCGGTCTGCGCTTCGCGAACCGCCTGTTCGAGCCGATCTGGAACGCCGACAACATCGAGAAGGTCGACGTCTTCTACGACGAGACCCTCGGGCTCGAGAACCGCGCTCAGTACTACGACGAGGCCGGCGCGATGGTGGACATGATCCAGTCGCACCTGCTGCAGATCCTCGGCATCGTGACGATGGACGCCCCGGCGGACATCGACGCGGTCGAGTTCCGCTCGTCCCTGGCCCGGGTGCTCCGTTCGACCCAGCTCAAGGGCGGCGACCCGAAGATCGCGTCGCGTCGCGCCGTCTACACGGCCGGCACGATCGACGGCAAGGAGCTGCCGTCGTACCAGGACGAGGACGGCGTCGACAAGTCGCGGAGCACTGAGACGCTCGCCGAGATCTCGGTCGAGGTCGACACGGCCCGCTGGAAGGGCGTTCCGTTCACGCTGCGGTCCGGCAAGGCACTCGGCAACAGCCGGAAAGAGGTGCTGATCACCTTCAAGCCGGTCACGCGTCTGCCCTCCGGTCTGAGCGGTCGCCCGAAGGCGGACACGCTCCGCATCGTCCTGAACCCGGACGAGATCGAGCTGACCGTGTCGGCAAACGGCGGTGGCAACCCGTTCGAGATGGGCCAGGTCACCCTGTCGTCGTCGTTCAGCGACGGCGAGCTCACCCCGTACGGCGAGGTCCTGAACGGCATCTTCCACGACGACCCGCTGCTCTCCATCCGCGGCGACGTGGCCGAGCGCTGCTGGGAGATCGTGGAGCCGGTCGTCGCCGCGTGGAAGGCCGACGAGGTCCCGCTCGAGGAGTACCGCGCCGGTTCGCGCGGCCCGGCGGACTGGGAGTCGTCGTCCTGACGGACGCGCTGCCGACGTCCTGAACGGACGCCCTGACGGACGGGAGGCCCGGTGCCAGCTGGCACCGGGCCTCCCGTCCGTCGTGGAGTCGCCATCAGGGCATCGCAAGACGCATCAGGCGGGGGAGCCGGCGCGCTCACCCTCGCCGGTCCACGACCGGGTGCCGCCGTCGTGGACGGGCAACCGCGTGCGGTGCCCGACGGTCGCGCCACGGGCGCGCTCGATGGCGTCCGCTGCCGACACGAGCGTCAGGTGCGACAGCACCTGCGGGGTGTTGCCGATGTGGTGTCCGGTGGCGACGTCGATCTCCTCGGAGAGCATGCCGACGTCGTTCGCGTACCCGACGAGCACGTCCATCAGTCGCTCGGCGTCCTCGACCCGACCCGAGGCGGCGTACTGCTCCACCAGCCAGAACGAACACGCCAGGAACGGGTGCTCGGCGCCGGACAGTCCGTCGAAGCCGGCCGTCGTGCGGTAGCGGAGCACGAGGCCGTCGTCGCCGACCCGCAGGTCCTCCTCGATGGCGCGCACGGTGCCCGTCATCCGGGGGTCGTCGGCGCGGCAGAACCCGACCTGCGGCAGGACGAGCAGGCTCGCGTCGACCTCGTCGGTGTCGTAGTGCTGGCGGAACGAACCGCGCTCCGCGTTCCAGCCGTGCTCCTCGATCTCGGCGCGGACCGTGTCGCGCAGGGTGCGCCACCGGTCGACGGGGCCCTCGAGGCCGAACTCCTCGACCGCGGCGACCCCGCGGTCGAACGCGGCCCAGATCATCACCCGCGAGTGCGTGAAGCTCCGCCGCGGCCCCCGCATCTCCCAGATGCCGTTGTCCGGCTCCTGCCAGTGCTCCTCGACGTAGCCGAGCAGTGCCCGCTGCAGCGCCCAGGAGTCGGCGTTCTCCTCGACCCCGAGCTCGCGGGCGTCGTGCAGTGCCGCGAGCACCTCGCCGAAGACGTCGCCCTGGTACTGCGTCGAGGCGCCGTTGCCGACGCGCACGGGTGTCGACCCGAGGTACCCGGGCAGCTCGGGCAGCTCCCGTTCGGGCAGCTCGCGTTCGCCGGCGATGCCGTACATGATCTGCACGTCGGCGGGGTCACCGGCGATCGCGCGCAGCAGCCAGCCGCGCCAGTGCGTGGCCTCGTCGCGGTAGCCGTGGGCGATGAGCGACGCGAGCGCGAGGGACGCGTCGCGCAGCCACACGTAGCGGTAGTCCCAGTTGCGTTCGCCACCGGGATCCTCCGGCAGGCCCGTGGTCGCGGCGGCGACGACGCCACCGGTCTCGCCGTGGGTCATCGCGCGGAGGAACACCAGCGACCGTCGAGCAGCGTCGGCGTACCGGCCGGTGGTCTGCGCCGGGGCGGTCCAAGCCGTCCACCACGAGATGGTGTGGGCGAGAGCCGCGTCGACGTCGAGCGGCTCCGGCGGCTCGCGGTGCGACGGGTACCAGGTGAGCACCGTGTCGAGCACGTCGCCGTCGTGGATCGTCGTGACGGCGGTGTGCCGGTGGTCGTCGGCGCGGAACCGCGGCCCCCGGACGATCACCGAGCCAGGGCCCGCCGTCGCGAGCAGCGCCGGTTCGTCCTCGTCCCCGATCTGCCGGATCCACGGCAGGGCCCGTGCGTAGTCGAACCGGATCCGGAGCGTCTGCCGGAGCTCGACGGTGCCGCGGAGCCCGCGCACCCGGCGGACGATCGAGGGGCGGTGCGCGCCGACGGGCATGAACTCGGTGACCTCGACCACACCGTCACGGGTGGTCCAGACGGTCGAGAGCACCAGGGTGTCGCCGTGGTACCGCCACTCGGCGGTGGCGTCGTCGTCGACGGGTCGCAGGGTCCAGTGGCCGTGGTCCTCGGTGCCGAGCAGCGAGGCGAAGGTGGACGAGCTGTCGAAGCGTGGCAGGCACGCCCAGTCGATGGTCCCGTCGCGGCCGACCAGGGCAGCGGTGCCGGTGTCGCCGATCAGGGCGTGGTCCTCGATGCGGTTCGGCGGTGTGGTCGGTGCAGCTGGGTGCGGTGCGGCTGTGTGTGGTGCGGCTTCGGGCGGTGCGGCCGGCTCGGTGCTCATGGACCGATCGAACACCCGGTGCCCGAGCGCCGCGGTCGACCACGGGGTTGCCGGGCGGCGATCGTGATGAAGGGTCGCTCAGGCCGGGTCGGAGGCGTCGGACTCGATGATGCCGATCCGCGCGAGTTCGCTCCACAGGCCGGCGCCGTCCGGTGCGTACACCCAGGGTGCCGACGAGTCACGGGAGCGTTCCTGCGCCCGCGACCGGCCACCGGCCAGGACCGCTTCGCTCGTGGACAGCTGCCGGATGGCGACGCCGGCGACGTTGTCCGGGTGCTCCCGCGAGAAGTCGCCGTAGAGGCTCTCGTCGTGCTGTCCGTCGTCGCCGACCAGGAGCCAGCGGATGTCCGGGAAGTCCTTCGCGAGCCGTCGCAGGTTCTCCTGCTTGTGCAGCTGCCCGCTGCGGAAGAACCGGTCGTGGGTGGGACCCCAGTCGGTGAGCAGGAGCGTGCCGGACGGGTACATGTTGCGCGACAGGAAGCGCTGCAGCGTCGGGGCGACGTTCCACGCTCCGGTCGACAGGTAGACCGTCGGGGAACCGGGGTGCTGCGCGAGGATCCGCTCGTACAGCACGGACATGCCGGGCACGGGGCGGCGGGCGTGCTCGGTCAGCACGAACGAGTTCCAGGCGGCGAGCATGGGGCGGGGGAGCGAGGTCACCATGACGGTGTCGTCGATGTCGGACAGCAGCCCGAAGCGGGTGTCCGGGTGCACGACGAACACGTCGGCCTCGACGTCGCGCCCGCCGCCCGCCGACAGCCGTACGGTGCGCCAGCCGGGCTCGAGGTCGATCGGGACGATGGTGTCGACGACGCCGCCACGGTCGGTCTGGACCACGTGGGAGACCCCGCCGGCGGTGACGGTGACCTCGGCGTGGTCGACGGCGACGCTCGTGAAGCTCTTCCAGCCGCGGACGCCCGCGTAGGAGACGTCGGAGGCGAGACCGCGGCGCGTCAGCAGCACACGGCAGAGGATGCGCACCCAACCGGGCGCGCCGTAGCCGGTGTACGGGACCACCGTCGGGACGAGTCCGCGACGGCGCGCACGGTGCTCGCGGAACTCCTGGACGGCGTCCTCGATGCGGGCCGCGCGGTGCAGGAGCGGCTCGGCCAACGACGGCTCGTGGGGCGTCGGGTCGGGCATGGCGTCATCCTCCCACGGGCGGCTGACGAAACCCGCGCGCTGTACAGAACTGGTGCGTCGCAAGTGGTGAGTCGCAGCCACGTTCCAGGTGTGTTCTGCGAAAGTTGTCCCCGTCACACCAACCAACCGCGCTGGAGCGCAAGAGGAGAACACGTGCTCGTCACCGAGGTAACGAACGCTCTGCCGGGGGGATCATCACTGCTCAGGAACGAGCCGGTCCAAGCCCGCAGTTCGGCGCGCCTCGCCGGCCTCCTCGACGCCGCAGCCGCGGTGATCGACGAGATCGGGTTCGAACGGCTCACGACCGCCATGGTCGCCGAGCGCGCGGGGGCGTCGATCGGCACCGTCTACCGGTACTTCCCGGACCGCATCGCCGTGGTCGAGGCACTCGCGATCCGCTGCACCCAGCGGCTCGCCTCCCGCTTCGTCGAGGCGCTCGACGCCAGCGGCGCCGAGACCTGGCAGGACGCCAACGACGCGCTCATCGACATGACCGCAGAGATGTACCGCACCGAGCCCGGCTTCCGGGCCATCCGCTTCGGCGACCCGGCGGACACCGGAACGGGCGACGCGGAGGACCGCATGGGTGCGCTCGGCGCGACCGTCGGCCAGATCATGCGCGACCGTTTCGGCCTGCCGGACGACGAGCGCATCACCCGCGCGTGGGTCGTCCTCGCCGAGTCCGGCCACGCGGTGCTGGCGCGGGCGCACCGCGACCGCGAGCACCCCGACACGGAGCTGATCGAGGAGTACCGCCGGATGAACCGCGCGCACCTGGAATCGGTGATCGCCGCGTCCTGACGATCCCGTCGGACCGGCGCGACACGCCGGAGACCGAACCGACCCGCCCGCGCCTCCGAACACCGAGGCGCGGGCGTCGTCGTCCCCCGTCGGATCGCGCAGTACCGGTGGTGTCCGCGGAACGAACCGTGGTCCGGAACCCGTCACGCGGCGTCGCGACCGAACCGATGTCGGCACCCCCGGGTACTCTCATCCGGAGTCGGGCTACCTCCGAACAGAAGGGCACCCCATGATCGAGTTCCGCTCGGTGCGCAAGACCTACCCGGACGGCACGACTGCGGTCGAGCACTTCGATCTGGTCATCCCGTCCCGGACCACCACCGTCTTCGTCGGATCCAGCGGCTGTGGCAAGACCACGCTGCTCCGCATGATCAACCGCATGGTCGACCCAACCTCCGGGACCGTCGAGATCGACGGCTCGGACGTCGCCGGGATCAACCCCGTCGAGCTCCGTCGCCACATCGGGTACGTCATGCAGAACTCCGGACTGCTGCCGCACCGAAAGGTCGTCGACAACATCGCGACCGTCCCGCTGCTGACCGGCGTCTCCAAGGCCGACGCTCGCAAGCGCGCCCTCGAGCTCATGGACACCGTCGGACTCGACCGTGCCTTCGCCGACCGCTACCCGTCGCAGCTCTCCGGCGGCCAGCAGCAGCGCGTCGGTGTGGCCCGCGGGCTGGCCGTCGACCCGAACATCCTGCTGATGGACGAGCCGTTCGGTGCCGTCGACCCGCTGGTGCGGAACGACCTGCAGGACGAGCTCATCCGCCTGCAGCGCGAACTCGGCAAGACCGTCGTGTTCGTGACGCACGACATCGACGAGGCGTTCAAGCTCGGCGACCAGGTCGTCATCCTCAAGAAGGGCGGCGAGATCGCCCAGCAGGGGACGCCGGCCGAGATCCTCGCCGCACCCGCCGACGACTTCGTCGCCACGTTCATCGGTGCCGGCCGCGGGCGCCGCGCGCTCCGCGTCGAGCAGACCCCGACCGGTCCGATCGTCGTCGACGGTGAAGGCCGCGCAGCCGGCGTGCTGACGGGCCCGGTCGGGGTCGTCGACGCCGCCGAGGCCGTTCCGCAGTCCGACTCCCGAGCAGCAGAGGCCGGAGCGTCCCACGACGCACCGGGTGCCCCGGCGCAGGGTGGGGGCACCCGGTGAAGTGGGTGCTGGCGAACCTCGACACGATCTGGGACAACACGGTCTCCCACCTCGCGATCGCGATCCCGCCGATCATCGTCGCCTTCCTGCTGTCGATCCCGATCGGGTGGCTGGTGGTCCGGCTGCAGCGACCCGGTGGGTCGCGCTTCGCGTCGGGTGTGGGCAGCAGCATCGTGACCCTCGCCGGTCTGCTCTACGCCATCCCGTCGCTCGCCCTGTTCGTGGCGCTGCCGAGCATCATCGGCACCGGCCTGCAGAGCCCGATCAACGTCGTCATCGGTCTGACGCTGTACGGCCTCGCCCTGATGGTCCGTTCCACGGTCGACGGGCTGACCTCGGTCGACTCCGAGACCAAGTCCGCCTCGACCGCCATGGGCTACTCGCCGGCGCAGCGGTTCTTCCGTGTTGAGCTCCCGCTCGCCGGTCCGGTCCTGCTGGCCGGGCTCCGGGTGGTCTCGGTCTCCACGATCTCGCTGACCACCGTCGGGGCGGTCCTCGGCATCCCGAGTCTCGGCCTGCTGTTCACCGACGGCCTGGGGCGCGGGATCTACGAGGAGATCCTCTCCGGTATCGTGATGGTGCTCGTGCTCGCCTTCGCCCTCGACGGCCTCCTCGTGCTGCTCGGGCGCCTGGTGATGCCGTGGACCGGGACGAACTCGGTGTCACGCAGACAGGCTCGCCGAGTCCTGCAAGCAGCGGAGGTCTCCTCGTGATCATCGGTCAGGCCTTCGCGTGGGTGTTCGACCCCACGAACTACGGCGGGTACAACGGCATCCCCACGCGCGTCTGGGAGCACGTCTGGATCACCCTGCTCGCGGTGCTCATCGCCGCGGTCATCGCCGTGCCGGTCGGGTACGCGATCGGCCACACCCGCCGTGCTCGTGGCTTCTCGATCGCGGTGTCCGGCGGAGTGCGGGCGCTCCCGACGCTCGGCGTGCTCTCGCTGTTCGGGCTGCTGCTCGGCATCGGGCTGCAGGCTCCCTTGCTCGCCCTCGTCATCCTGGCGATCCCGTCGGTGCTCGCCGGTGCGTACTCCGGCATCGAGTCCGTCGACCCGGGGGTCGTCGACGCCGCGAAGGCCCAGGGCATGACCGGCTGGCAGATCCTGTGGAAGGTCGAGATCCCGCTCGGGCTCCCGCTGCTGATCGGTGGCGTCCGCGCCGCGGTGCTGCAGGTCGTCGCGACGGCCACGCTCGCCGCGTACGTCGGGGCCGGTGGCCTCGGCGGCTACTTCTTCCTCGGCCTGAAGACCCAGGACTACGCCGAGATGCTCGGCGCCTCCATCCTCGTGATCGCCCTCGCGATCGCGTTCGAGATCGTGTTCGCCGTGCTGCAGCGGGCGGCGGTGCCGAAGGGCACCGCGGACCCGTCGGCCCGACAGCGTCAGGGGTCGCGTGAGCGAGCCCGCAATCCACTCCCGGAAGGAAATCCCTCGTGATCACAGCACCCAAGATCCGCGCCGGTGTCGCCGCCGCGATGGCGGTCGGCGTCGTCGCCGCCCTCGCCGGCTGCGCGTCGAGCGACCCGCTCGACAGCGGTTCCAGCGACTCGTCCGACTCGAAGACCATCGTCGTCGGCTCGCAGCAGTACTACTCGAACGAGATCATCGCCGAGCTGTACGCCCAGGTCCTCGAGAAGGACGGCTTCGACGTGAAGCGCAACTTCAACATCGGGCAGCGTGAGGTCTACATCCCGCAGCTCGAGAAGGGCGCCATCGACGTCATGCCCGAGTACAGCGGCAACCTGCTGCAGTACTTCGACAAGGACTCGGACGCCAAGACCGCCGACCAGATCGACGACGGGCTCGACAAGGCCCTGCCGAAGGGCCTCCGGGTCCTCGACGAGGCCGACGCGACCGACCAGGACAGCTACACCGTCACGAAGAAGTTCTCCGAGGACAACGACGTCACGAGCCTGGCCGACCTGAAGAACGTCGACGAGAAGCTCACCGTGGGGGCCAACTCCGAGAACCAGACGCGGCCGTACGGCCCGAAGGGGCTCAAGTCGGTCTACGGCGTCGACGTCGACTTCAAGGCGATCGAGGACGGCGGCGGTGCCCTGACCGTCAAGGCGCTCAAGGACGACACCGTCCAGCTGGCCGACATCTACACCGCTGACCCGAGCATCAAGGCGAACGGCTTCGTCACGCTGCAGGACCCGGAGAACCTGATCCTGCCGCAGAACGTTGTGCCGGTCGTCTCGAAGAAGGTCAACGAGAAGGCTGCGGACGCGATCGACTCGGTCAACGAGAAGCTCACGACCGACGCCCTGATCGAGCTCAACACCAAGAGCACGGCCGACAAGGAGAAGGCGTCCACCATCGCCGAGGACTGGCTCAAGGCCGAGGGTCTGCTGTAACCACAGCCCTGCGAACAAAGCGACAGGCGTCGGGTGTCCACCCGGCGCCTGTCGTCGTTCGTGGAGCAGGCAGCGCGAACATCCGTGCCGCACGGTTGTGCCGTGCAGGGGCTGTGCACGTTTGTGCACGGACTCGTTCTACAACTTGTCGAAGTGCGATGCAGCGCGATAGCGTTGGGGTGTCCCAAGGGCTGTGACACCTGATGTATCCGTTCCACAGGAAGCAACTGACGTGCACGAACAGCGCGCGGCCACCCGTCTCGGAATCGCCGCATGAACGACCTCCTCGATCCGCTCCTCCTGTCGCGGTGGCAGTTCGGTCTGACGACCATCTACCACTTCCTCTTCGTCCCGCTGACGATCGGCATGGCAGCCGTGGTGGCCGTGTTCCAGACCGCCTGGTACCGGACCGGCCGCGCGCACTACCTGCAGCTGACGCGGTTCTTCGGGCGGATCTTCCTGATCAACTTCGCGATGGGTGTCGTGACGGGCATCGTGCAGGAGTTCCAGTTCGGCATGAACTGGTCGAACTACTCGCGCTTCGTCGGCGACGTCTTCGGCGCACCGCTCGCGCTCGAGGGGATCCTGGCGTTCTTCTTCGAAGCGGCCTTCATCGGGATCTGGATCTTCGGCTGGGACCGGCTGCCGAAGGGCCTGCACCTGGCGAGCATCTGGTGTGTGAGCGCGGGCACGATCATGTCGGCGTACTTCATCATCGCCGCGAACGCGTTCATGCAGCACCCGGTCGGCTTCGCGATGAACGAGGCCAAGGGTCGTGCGGAGCTCACCGACATCTGGGCGGTGCTCGGCAACAAGGTCGCCCTGGCCGCGTTCCCGCACACGCTCTTCGCCTGCTTCATGGTCGCCGCGGCGGTCATCATCTCGGTCGCGGCCTACCACCTGGCCCGCAACCAGAACCTCGAGACGATGCTGCCGGCACTGAAGTTCGGCATGTGGACCATGCTCGCGGCCGGCGCGCTGACCGTCCTGACCGGCGACCAGCTCGGCCTGACGATGGTCGACACGCAGCCGATGAAGATGGCGGCGGCCGAGGCGCTGTACAACACCGCGACCGGCAAGGACGCCTCGTTCTCGATCTTCACGCTCGGCACCCCCGACGGTGTGCACGAGCTGTTCTCGATCCGGGTGCCGTACCTGCTGTCGTTCCTGTCGACGCACACGTTCAACGGCACGGTCGAGGGCATCAACGACCTGCAGGCGCAGTACACGCAGGTGTACGGCCCCGGCGACTACAAGCCGATCATCTGGGTCACCTACTGGTCGTTCCGCTGGATGATCGCCCTCGGTGTCGGCGCGGTCATGGTCTCGCTGGTCGGGCTGTGGCTGACCCGCAAGGGCCGGTTCCCGACGCAGCGCTGGGTGTGGCGCATCGCCACCTGGACGGTGCCGCTGCCGATGGCCGCGATGATCGTCGGCTGGGTCTTCACCGAGATGGGCCGTCAGCCGTGGCTCGTGTTCGGACTGCTCCAGACGAAGGACGGTGTGTCGCCGAACGTGACCGGGCTCGAGGTCCTCATCTCGCTGCTGGTCTTCACCCTGATCTACGGCTCGCTGGCCGTCGTCGAGTTCAAGCTCATCAAGAAGGTCGCGCAAGAGGGGCCCGCCGACCCGGACGAGGTCGACGAGGAGACCGGCGAGGTCAAGCACGAAGTGACGGTCTACTAGAAATGGACGCTGCCTGATGGATCTCCCCGTTCTCTGGTTCGCGATCGTCGGCGTCTTCTTCGTCGGCTACTTCGTCCTCGACGGATTCGACTTCGGTGTCGGCATGTCCCTGCCGTTCCTCGGCAAGGACGACACCGACCGTCGGGTCCTGATCAACACCATCGGCCCGGTCTGGGACCTCAACGAGACCTGGGTCATCGTCGCCGGGGCGTGCCTGTTCGCGGCGTTCCCGGAGTGGTACGCCACGATGTTCTCCGGGTTCTACCTGGCGCTGCTGCTCATCCTCGCTGCACTCATCCTGCGAGGGGTGTCGTTCGAGTACCGGCACCAGAACAAGCACCTCGAGTGGAAGCGCCGCTTCGACCTGATGATCATCGTCGGCAGTGCCGTGCCGTCGTTCCTGTGGGGCGTCGCGTTCGGCAACGTCGTCCGTGGCATCCCGATGGACGCCGGGCACAACTACACCGGCACGATCTTCGACCTGCTCAACCCGTTCGCGCTGCTGACCGGTGCCGCCACGCTGCTGGTGTTCTTCACCCACGGGGTCGTCTTCGTCGCACTGAAGACCGAGGGCGACATCCGCGTCCGCGCCAAGCGTCTGGCGACCCGGGCCGGCATCGTCACGATCGTCGTCGGCGCCGCGTTCCTGGTGTCGATGGCCTTCGTCCGGGCCACCCCGGCCTCGCTGGTGCTCTCCGTGGTCGCCGCCCTCACCCTGGTGCTCGCGGTGCTCTGCAACGCCTGGGGCAAGGAGGGGCGTGCCTTCACCCTGATGGCGGTCACCATCGCCGCGATCGTGCTCGCGATGTTCACGGCGATCTTCCCCGACGTGATGCCGGCCTCGAACGACGTCGCGAACAGCCTGAACGTGTACAACGCCTCGTCCGGGTCGTACACGCTGACCGTGATGAGCTGGGTCGCGCTGATCTTCGTGCCCCTGGTCTTCGCGTACCAGGCCTGGACCTACTGGGTGTTCCGCAAGCGCGTCTCCCGCGCCCAGGTCACCGCGGCCGCGCATTAGGCGGACGACGATGAAGCCCCTCGACCCCCGACTCCTGCGGTTGTCCCGGACGGCGCGCGGCTTCATCGTCGCTGCCGCCGGCACCGGTGTCCTCCGCACGCTCGCGACCATCGCGATCGCGTGGGGGATCGCCGCGGCCGTCACCCTCGGGGTCGACGCCGTCGGCGACGGCAGGGTGCCGGCGGCGTTCGGGCAGGCGCTCGCGTTGCTCGGCGGGGCGTTGGCCCTGCGTGCGGTGGCCGCGTGGGCGACCGACGACCTGGCGGCACGCGCAGCGGCGAAGGTGAAGAGCGAGATGCGCACGACGGTGCTCGCCCGCGCCGCCGAGCGCGGTCCGTCGTGGCTCGCCGGCCGGTCGAGCGCCGGCTTCGCCACCACGCTCGGCCCCGGGCTCGACGCACTCGACGCCTACTTCGGCCGGTACCTGCCGCAGCTCGCGCTCACCGCGATCGCGACGCCGATGCTCCTGGTCGCGATCGGCCTGGGCGACCTGACCAGCGGGCTGATCATCCTGTTCGCCCTGCCGGTGATCCCGGTCTTCATGATCCTGATCGGCCTGGCGACGCAGTCGCTGCAGCGGAAGCAGTCGGACGCCCTCGCGAAGCTGGGTGGCGCCTTCACCGAGGCCGTCGAGGGGCTCGCCACGCTCAAGGTGTTCGGCCGTGCCCGCCGCCAGGTCGGTCGCATCGGGGCGGTCACCGACGAGTACCGCCGGGGCACGATCGGCGTGCTCCGGCTGTCGTTCGTGAGCGGCTTCGCGCTCGAGCTCGCCGCGAGCCTGTCCGTCGCACTGGTCGCCGTCTCGATCGGCATCCGCCTGGTGGACGGCTCGCTCGGCCTCGGGGCCGCGATGTTCGTGCTCGTGCTGGCACCGGAGGCCTTCGCTCCCATCCGCCAGGTCGGCGCCGACTTCCACGCCGCCCAGGACGGCGTCGAGGCCTCGGCCGCGGTGCTCGACGTGCTGGCCGACGACGAGACCGCATCACCGTCCGCGACGGGCAGCAGCGGCGGCTGCGGGACCGACACGGACCCCGCAGCACCTGCATCCGCCCTGGACGTCCGCGGGCTCACCGTCCGCCGACCCGACGTCGTGATCGGACCGTTCGACCTGCACGCCGAGCCCGGCACCGTCGTCGTGCTGGCCGGCCCGAGCGGTTCCGGCAAGTCGAGCATCATCGCCGCACTCCGCGGTGTCCTGCCGCACGACGGTGCCGTCACCGTGCCCGGCCCGGCCGGCGCGTCCGTCGCCGAGCGCACCACCTGGGCCGACCAGCGGCCGCGTCTCGTCCGCGGGACGATCGCCGAGAACGTCGCGCTCAGCGCGACCCCCGACGACGCCGACGTGCGCACCGCCCTGGGCGACGCGGGGCTGGGACTCGACCCGGGCCTCCCGGTCGGCGCCGGTGGCAGCGGACTGTCCGGCGGCCAGGCCCAGCGTGTCGCCGTCGCACGCGCGCTGTACCGCGCGCGCCGCGCCGCCACGCCCCTCGTGCTGCTCGACGAGCCGACGTCCGCGCTGGACGCCGAGTCCGAGGAACGCGTCATCGCGGCAGCCCGAGGCCTGGCGGCCGACGGCGCCGTCGTCGTGGTCGCCAGCCACCGACCTGCGGTCGTCGCCGCGGCCGACGTCCGCGTGGACGTCGGCGCCGGCGGGTCCGTGACGGTCCGCAGGGGGGTGCGCGCATGAGCCGGGAGGCCCGTGGCGGCTCCGTCCTACGGCTCGCGATGCCGCACGGGTCGGGTTGGGCGAAGGCGGTCGCCGCCGGGTCGCTCAGCGCGGTCTGCGCCGTCGCGCTCCTCGCCGCGAGCGGCTACCTGATCACCCGTGCCGCCGAGCACCCGCCGATCCTGTACCTGACGCTCGTGATGGTCGGCGTGCGTGCCTTCGCGCTGGGGCGTGCCGTGCTGCGGTACGTCGACCGGCTCGCCGGGCACGACGCGTCCTTCCGGCAACTGGCCGTGGTGCGGACGGAGATGTACCGGCGGCTGGCGTCGATCGCGCCCGCGGGGCTCGGGCGGACCGGACGCGGTGACCTCATGACGCGCCTGGTGACCGACACCGACCGGCTGCAGGACCTGCCGATCCGCGTGGTCGGGCCGCTCGTCTCCGCGGGGGTCGTCGCGGTGCTGTCGGTCGTCGCCGTGGCGCTCGTGTCGGTGCCGGCGGCGCTGGTGCTCGTCCTCGCGCTGGCGGTCGCGGCCCTGGTCGGCACGATTGTCACCCGGTCGATCGCCGAGCGCTCGGACCGCGAGACCGCCGCCGACCGGGGTCGCGTCGCGGACCTCGTGCTCGACACCGTCCGGACGCTCGACGTCTTCGCCGCGTACGGCACCCTCGACGAGCGGCTCGCGCACATCGCTCGGCTCGATGCGCGCGTCACCCGGGCCGTCCGGCGCCGTGGCACGGTCGAGTCGCTCGTCGGTGCCCTGGTCGGCCTGGTCGGTGGCGGTGCGGTGATCGGGGTCCTCGCCGTCGGTGCCCCCGCGGTGGTGTCCGGTGCGCTCGACGGTCCGCTCTGGGCCCTGGCGGTCTTCGTGCCGCTGGCGCTCTTCGAGGTCGTCGGGACCGTCCCGCTCGCCGTCCTGACGCTCCGCCGGGTGCGTGCTGCGGCCGAACGGGTCGAGCAGGTCGTGCCCGCCGAGGTGCCCGTCGGCATCGTCCCCGAGCCCGACGAGGACGCCGACCCGGCGTCGCTCGTGGTCGAGGGGCCGGTCACGCTCGCCGTACAGGACCTGACCGTCCGCTGGCCCGGTGCTGCCGAGCCCGCGGTCGACGGGGTCTCGTTCACGCTCGCACCCGGTGAGGTCGTCGTGCTCGAGGGGCCGAGCGGTGCCGGCAAGTCGACGCTGGTCGACGCGCTCGTCCGGTTCGTGGAGCACGAGGGCTCCTACACGCTCGACGGCGTCGAGGCGAAGGCGATGCACCCCGACGCGGTGCGGGCCCGGGTCGGCCTGATCGAACAGGACCCGTTCGTGTTCGACCAGTCGGTGCGGCAGAACCTGCTCTTCGCCCGCGAGACCGCGACCGACGACGAACTGTTCGCCGTGCTCGACCGGGTCGGCCTGGGGGACTGGGTCGTCCGGCGGGGCGGACTCGACGCCTCGGTCGGGGAACGCGGCGTGCTCGTGTCCGGCGGCCAGGCGCACCGGCTCGCGCTCGCCCGCGCACTGCTGCACGCGTTCCCGGTGCTGGTGCTCGACGAACCGACCGCCGACGTCGACCCGGACCTCGGGGACACCGTGCTGCGCGACCTCGTCACCACGGCCCGCGCAGCGGGCCGGACGGTCGTCATCGTCTCGCACGTCCCGGTGGCGCCGGACCTGGTCGACCGCACCCTGCGGATGCGGGACGGACGCCTGCTCGCCGGGTGAGCCGACAGGCGGACGCGGGACGGGCCTCCCGGCTTGTATCGTTGACGACCGTGACCACCGAGCAGCACGCCGAGGACCCGAACGCCTACGACTTCCGTCGTATCCAGGAGAAGTGGCAGCCCCGCTGGGAAGAGCTCGGGCTCTTCACCACCGACCTCGACGACACCCGTCCGCGCAAGTACATCCTCGAGATGTTCCCGTACCCGTCCGGCGACCTGCACATGGGGCACGCCGAGAACTGGGCGCTCGGGGACTTCGTCGCGCGCTACTGGCGTCAGCAGGGCTTCAACGTGCTGCACCCGATCGGTTGGGACTCCTTCGGGCTGCCCGCCGAGAACGCGGCGATCAAGCGCGGGGTGGACCCGAAGGACTGGACCTACGCGAACATCGAGCAGCAGAAGGCGTCCTTCAAGCGCTACGCGCCGTCGTTCGACTGGACCACCGAGATCCACACCTCGGACCCCGAGTACTACAAGTGGAACCAGTGGCTGTTCCTGAAGATGTACGAGAAGGGCCTGGCGTACCGCAAGGACAGCTGGGTCAACTGGGACCCGGTGGACCAGACCGTGCTCGCGAACGAGCAGGTCCTGCCCGACGGCACCTCGGACCGCTCCGGCGCCGTCGTCGTGAAGAAGAAGCTCACGCAGTGGTACTTCAAGATCACCGAGTACGCAGACCGGCTGCTCGACGACCTGAACCAGCTCGAGGGGCGGTGGCCGGCGAAGGTCATCGCGCAGCAGCGCAACTGGATCGGCCGCTCGGTCGGTGCCGACGTCGACTTCGTGATCGAGGGCCGCGACGAGCCCGTCACGGTCTTCACCACCCGCCCGGACACGATCCACGGGGCGACGTTCCTGGTCGTCGCGCCGGACTCCGACCTGGCGGCTGAGCTGGTCGCCGACCCGTCGGTGCCGGCCTCCGTCCGTGACGACTTCGACGCCTACCTGACGGCGACGCAGAAGACGTCCGAGATCGACCGGCAGAACGCCGACCGCCCGAAGACCGGCGTGCCGCTCGGCCGGTCCGCGATCCACCCGCTCACGGGGGAGCGCCTGCCCATCTGGGCCGCCGACTACGTGCTCGCCGACTACGGCCACGGCGCCGTGATGGCCGTGCCCGCGCACGACCAGCGCGACCTCGACTTCGCGCGGGCGTTCGACCTGCCCGTCAAGGTGGTCGTCGACACGAACGCCGCCGTCACCGGGGCGATCCCGGTCATCCCCGAGGGCGCGACGCTCGACGACTTCGACGTGCCGACCCTCGACCCGGTCGCCACCGGCGAAGCGCTGACCGGTCAGGGCCGGATGATCAACTCCGGGCCGCTCGACGGCATGTCGAAGCAGCACGCCATCACCGCTGCCATCGCGCTGCTCGAGGAGCGCGGCACCGGCCGTGCCGCCAAGACCTACCGCCTGCGCGACTGGCTCATCTCGCGCCAGCGCTTCTGGGGCACCCCGATCCCGATCATCCACGGCGCCGACGGTACCGAGCACCCGGTGCCCGAGGACCAGCTGCCGATCGTGCTGCCCGACACCGAGGGGCTCGACCTCAAGCCGAAGGGCACGTCCCCGCTCGGTGGCGCGACCGACTGGGTGAACGTCCCGAACCCCGTCGACGGCACGCCCGCGCTGCGCGACACGGACACGATGGACACCTTCGTCGACTCGTCGTGGTACTTCCTGCGGTTCCTGTCGGCGAACGACGACACGCAGGCGTTCGACCCGGCAGCCGCACGCCGCTGGGCTCCGGTCGACCAGTACATCGGCGGCATCGAGCACGCGATCCTGCACCTGCTCTACGCCCGCTTCGTCACGAAGGTCCTGTTCGACCTCGGCTACCTCGACTTCACCGAGCCGTTCTCGGCACTGCTCAACCAGGGCATGGTGCTGTCCGGTGGCTCGAAGATGTCGAAGTCGAAGGGCGGCGTCTCGCTCGGTGACGAGCTCGACGCGAACGGCGTCGACGCCATCCGCCTGGTGATGGGCTTCGCCGGCCCGCCCGAGGACGACATCAACTGGGAGGACGTCTCCCCGTCCGCCTCCGCACGCTTCCTGGCGCGGGCGTACCGCCTGGCGCTCGACGTCACGTCCGCACGCGACGTCGTGTGGGCCGACGGCGACCGGGCTCTCCGCCAGGTCACGCACCGGTTCCTCGCCGACGCCCCCGGGATGATGGAGTCGTTCAAGTTCAACGTCGTGATCGCGCGACTGATGGACCTGGTCAACGTCACCCGCAAGGCGATCGACAGCGGTCCCGGTGCCGGTGACCCCGCCGTGCGCGAGGCCGTCGAGACCATCGCGCTCGGGCTGAGCGTCTTCGCGCCGTACACCGGCGAGGAGATGTGGGAGCGGCTGGGCTACGAGGCCACCGTCGCCACGTACGGCTGGCGGAAGGCCGACCCGACGCTGCTCGTGCAGGAGACCCTGACGGCCGTCGTGCAGGTCAACGGCAAGGTGCGTGACTCGTTCGAGGTGTCGAAGTCGATCGAGGCGGACGAGCTCGAGCAGCTCGCACGGTCGTCGGCGAACGTGCAGCGGTACATCGGCGACCGCGAGATCGTGAAGGTGATCGTCCGGGCGCCGAAGCTCGTGAACATCGCCATCAAGGGGTAGCGACCGTCGCTAGCATCGTCCCTCCACAGTGGGGGCGTGCATGGCACCCGTCCACGGGTGTGACCTCCGGAGCCCGGCCGATCGGCCGGGCTCCGTAGCGTTCGGGGCATGTCGTCCCCGTCGTCTCCCGGACCCTGGTGGTCCCGTCTCGCGCTGTCACCGCGGGCCGCCGTGGTGCTGGCGGCGGTCGTGGTGGTGGTCGCCGTCGTCGTGGTGCTCGTCGGGGCGTTGGTGTCGGGTGGTGGCGAGGGTGCCGGAGGAACGGGCGGGGTCGTCGTGCGTGGGGCGCCGACGGCCGGTGCGGCGTCGGGCGGTCCGTCGCCGTCGGCCCCTGCTAGTGCTGGTGCGGGCGTCGGGGCTTCGTCTGCTCCGGGTGTCGGCGCGGTCAGGGGTGCGGGGCGCGTCATGGTGCACGTGCTCGGGGCGGTGCGGCGGAGCGGTGTGGTCGAGTTGCCGGCATCGAGCCGGGTCGGTGACGCGCTCGAACGTGCCGGTGGGGCCACCGACGACGCCGACCTCGACCGGCTGAACCTGGCCCGGGTGCTGACGGACGGCGAGCGGTTGTACGTGCCGCGGGTCGGGCAACAGGAGGTACCGGAGGCGCTCGGACCGGTGGCAGACGGTGCTGCCGCCGGGCCGACTGCCGGGGCCGGGGCCGGGGCCGGGGGCGGCAGCGGCACTGGGAGCTCCGGGGGCGAGGGGTCGGCCGTCGTCGACCTGAACACCGCCGACCAGGCCGTGCTCGAGACCCTGCCCGGCATCGGACCGGGGCTGGCCGGGCGGATCATCGCCTGGCGTGACGAGCACGGCCGGTTCACCGCGGTCGAGGACCTGCTCGACGTCAGCGGCATCGGCGACGTGCGGTTCGCCGAGCTCCGCGATCGTGTGCGGGTCTGAGGGGCGACGGTGCAGCTCGCGCCGAGTGCGATCGACATCCGGGTCGCGGTGCCGGTGGCGGTCGCCTGGATCGCGACCGCCCTGCTCGTCGGCGTGCCCGACGTGGCACCCGTGGTCGCCGGGGCTGCGGCGCTCCTGACGGGCGTCAGCGGCATCGTGCTCCGGTGGCGACGGGGCACCGGGGTCGTGGTGGCCGTCGCCGGGCTGCTGCTCGTCGCGGGGGCCCTGGCGACGCTGCTCGCAGTGTCGGTCACCGTGGGGGAGTCCCGGCGGGCCCCGGAACCGCTGCGTTCGCTCGTCGCCGGTCCGGGGGCGGGGCACGTGGACGTCGAGGCGGTGCTGACCCGCGACCTCGTGCCGGGCGACCGCTCCGTCACCGCGTCGCTCGTGCGCGCCGACGAGCTCGACGGGCTCCGCGTGCCGGTCCGGCTCGTTCCCGACCAGCACGGCGGTGCACCGGGAGCCGTGCTGGCAGCCGGTGCCCGGGTCACCGTGACCGCCGCCGTGCAGCCGGACGAACCCGGATCGGCGACCGCGTTCGTGGCGTTCCTCCGTGGCACGCCGTCGTCGGTGCCGCCCGACGGACTGCTCGGCGCCACCGACACCGCCCGACAGGCCTTCGCGCGGGCCACTGCCGACCTGCCGCAGCCCGGAGCGGCACTGCTGCGCGGACTCGCGATCGGGGACCGCTCCGGCCTCGACCCGACGACCGAGGCGGCGATGGAGACCTCGGCGCTGACGCACCTGACGGCGGTGTCCGGGGCGAACTGCGCGGTGGTGGTCGGCCTCGTCGTGGTCCTCGGCCGCGCCTGTGGTCTGCCGAGAGGCCCCCGGGCCGCGGCGGCCGTCGGCGTGCTCCTGGTGTTCGTCGTGCTCGTGCGGCCCGACCCCTCGATCGTCCGGGCGACGGTGATGGCGATCGTGGTGCTCGTCGTGCACCTGGCCGGTCGACCGGTGCGGGGCGTCCCGCTCATCGCCCTCGCCGCGGTCGGCATGCTCGTCGTCGACCCCTGGTTCGCACGGTCGTTCGCGTTCGCCCTGTCCGTGCTCGCAACGAGCGGGATCGTGGTGCTCGGCCCGCCGCTCACCGAGCTCCTGGCTCGTCGTGTGTGGCCGCCGGTCGCCGCTGCACTCGCGATCCCCGTCGCGGCGCAGGTGGCGTGCTGGCCGGTGACGATCCCGCTGTCGGCGGCGCTCCCGACCTACGCGGTGCCGGCGAACCTGCTGGCGGAGCCGTTCGCGCCGGTCGTCACGGTGGTCGGGCTCGCCGCGTGTGGCCTCGCTCCGGTGTGGCCGGTGGGGGCGCACGGGCTCGCGGCCGTCGCGTGGGTCCCGGCCGCCGCCGTCGGGGGCATCGCACACGGGGCGGCCGCCCTGCCGTACGCCTCGGCGCCCTGGCCGGCCGGAGTGCTCGGTGTGGCCGCTGCCGTGCTCGTGTGCGGCTGCATCGCGGTCGCCGTGCTGGTCCGGGGGCAGCTCGGCTCCCGGCTGCTGCTCGCCGCGGGGGTCGTGGTCGTGGTCGGTGTCGCAGCGGTCACCGTTCCGGTGCTCGTCGTCCGGGGCTCGGTACCGGGCGACTGGTCGGTCGCCGCGTGCGACGTCGGGCAGGGGGACGCGGTGCTGCTCCGCGGCGATGACGCCGTCGCGCTCGTGGACACCGGCGACGACGAGGAACGGCTCCGGGCGTGCCTGGACCTGCTCGGGGTCACGCGGATCGACCTGCTCGTCCTGACGCACTTCGACCGCGACCACGTCGGTGCGGTGGGCGCGGTGACCGGCACCGTCGAGACCGCCCTGGTCGGACCCGTCGGCCGTGCGTCGGACGAAAGGGTGGTCGACGACCTCCGACGTGCCGGTGTCGACGTCCGAACGGCCGATGATCGCGTCTCCGGAACCCTCGGGCCGCTCGCCTGGCGCGTGGTGTGGCCGCTGGCCGGCGATCGTGCCGCCGGCAACGACGCGAGCATCGTGCTGGCCACGGGACCGGCGGACGGAGACTCCTGTCCGGCGTGCCTGACCGGGGTGTTTCTCGGCGACCTGGGGGAGTCGTCGCAGCGTCGGCTCCGGAACGCCGGGGAGCTGCCGGTGGGGCCGATCGACGTCGTGAAGGTGGCGCACCACGGCTCGGCGGACCAGGACCCGCAGCTCTACCGGGGGCTCACGGCGCGGGTCGGGCTCGTCGGGGTCGGCGCGGACAACACCTACGGACACCCGACGGCATCGGCCCTCGGCATGCTCGAGGCCGCGGGGACGCTGCCGCTCCGCACCGATGAGCTCGGCACCGTGGTGCTCGCCCGGTCCGGCAGCGACGAGGTGCGGGTGTGGACGGAGCGCTCGTCGTCGGCGGCCGCCCGTAGGATCGACGGTGCACCACTCGACCCGGCACCGTCCGGGCCGGCACCACCGGAAGGACGACATGGCCGCCAAGAAGCCCGCGCGCGCCGCAGCGAAGATCGACCAGGTGCCCTGGTCGGGGATCCGTCCGGCGCCCGTCGTGCTCATCACGGGGCCCGAAGCGTTCCTCGCCGACCGCGCCCGCGGTGTGCTGAAGGACCTGCTGCAGGGCGAGGACCCCGCGCTCGAGGTGCACGACCTCGAAGCCGACCAGTACGCCCCCGGGCTCCTCGCCACCCTCGCCAGCCCGTCGCTGTTCGGCGAGCCACGACTCGTGCAGGTCACGAACGTCGAGAAGTGCACCGACGCCTTCATCACCGAGACGATCTCGTACCTGCAGGCCCCCGCAGACGACGTCACCCTGGTGCTCCGGCACGGGGGAGGCGTGCGCGGCAAGAAGCTCCTCGACACGATCCGCAGCGGTGTCGGCGGCGGGGTCGAGGTGCTGTGCGACGAACTCAAGCGCGAGACCGACCGCATCGACTTCGTGAACGCCGAGTTCCGTGCCGCACGACGCCGGATCGCGCCCTCCGCCGTCCGCACCCTGGTGACCGCGTTCGCCGACGACCTCGCCGAACTCGCCGCCGCGTGCCGACAGCTCCTGGCGGACGAGGCCGAGGAGATCACCGACAAGGTCGTCGACAAGTACTACGGCGGTCGCGTCGAGACGAACGCGTTCAAGGTCGCCGACATCGCCCTCGCGGGCCGGTCGGCACCGGCGATCGTCGAGCTGCGGCACGCCCTGGCCACCGGCGAGGCACCCGTGCCGATCGTCGCCGCGTTCGCGAGCAAGATCCGCACGATGGCGAAGGTCAGCGCCTTCCGGGGCCCGAGCGGGCAGGCGGCCTCGGCGCTCGGCATGGCGCCGTGGCAGGTGCAGCGCGCGCAGCGTGACGTGGCCGGCTGGAGCGAGTCCGGGTTGGCCAACGCCATCATCAGCATCGCCGAGGCCGACACCGCGGTGAAGGGTGGCTCGCGCGACGCGCACTACGCGCTCGAGGTCATGGTCCGCACCATCGCCCGACGCGGCGAGCCCCGCTGAGGCGAGTCGGGCCTCCCGGCTGTCCCGCGCCGGTCGGCCGGCACTTCGTGAGCAGAAACGGTCGGGTGCGCCCTCGCGACCCGACCGTTTCTGCTCACGAAGCGAACCAAACGCCCCACGCACGACGAAGGCCCCGCACCAACGGTGCGGGGCCTTCGGACCAGAAGGGTCAGGACGTCAGAGCGACGAGACCTTCTTCGCGATGGCCGACTTGCGGTTCGCGGCCTGGTTCTTGTGGATGACACCCTTGCTCACGGCCTTGTCGAGCTTCTTCGACGCGAGGGCCAGGGCGGCAACGGCCTTGTCCTTGTCACCGGCGGCGACGGCGTCGTTGGCACGACGGATGTGCGTCTTGAGCTCCGACTTGTAGGCCTTGTTGCGCTCGGTGGCCTTGAGGTTGGTCTTGATGCGCTTGATCTGCGACTTGATGTTCGCCATGAATTGCTCCTGCTCGTCTCGTACGGGTGGGCGCGACCGCAGGGTAGAGGGGCCCTTGGTCGCATCGCGTTCCACCCGTGGGCGGGGAACGCGGAAGCCAGCCACCAACACTACCAGGCAAGCGGGCTGCCACCAAAGCACGAAACACCGCCGGATCGGCGGAAGCCCGCGGCCGACCGCGCCGAAACCCCACGGCAACACGCACCGGATACCGTGACGGACATGCCCTCCCTCGCACCGCGCATCGACACCGTGCCCGCCTCCGGCATCCGGAGGGTCTTCGAGCAGGCAGCCCTGCTGCAGTCGAGCGGCACCGACGTCACGATGCTCGTGATCGGCGAGCCGGACGTCCCGGTGGCGCCGCACATCGGCGAGGCGGCCCGTCGTGCCTGGACCGAGGACCGCACCGGCTACACCCCGAACGGCGGGATCGCGCCCCTCCGCGAGGCCGTCCGCGACAAGCTCCGCCGTGAGAACCGGATCGAGGCCGACCTCGAGCAGATCTGGATGACGATCGGTGCGACGCAGGCGCTGTTCCAGGCGATGACGCTGACGCTGAGCCCGGGCGACGAGGTGCTCGTGCCGGACCCCGGCTACACGACCTTCACGATGAACGCCCACATCATCGGGGCGACCCCGGTGCCGTACCGGCTGGAGCCGCAGCACGGGTTCGAGCCCGACCTGCAGGCCCTCGAGGCGAGCGTCACCGAACGCACCCGGGTCCTCGTCGTCAACTCGCCGTCGAACCCGCTCGGCTCGGTCTTCGGCGAGGAGACCCTGCGCGCGCTGCTGGCCTTCGCGAAGCGGCACGACCTCTGGGTCATCAGCGACGAGGTCTACGAGTACTTCACCTACGGCACCCGGCACGTCAGCCTGGCGGCGCTCGACGAGGACGACCGCGTGTTCTCGGCGTTCTCGCTCAGCAAGACGTACGCGATGACCGGCGTCCGCGTCGGCTACCTCGTCACCCCGAAGGGGCTCGGCGCGACGATGCGGACCACGCAGGAGGCCATGATCAGCTGCGTCGCCGAACCCGACCAGTACGCGGCCCTCGCGGCGATCGTGGGGGACCACTCCGCGGTGCGCGACGCCCGGGAGCACTACCGCGCGAACCTCGAGGTCGCGAAGGAGACGCTCGACGCCGCCGGCATCCGGTACCTCGACCCGCGCGGGGCGTTCTACCTGTGGATCGACATGTCGCACGCGTCCGACGGGGACATCGCCGAGTGGGCGCTGGGGTTCCTGCAGCGTGAGCGGGTCGCCGTCGCGCCGGGCAGCGCCTTCGGACGCACCGGCGAGGGGTGGATCCGCGTGTGCCTCGCAGCCACCGCGGACGACCTCCGGCGGGGCCTGGGCGCGCTGCCGGCTCCGGCACACGCGACCGTCTGACGCGCGGTCCACACGGCCAGGAGGCCCGGTGCCGGTCGGCAGGACGGCGCACGGTGCGTGGTCCTCCACCTGGTGCGAGGCTGCTCGCCCCGTGCCGCGCAGCATCCGGTCACCGGGCGGTCAACGGCGCACGGACCCGCCGACCTCGCACCGTGCGGGGTCCAGCACGCCGACGCGAGAGCGCACCGGGAGCGGATCAACCGCGCACCGTGCGCGGCTGACGCGCGCCGTGCCTCCAGGGCGGGTGAAGCGTGGGAGACTGTTGCGACCGTCCGACCCACCTGAGGAACCGTGAGCCCACAAGCATCCGCACCGCTGGAGCCCGCAGCGACCCCGGCCGACGCGATCCGCAACTTCTGCATCATCGCGCACATCGACCACGGCAAGTCGACGCTGGCCGACCGCATGCTGTCGATCACCGGCATCGTCGAGGACCGCGCGATGCGTGCGCAGTACCTCGACCGCATGGACATCGAGCGCGAGCGCGGCATCACGATCAAGTCGCAGGCCGTGCGCATGCCGTGGGAACTCGACGGTGAGGCCTTCGCGCTGAACATGATCGACACCCCCGGGCACGTCGACTTCTCGTACGAGGTCTCGCGCTCCCTGGCCGCGTGCGAGGGCGCGATCCTGCTCGTCGACGCCGCCCAGGGCATCGAGGCGCAGACGCTCGCGAACCTGTACCTGGCGCTCGAGAACGACCTCGAGATCATCCCGGTCCTCAACAAGATCGACCTGCCGGCGGCCGAACCGGACAAGTACGCCGCCGAGCTCGCACAGCTCATCGGTGGCAAGCCCGAGGACGTCCTCCGGGTGTCCGGCAAGACCGGCGTCGGCGTGCCGGAGCTCCTCGACCTGGTCGTCCGTCGTGTTCCGGCCCCCGTCGGCGACGCCGAGGCGGCGCCCCGCGCGATGATCTTCGACTCGGTCTACGACAGCTACCGCGGCGTCGTCACCTACGTCCGCATGATCGACGGCACCATCTCGCCCCGCGAGAAGGTCCAGATGATGTCGACCAAGTCGACGCACGAGATCCTGGAGATCGGGGTCTCGAGCCCGGAGCCGAAGCCCACGAAGGGGCTGTCCGTCGGCGAGGTCGGCTACCTGATCACCGGTGTGAAGGACGTCCGCCAGTCCAAGGTCGGCGACACCGTCACGAGTGCGCAGAAGCCCGCGACCCAGGCACTGCCCGGCTACACGGACCCGAAGCCGATGGTGTTCTCGGGCCTGTACCCGATCGACGGCAGCGACTACCCGGTGCTCCGCGAGGCGCTCGACAAGCTCAAGCTCTCCGACGCCGCACTGGTCTACGAGCCGGAGACCTCGGTGGCGCTCGGCTTCGGGTTCCGCTGCGGGTTCCTCGGGCTGCTGCACCTCGAGATCATCACCGAGCGGCTGTCCCGCGAGTTCGGGCTCGACCTCATCACCACTGCCCCGAGCGTGATCTACGAGGTCACGACCGAGGACAACGCCGTGACCGAGGTCACGAACCCCTCGGAGTTCCCGACCGGGCGCATCGTCGAGGTCCGCGAGCCGATGGTCCGCGCCGCGATCCTGGCCCCGAAGGACTACGTCGGCGCGATCATGGAGCTCTGCCAGCAGCGCCGCGGCTCCCTGCTCGGCATGGAGTACCTCGGCGAGGACCGCGTCGAGATCCGCTACGAGATGCCCCTCGGCGAGATCGTCTTCGACTTCTTCGACCAGCTGAAGAGCAAGACCCAGGGCTACGCGTCGCTCGACTACGAACCCACCGGCGACCAGGCCGCCGACCTCGTCAAGGTCGACATCCTGCTGCAGGGCGACCAGGTCGACGCCTTCAGTGCGATCGTGCACCGCGACAAGGCGTACGCCTACGGCACGCTCATGACGGAGCGGCTGCGCAAGCTCATCCCGCGCCAGCAGTTCGAGGTGCCGATCCAGGCTGCCATCGGCGCCCGCATCATCGCCCGCGAGAGCATCCGCGCGATGCGCAAGGACGTCCTGGCGAAGTGTTACGGCGGTGACATCACCCGCAAGCGCAAGCTCCTCGAGAAGCAGAAGGAGGGCAAGAAGCGCATGAAGACCATCGGTCGGGTCGAGGTCCCGCAGGAGGCCTTCATCGCGGCGCTCTCCGGCGACGTCGAAGAGAAGAAGAAGTAGCGCCGGTTCAGCCGGTCCGGCGGGCGCGGGCCCGCAGGGCGGCCAGGCAGAGGGCCGGGAGGCTCGCTGCGGCCAGTCCCGCCAGTGCGGTCCGCAGGATGGCCCAGTGGGCAGCCGCGTCGAAGTCGGTCTGCTCGCCGGAGGCCACCCCGGCGACCACGGCGCCGACCACCATCGCGAGCGTCACGACCGCGAGGACCAGCGCCAGCCGGCGGCCGCGCTGACGCCGCACCGCCGACACCAGCGCAGCACCGAACAGCAGCACCCCGGCGCCGGCGCAGCTCGCCCCGACGGCGGCGATGACGTTCGCGGTGTCGAAGCCGTTCCACGACTCGGGGGCGATCGCAGCGGTGGCGTACCGGGCGGGCGACGCCGCAGCCGAGGTCGTCACGTCCACCAGCACCCGGGCGGTCGCCGCCACGCCGAACGCGACGAGCGTGAGCGCGGCGAGGACGGCGGTCCGGCGGTCGACGGACCGCGGGCGGGCGGGGGTGGGGCGGGGCACCTGCTGACGATAGCCGCGGGGCGGACGGTTGTCGGGCCTCCAGTTCGGGGTGCACGGCGGGTGGGCCGACCAGGCGGAGGTGAGCACGGATCGGTTCGATCCGGGGCGGCCCGCCCAAGTAGCATGGCGGCATGAGCATCCGCGGGAGCTACCGGACCGCCCTGACGTACGGCGCGGTGGGGGCGACCCAGGCGTCGGACCTCATGACCTACCCGCCGGACGGCTTCACGCCGGCGGAGTCGCGCGCGCGGATCGGACACGGTGACCAGCGGTTCGAGACCGCCGTCGTGCAGGCGCTCACGTGGCAGATCCAGGAGCGCAGCGGTGTCCGTGTGCGCGTCGAGGAGCAGCCCGACGACGACGAGGTCCGGTACAACCCGGTCACCTTCGACGACGACGGTGTGCCGATCGCGCCGGCGTCCATCGGGACGCCCCGGGTCGAGAAGTTCGCGCCCGACGGCACCCCGCTGCTGACGGCGGGGACCAGTGCGACGCTGACGATCCACGCGTTCGGGCAGACCGTGCTGGCACCGGTGCGCGTCGTGTCGATCATCGACGAGCACGACCGCAAGGGCTTCGCCTACGGGACGCTCGAGGGGCACCCGCTCTCCGGCGAGGAGTCGTTCGTCGTCGAGCGCACCCCGGACGGCTCGGTGTGGCTGCAGGTCCGGCAGTTCTCGCAGCCGGCGAGCCGGAAGTGGCGCTTCGTGGCGCCGTTCGTGCGGCGGCAGCAGAAGGTCATGGCGGAGAAGTACCTGGCGGCGCTGCGGGGCGACTAGGCATCGCGGTCGCTGGCGGTCGCTGGCGGTCGCTGGCGGTCGCTGGCGGTCGCTGGCGATCGCTGGCGGTCGCTGGTGGTCGATCGCTCCCGCTCCTCAGCGGAGCGGCGGGAGCGCGGCGATCGCGTCCTCGATGAGGGCAGCGTCCTGCTGGCAGTCGCGTGCGACGGTCACGGCGTTCGTGTGCCGCAGCGCATCGACGTCGTAGACACCCGTCGCCACGGCCAGGAAGGGGATGCCCGCGGCGTCCGCGGCCTCGCCGTCGCGCGGGGTGTCGCCGACGATGACCGCCCGGGTGCCGACCAGTTCCGCGGCGGCGCGCAGGGTGACCCCGGCCCGCTCGACCTCGGTGTCCCCGAAGTACGAGTGCTCCCAGTCGAAGACGTCGGCGTCGAACCCGGCGCCGGTGAGCTTCACCCGGGCGCGGTACTCGGAGTTGCCGGTGAGCAGGCCGTTGCGCCACCCGAGTTCGGCGAACCGGGCCAGGAGCGCCTTCGCGCCGGGGACCGGGCTGCGGTGGTCACCGGAGGCGTGCCGTTCGGCGGTCAGGTCGTGCAGGTGCCGGCTGACCGAGGGGATCAGGGTGTCCTCGAACGCGTGGGCGCGCACGTGCTCGGCGATGAGCCCGGCGTCGGTCCGACCGTGCTGGTGTCCGACCCGGAGGGTGAGGTCGCGGCCCACCGCCCGCTCGAGGGCGAGGTGGTAGAGGTTGCCCGGGGACGACGCGTTCATCACGAGGGTGCCGTCGATGTCCCACAGGACCGTGGTGGGGACGGGATGGTGCTCCATGGCCCCATCATGACGGAGAATGGAGCCCATGCCGAGTGCTCTCCCGATCGCCGATCCAGCACCAGCGGACGGCCTGATCACCCCGTGGGCGGCAGCGAGCTCCGCTGCCGGGCCGGGGGCTGCTCCCGCCGCCGGTGACGTCCCCTTCGGCGTGTACGTGCACGTACCGTTCTGCCGCGTGCGCTGCGGCTACTGCGACTTCAACACCTACACGGCGTCGGAGCTCCGCGGCGTCCGCCGTGACGACTACGCCGGGCACGCCGTGCGCGAGATCGAGTGGGCCGCGACCGTGCTCGACCGTTCCGGCGTGCCGCGGCGGCCGGTGTCGACCGTCTTCTTCGGCGGCGGCACCCCGACCATGCTGCCGGCGTCCGACCTGGCGATGATCCTCCGCGCGATTGACGACACCTGGGGCATCCTGCCCGGGGCCGAGGTCACCACCGAGGCGAACCCGGACTCCGTCGACGCGGCGTCGCTCGAGACCCTGCGGGCCGGCGGCTTCAACCGGATCAGCTACGGCATGCAGTCCGCCGTGCCGCACGTGCTCGCCACGCTCGACCGCACGCACGACCCGCTCCGGGTCCCCGTCGTCGTCGACCTCGCGAAGCAGCAGGGACTCGACGTCTCGCTCGACCTCATCTACTCGACGCCGGGGGAGTCCCTCGCCGACTGGCGGACCTCGCTCGACGCCGCGATCGCCTGCGAGCCCGACCACGTGTCGGCGTACTCGCTCATCGTCGAGGACGGCACCGCGATGGGCCGCATGGTCGCCCGCGGCGAGCTCCCCGCCCCCGACGACGACCTGGCCGCCGACATGTACGAGCTCGCCGACCAGGTGCTCGGCGACGCCGGCTACTCCTGGTACGAGGTGTCGAACTGGTCGCGCGGCGACGCGCACGCGAGTCGTCACAACCTGTCCTACTGGAAGGGCCACGACTGGTGGGGCGTCGGCCCCGGCGCGCACTCCGCCGTCGCCGGCACGCGCTGGTGGAACGTCAAGCACCCGGCCGCGTACGCGAACCGGGTGCTGTCGGGGGAGTCGCCGGCCGCCGGCCGCGAGACCATCGACGACGAGACGCGGTACGTCGAGCGACTGCTGCTGGCGGCGCGGGTCCGCGGGGAGCTCGCGACGAGCGAGATCCGCCAGGAGGCCCGTGGCCGGGTCGCCGGGCTCATCGCACGCGGACTCGTGGACGGGTCGGCCGCGGTGCGGGGACGGATCGACCTGACCCTGCAGGGTCGCCTGCTCGCCGACGCGGTGGTGCGGGAACTGCTCGACTGAGGGGCGTGCGCACTGCTTGCTGCGCGCTGCTTCCCGGTGCCGCTACTGCTTGATGAACTCGATCGAGAGCGGGTAGCGGTAGAACTGGCCCTGGTTCGCGGCGACCGCCGCCATGATGCTGAAGATCAGCGAAACGATCGCAGCGGCGAGCACGATCAGGACCCCGATGCCGAACACCGACGTGAGCGAACCGACCACGTAGGCGATGCCCATCGTGATGTGGAAGTTCAGCGCGACGCGGGTGTGCTCCCGGACGAAGCCGCCGCGGTCGCGGAGGACCAGGTAGGCGACCAACGGTGCGATGAAGTTGAAGAAGATGCCGCCGATGTGCGTCAGCGTGGCCCACAGGCGCTGGTCCTCCGGGCTCATCGGCTGCGGCGGAACGTAGCCGGCCGGGTACTGCGGTCCGCCCGGGTACTGCGGTCCGCCGGGCTGCTGGGGCCCACCGGGGCCGTGGCCGTACGGGCCGCCGGGCTGGTCGGGTCCGGGGCCGTCGGGCTGCTGTCCGTAGGTCATGGCGGAAGCGTACCGGCCGACCGCCCGGAAGTCCCGGGCCGTCAGCGGTCGGGCGTAGGATCAGCAGTCGACACGTCCGAGTGCCAGGTCGATCGGGAAAGGAGGCGCTCGTGGTCAGTGAACGCAGCCTCGAGGTCCTCAAGGCCATCGTGCGCGACTACGTGGCGTCGCGTGAACCCGTCGGGTCGAAGACCATCGTCGAGCGGCACGCCTTCGGGGTCAGCGCCGCGACGATCCGCAACGACATGGCCCTGCTCGAGGACGAGCAGTTGATCGCCGCACCGCACACCTCGTCGGGCCGGGTGCCGACCGACAAGGGGTACCGCGTCTTCGTGGACCACCTGGCGGGTGCCCGTCCGCTCTCCAGCGCGCAGCGGCACGCCATCGAGACCTTCCTCGGCGCCCCGAACGACCTCGACGAGGTCCTCGGGCGCACCGTCCGGCTGCTCAGCCAGCTCACCAACCAGGTCGCCCTGGTGCAGTACCCCTCGATGGTGCGCGCCCGGGTGCAGCACGTCGAGCTCGTCCGGCTCGGTGACGCCCGGCTGATGGTGGTGCTCATCACCGACACCGCCCGAGTCGAACAGCGCGTGGTCGAGACCGACGTCCCGCTCGACGAGGACTCGCTGGGCGAACTCCGCACCGTGGTGAACGGCGCGACCGTGGGGCTCCTGCTGCAGGACGTCCCGACCGCGCTCCGAGCCGTGCCGCAGCAACTCCGCCCCGACGCCCAGACGCTCGGCGGGGTCGTCGTCGCCACGCTCATCGAGCAGGTCGCGGCGAACCGGCAGGACCGCCTGCTGATGGCCGGTGCGGCCAACCTGGCGAAGAGCGAACAGGACTTCTCCGGCGGCCTCTTCCCGGTGCTCGAAGCGATCGAGGAACAAGTCACCCTGCTCCGGCTGTTCGGGGAGATGCAGGTGGACGACATCGCGGTGGCGGCCAGCATCGGCGTCGAGAACGCCGAGTACGGACTCGACGCCACGAGCATCGTCGCCGGCGGCTACCTGGCCGGTGGCGAGGTGGCCCGCCTGGGCGTCCTCGGACCGACCCGCATGGACTACGGCACGAACATGGCGGCCGTCCGCGCCGTCGCCCGCTACCTGTCCAAGCTCCTGGGCGAACACTGACCAACCGACCGAACCCAACCGACTGAGGGATACGTGGCAGACCACTACGACGTCCTCGGCGTCCAGCGAGACGCCTCCGATGCCGACATCAAGAAGGCCTACCGCCGCCTGGCGCGTGAGCTCCACCCGGACGTGAACCCGGCACCCGACGCCGCCGAGCGCTTCAAGGACGTGACGCACGCGTACGACGTGCTGAGCGACCCCGAGCAGCGACGCCGGTACGACGCCGGCCCGCAGGCCGACAGCCCCTTCGGTGGTGGCGCCGGCGGCTTCAGCGACATCTTCGACGCCTTCTTCGGCGGCGGCGGTGGCGGCGGCCGTGGATCGGGCCCGCGCAGCCGTGCCGAGCGCGGCCAGGACGCCCTGCTCCGCATCGAGGTCGACCTCGACGAGGTCGTCTTCGGTACCCACAAGGACGTCGAGGTCGACACGGCGGTGCTGTGCGAGACCTGCCACGGCTCCTGCTGCGCACCGGGCACCAGCCCGCGCACGTGCGACATCTGCGGCGGCTCCGGGCACATCCAGCGCCAGGTCCGTTCGCTCCTCGGCAACGTGGTGACGAGCGCCCCGTGCGGCACCTGCCGCGGGTACGGCACCGTCATCCCGAGCCCCTGCCCGACCTGCCAGGGTCAGGGCCGCGTCCGCGCACGTCGCACCGTGCCGGTGGACGTCCCCGCCGGCGTCGACTCCGGACTGCGCCTGCAGATGCCCGGCCAGGGCGAGGTCGGTCCGGCCGGCGGTCCGTCCGGCGACCTGTACCTCGAGATCCGTGTGCGCCACGACGACGTCTTCAGCCGTGACGGCGACGACCTGCTGGCGACGCTCGAGGTCGGCATGACCGACGCCGTCCTCGGCACGACCACCACGATCGACGGCCTCGACGGTCCGGTCGAGCTCGAGATCCGTCCCGGCGTGCAGAGTGCCGACGTCCTCGTCATCAAGGACCGCGGCATCACGAAGCTGCGCGGGAACGGCCGCGGTGACCTGCGGGTCGGCGTGCAGGTCGTCACCCCGACCAAGCTCTCCCACAAGGAACGGCAGCTGGTCGAGCAGCTCGCGAAGTCGCACAAGACCACCGCCCCGCAGCTCGCCCGGTTCCAGCAGGGCATGTTCGGCAAGCTCCGCGACCGGTTCTTCAACCACTGATGGCGTCGCTGTACCTCGTCGACTCGCTGGACGGCGTCGCCGTCGGTGACCCGGTGTCGCTCGACGGTGCCGAGGGCCGGCACGCGGTCTCCGTCGCGCGCGTCCGGGTCGGCGAGGTCCTGCGGATCGCCGACGGTCGGGGCACCGTGGTGTCCGGGCCGGTCACCACGCTCGGCAAGGACACGCTGGAGCTCGCGGTCGAGACCGTCGAGCACCAGGACGCACCGCAC
Source organism: Curtobacterium sp. MCLR17_042 (assembly GCF_003234695.1). Lineage (NCBI taxonomy): Bacteria > Bacillati > Actinomycetota > Actinomycetes > Micrococcales > Microbacteriaceae > Curtobacterium > Curtobacterium sp. MCLR17_042. The sequence goes on from NZ_QKTD01000012.1 coordinate 112,206, forward strand.
CCGTCGCTGACCCTCGTGCAGGCCCTGGCGAAGGGCGGCCGTGACGAGATGGCGGTGCAGGCGGCGACCGAGATCGGCGTCGACCGGGTCGTGCCGTGGTCGGCCGCGCGCAGCGTCTCCCGGTGGGACGGCGCGAAGGTCGAGAAGGGCCGTGCCCGGTGGGCAGCGATCGCGCACGAGGCCGCGAAGCAGGCGATCCGTCCGCGCGTGCCCGTCGTCGCGCCGCTGGTGACGACCGGACAGCTCGTGTCCGCGCTCGGAGCGGGGACCGCCCTCGTCCTGCTCGACCCGACCGCGACCGTGCGACTCGCCACCTGGGAACCCCTGACGGACGCCGAGGACATCGCACTCGTCGTCGGCCCCGAAGGCGGCATCGACGGCGCGGAGCTCGACCGGCTCGAGGCCGCGGGTGCCGTGCGGGTCCGACTCGGCGACAGCGTGCTCCGCACGTCCACCGCCGGACCGGCGGCACTCGCTGTCCTGCAGGCGCGACTGGGCCGCTGGTGAGCCGGACCACGCCGTCGGGCGCGTCCTACGATGGAGCCATGAGCAGCAGCACGCCCAGCGTCTTCTCCAAGATCATCGCGCGCGAGATCCCGGCGACCATCGTCGCCGAGGACGACCGCGTGATCGCGATCGAGGACATCGCCCCGAAGGCTCCCGTCCACGTGCTCGTCGTCCCCAAGACCGAGCAGTACGCGAACGTCGGCGAGCTCGCAGCGGGCGACCCCGACCTGCTGGCCCACGTCGTCGCCACCGCGCAGCGCATCGCCGACGAGCGCGCCGACGGCCAGTTCCGACTCGTCTTCAACACCGGCGAAGCCGCCGGTCAGACCGTGTTCCACGTGCACGCGCACGTACTCGCAGGTGAACTGCAGGAAGGCACCCTTGCCGGTTAACGAACCAGTACAGCCCACCGCCGCCGACGACGAGCCCGTCTCGGTCTCGCTCCAGGTCGACGGCATCGCCATGGTGCAGCTGCTCGGCCCCCAGGACCGTCTGCTCAAGACGGTCGAGCGCCAGTACCCGGGCGTCCGGGTCGTCGTCCGCGGCAACGAGGTCACGCTGACCGGGCCCGAGCGCGACGTCGCCCGCGCGAAGGCGCTCGTCGACGAGCTCGTCGGCATGGTCAGGCGTGGGCAGGAGATCGGCCCGGCCGACATCCCGATGTCGGCACGGATCCTCGACGACGACCGCAAGCCGTCCGACACCTTCGGCACCCCGATCGTGTCGAGCCGCGGCAAGTCCGTGCGGCCGAAGACCGACGGGCAGCGTGCCTACGTCGACGCCATCGACGAGCACACCATCACGTTCGGCATCGGTCCGGCCGGTACCGGCAAGACGTACCTGGCGATGGCCAAGGCCGTGCAGGCGCTGCAGCGGCGCGAGGTCAACCGGATCATCCTCACCCGTCCCGCGGTCGAGGCCGGCGAGCGGCTCGGCTTCTTGCCGGGCACGCTGACCGACAAGATCGACCCGTACCTGCGCCCGCTGTACGACGCCCTCAACGAGATGTTGGACCCGGAGCTGGTCCCGAAGCTCCTGGCGGCCGGCACCGTCGAGGTCGCCCCGCTGGCGTACATGCGTGGCCGGACCCTCAACGACTCCTTCGTGGTGCTCGACGAGGCGCAGAACACCACGCCCGAGCAGATGAAGATGTTCCTGACCCGCCTCGGGTTCGGTTCGAAGATGGTCATCACGGGCGACATCACCCAGGTCGACCTGCCGGGCAACGTCTCCGGTCTCCGGCTCGTGACCCGCATCCTCGACGAGGTCGAGGACATCCACTTCGCCCGGCTCGGCAGCGAGGACGTGGTCCGCCACACCCTCGTCGGCCGGATCGTCGACGCGTACACCGTCTACGACGAGGAGCGCCTCGCCGAGCAGGCCGGGCAGCGCCCCGGTGGCCGTGGCACCGCCCCGGTCGGCAACCCCGACGGCGCCAACCGCGCCGAACGCCGTGGGCGCCCGCCGCAGGACCGCGCACGACCCCCGTACCCCCAGAACGACGCCCGAGGAGGCACCCGGTGAGCATCGAGCTCAACAACGAGTCCGGCGTCGAGGTGGACGAGGCCGCGATCCAGCGGCTCGCCGCGTTCGCCCTGGACGCGATGCACGTCCACGCCGATGCCGAGCTCGCGATCGTGCTGGTCGACGAGGGTGCGATGGAGCAGCTGCACGTGCGGTGGATGGACGAGCCCGGTCCGACGGACGTCCTGAGCTTCCCGATGGACGAGCTGCGTCCGGGCACCGAGGACGACCCCACGCCGGCCGGGCTGCTGGGCGACATCGTGCTCTGCCCGCAGGTGGCCGAGGAGCAGGCGAAGACCGCCGGGCACTCGAGCACCGACGAGATGCTGCTGCTCACCTGCCACGGCATCCTGCACCTGCTCGGCTTCGACCACGCCGAGCCCGACGAGAAGGCCGAGATGTTCGGCATCCAGGGCGAGATCCTGACCGCCTTCGCCGCCCAGCACCGAGGGCGGTAGCCGGTGGTCGTCGTCGCCGGACTCCTCGCGGTGGCGCTGGGGCTCGTCGTGCTCGGCGGACTCCTCGCCGCGAGCGACGCCGCGCTCTCGGTGGTCTCCCGTGCCGACCTCGAGGAGATCGCCAGGGGCAACAAGCGCCGCCGCGCCATCGAGGCGATCGCGGACGACGTCGGGGCGCACGTCAACGCGCTGAACTTCTTCCGCGTCCTCGCCGAGACCGCGGCCGCGGTGCTCGTGACGATCGCCCTCGTGCGCGCCTTCGACAGCTGGTGGCTCGCACTCGTGCTCTCGGCCGCGATCATGACCGCGGTGTCGTTCGTGCTGGTCGGGTCGAGCCCGCGCAGCGTCGGACGCGCCCACGCCGAGCGGTTGATCGGTGCGACCGGCGGCATCGTCCGTGGGGTCCGCATCGTGCTCGGTCCGCTGGCCGGGCTGCTCGTCCGGATCGGCGACCGGGTCACCCCCGGCCGCGGCCGGAGCGCCTCCACCGTGTCGAGCGAGGAGCAGCTGCTCTCGCTCGTCGACGAGGCCACCGAGAGCAACGTGCTCGAGGACGAGGACCGCGAGCTCATCCACTCGGTGTTCGAGTTCAGCGACACCCTGGTGCGCGAGGTCATGGTGCCCCGCACGGACATGCTCACCGTCGACGGAGCCGAGACGCTCGCCGCGGCCATGGAGCAGTTCCTGGCCGCCGGGGTGTCCCGGATGCCGGTGACCGGCAAGGACAGCGACGACGTGCGGGGCGTGCTCTACCTGCGCGACGTCGCACGGTCGCTGTACGAACGACCAGCGTCCCGCAGCGAGCGGGTCAGCCGGCTGCTGCGGCCCGCCGAGTTCGTGCCGGAGTCGAAGCACGCCGACGACACCCTGCGGCACATGCAGGTCGCCAAGAACCACCTGGTGCTGGTGGTCGACGAGTACGGCGGAGTCGCCGGGCTCGTGACCATGGAGGACCTCATCGAAGAGCTCGTCGGGGACATCTCCGACGAGTACGACCGCGCCGTCGTCGACCGGACCGAGGTCGAACCGGGCATCTGGCGGATCTCCGCCCGACTGCCGATCGACGAGCTCGGCGACCTGTTCGGCATCGAGCTCGACGACGACGACGTCGACACCGCCGGTGGCCTGCTCACCAAGGAGCTCGGACACCTGGCCGTCTCCGGCGACACCGTCACCGTGTCCGGGGTCGTCCTGACCGCCGACCGGGTCGAGGGCAAGCGCCGCCACCTCATCACCGTGCTCGCCGAGCGCACCCACGCCCTGGCCGACGTCGAGGACGCCTTCGACGACGCCGAACCCACCACGACGGGAACCACGCACGCATGACCGACACCGACACCACCCAGGCCGGCTCGGAGAAGCCCTACCGCGCGGGCTTCGTCTCGTTCGTCGGCCGTCCGAACGTCGGCAAGTCGACGCTGACCAATGCCCTGGTGGGTGAGAAGGTCGCCATCACCTCGTCGAAGCCGCAGACCACCCGGCGCGCCATCCGCGGGATCGTGCACCGGCCCGACGGCCAGGTGATCATCGTCGACACCCCGGGCGTGCACCGTCCGCGCACCCTGCTCGGCGAACGGCTCAACGACCTCGTGCAGTCCACCCTCGGCGACGTCGACGTGATCGGGTTCTGCGTGCCGGCGAACGAGCCCGTCGGTCCCGGTGACCGGTTCATCAACGACACGCTCGACCAGTACCCGCGCGCCAAGAAGATCGCGATCGTCACCAAGATCGACAGCGCCTCCAAGGACCGCGTCGGCGAGCAGCTGCTGGCCGTCTCGAAGCTCCGCGACTGGGACGCCGTGGTGCCGACCTCGGGCACCCGGGGCATGCAGCTCGAAGACCTGCTCGGCGTGATCACCGCCCTGCTGCCCGAGTCGCCGCAGCTGTACGACTCGAGCGCGGTGACCGAGGAGACCGACGAGGAGCGCATCGGCGAGCTCATCCGCGAGGCCGCGCTCGAGGGCGTCCGCGACGAGCTGCCGCACTCGCTCGCCGTGGTCATCGAGGACATCGTCGAGCCCGACGCCGACGAGGACCCCGACGGCCCCCTGCGCATCTTCGCGAACCTGTTCGTCGAGCGGGACAGCCAGAAGGCGATCGTCATCGGACACAAGGGCGAGCGCCTGAAGGACGTCGGTTCGCGGGCCCGCGTCGAGATCGAGTCGCTGCTCGGCGGCCGGCACGTCTACCTGAACATCCGCGTGAAGGTGGCCAAGGAGTGGCAGCGTGACCCGAAGCAGCTCGGACGCCTCGGTTTCTGACCGTCCGCCGTTCGCACCCCGGGTCATCCGGGCGAGGGACGCGGGGACGAGCGGCCCGCCGTACCGTGGACGGGTGTTCCGTCCCATGCTGCGCGCGCAGGTCATCACCGACCTGCTGATCGCCGTGCTGCTCGGCGGCCTCGTGCTGGTCGCCAGCGGGCGCGGGATCGACGGGCCGTTGTCCGTGGTCACCGTCGTCGGGATGACCGCCGCCCTGGCACTCCGGCGCCTGTCACCCGGTCTCGCCCTGGCCGTGGCGTGGGTGTTCGCGGTCTTCGAGATGGTCACCCTGCAGGTGCCGGACGTGTCGAACGCGTTCATCGCCGGCGTCATGTACACGACGAGTGCGTACGGCAGCCGCCGTGTGCGGCTGGCCGGGCTCGTGTCGGCGATCGTCGGGTCCGTCGCCGCGGCGGCGTACATGGGCTTCGACGACTACCAGAACCGGCTCACCTACGAGACCGCCTCCACGCCGCTGCAGGAGTCCCTGCAGGTCACGCTCTCGTTCTTCGCCGTCGTCCTGCTCCTCCTGCTCCTGCCGTGGCTCGCCGGACTCGTGGTCCGGACCCGTCGCTCGGCGAGCATGAGTCGCGAGGCCCAGCTGCTCGCCGAACGTGACGCCGCGCGGGCCGACCGGGCCGTCGCGGTCGAGCAGGAGCGCGTGCGGATCGCCCGCGACATGCACGACATCGTCGCGCACTCGCTCGCGGTGGTCATCGCGCAGTCCGACGGCGCCCGGTACGCCCTGAAGGCCGACCCCGCGGTGGCCGACCAGGCCCTCAGCACCATCTCGGCCACGGCCCGGCGCGCACTCGGCGACGTGCGCGAACTCCTCGGCGCGCTCCGGCACGAGCAGGGGACCGCGCCGACGCCCGAGATCGACGACATCGACCGGCTCGTCGACGAGATGCGGCAGCTCGGGCTCGATGTGCGCGTGGAGCGCGAGGGCGATCCCGCGGGGCTGCCCACCACCACGCAACTCGCGGTCTACCGGATCGTGCAGGAGAGCCTGACGAACGCGTACAAGCACGGAGAGCCCGGCAGCCCGGTGCGTGCCGCCCTGACCTACCGGCCGGACACGGTCGAGATCGCCGTCGTGAACCGCCGTGCCGATGACGGCGTCCGCGGCCCCGGCACGGGCCACGGCCTGGTCGGCATGCGCGAGCGCGCCGTGATGACCGGCGGCACCATGACCGCCGGGGCCCGAGGGGACGACTTCGCGGTCGCCGTCCGGATGCCGACCGTCCCGGCCAGCGGGCAGATGCCCCGGGGCCGGATCACCCCGACCGAGCAGGAGCGCACCGCCCGATGACCACGATCCCGACCGACGAGCACTCGATCCGCGTCGCCCTCGTCGACGACCAGGCGCTGTTCCGCACCGGCATCCGGATGCTCATCGACTCGCAGCCCGACCTGCGGTTCGTCGGCGAGGCGGGCGACGGTGCCGAGGGCGTCGAACTCGTCCGGCGGACCCGTCCCGACGTGGTGCTGATGGACGTCCGGATGCCCGTGATGGACGGCATCACGGCGACCGGTCACATCGTCGAGCAGTCGGGCACCGACGGCGCGAAGGTCCTCGTGCTGACCACGTTCGACTTCGACGAGGCCGCCGCCAAGGCCATCCGCGCCGGTGCGAGCGGCTTCGTGCTCAAGGACGCCGACCCCGAGTTCCTGCTCGCGGCGGTCCGGACCGTGCACGCCGGCACCGCGGTGTTCGCTGCTTCGGCCACGCGGGAGCTCCTGCGGCGGTACGACGACTCGGTCGGACGCGCTGCCGCCGTCCCCGCGGCGTTCGCCGACCTCACGCCGCGTGAGCGCGAGATCTTCGACCTGGCCGCCCGGGGGTTCAGCAACAGCGAGATCGCGCAGCACGAGTACGTCAGCGAGGCGACCGTCAAGACGCACATCTCGCGGGTCCTGACGAAGCTCGAACTCCGCGACCGGGTGCGGCTCGTCGTGTTCGCCCACGAGCACGGACTCGTCACCAAGGCCGACTGACGCCGGGTCATCCGCGGGGATGACCCCTCCACAGGCAACCGAGTCGAGCGGACGATCCACAGGAGCCGAGCGGGCGACGCGGGTCGGGACCGCTGAGCGTCATGGTGGATGCATGACCACGAGCCACGCCCCGATCATCCGCCTCGACCACGTGTCCAAGCACTACGGCGACGACGCCCGACGTGTGACCGCGCTCGACGACGTCAGCGTCGGCATCGGCGCGGGGGAGTTCACCGCGGTGATGGGCCCGTCCGGGTCCGGCAAGTCGACGCTCATGCACGTCGCGGCCGGCCTCGACGCCGTGTCCACCGGTCGGATCCAGATCGACGGCGTCGACATCACGGCCCTGGGCGACAAGGACCTCACCGAGCTGCGTCGTCGTCGGCTGGGCTTCGTGTTCCAGTCGTTCAACCTCGTCCCGACGCTCGACGTCAGCGAGAACATCCGGCTGCCGTTCCTGCTCGGTGGGCACAAGCCCTCGCGCGAGGAGTCCGCCTGGATCGACCGGCTGGTCGAGATGCTCGGGCTCGGCAACCGGCTGACGCACCGCCCGCACCAGCTCTCCGGCGGGCAGCAGCAGCGCGTCGCCATCGCACGGGCGCTCGCTTCGCGGCCAGCGGTGGTCGTCGCCGACGAGCCGACCGGCGCGCTCGACTCCCGCACCGGGCGCGACGTGCTCGCGATCCTCCGCGGTGCCGTCCAGGAGTGGGGCCAGAGCGTCGTCATGGTCACGCACGACCCGGTGGCGGCCGCGAACGCCGACCGCATCCTGTTCCTGGCCGACGGCCGGATCGTCGCCGACCGCCCCGCGATGGACGCCGGCGCGATCTCCACGACGATGCTCGGGATGGAGGCAGCAGCGTGAACGGCGTCCGCTCCTTCACCCCCACCGTCCTGGTCGCGGCCCTCGGCACCACGTTCGGTTCCGCCCTCGTCATCGCACCGGGGATCGTGACCGAGGCGCTCCGAGCCGCAGGGGTCGCCGACCTCGGTCCGATCAAGGCGATCCTGTCGGTGGTCGGGTGGCTGTTCCTCGGCATCGCGCTCTACGTCGGCGCGATCGTCACCGCGAACACCTGCGCCACCCTGATCGCCGGGCAGACCCGGATCATCGCGCTGCAGCGGCTCGTCGGTGCGACCGGTGCGACCCTCCGTGCGCGGATCACCCGCACCGGCCTGGTCGTCGGCGTGCTCGGCGGGGTCGTCGGCGCCGTCGTGGGGACCGCGCTCTCGGCCCTGTTCGTCGTCGTCCTGCGGGGCAACGGGGTCCTGCCCGAGGCCGAGTACACGTACGTGCCGTGGGAGCTCGTCCTGCCGGTCGTGGCCGTCGTCCTCGCCACCTGGGGTGCCTTCGCTGCCGGGTCGCGCCGCGTGCTCACCGTCACCCCGCTCGAAGCGCTGTCGTCGTCCGTCGAGCCGAGCCACGACGACGTCCGGTCCGGCACGGCCCGCAAGGTCTGGTCGATCGTGCTCATGGCCGGCGGCGCGGTGCTGATGCTGCTCGGGCTCGCGGTGAGCTCGCTGTCCCCGATCGCGGTCCTGCCGGCGGCGCTCGGCGGGTTCGTGTCCTTCGCGGGGGTCGCCGTGGGGGCGACGATCGTGATGCCGCCCGTGCTGCAGCTGATCGGCCGCATCGGCTCGAACGATCCCGTCGTCCTGCTCGCCGGACGGAACGCGATGCGGGCACCGGGAAGGTCCTCGCGGGCGACCATCGGGCTCGTCATCGGCGTCACCCTGCTCGTCACCTTCGCGGTCGCGCTCGGCATCATGCAGCACGTGCTCGAGACCGAGATGCGCGCCATGAGCGCGGGGAGCGCCACCCCGCAGATGATCGAGGCGCAGCGCGACCTCTTCGTGCAGATCAACGCCGTCGTCAGCGTGATCGTCGGGTTCTCCGCCGTGATCGCAGCCGTCGGGGTCGTCAACGCCCTGGCGCTCGGGGTGCTCCAGCGTCGACGCGAACTCGGGCTGCTGCGGGTGCTCGGTCTGACCGGTGCACAGGTCCGACGGATGATCGTGACCGAGGCCGTGCAGATGGTCGTCGCGGCCGTCGTCTCGGGGCTCGCACTCGGCACGCTGTACGGCTGGGTCGGCGGGCAGACGCTCCTCGGCTCGCTCGGGACGCCCGTGGCACCGGTGCTGCCGCCGCTGACCATCGGCATCGTGGTGATCGGCGCGCTGGTCCTGGCGGTCGTCGCCACCATCGCCCCGGTGCGGCGCGCGATGCGTGTCCCTCCGACCGAGGCACTCGCGGTCGACTGACCCGTCGCCCTGGTCGCACCACGCGACGACACGGGAGGCCCGGTGCCAGCTGGCACCGGGCCTCCCGTCCGTCGTGTGGTCGCGCCGACGTGCCCTGCCCGGCCCCGCCAGGCCGCTCACGTCCGCCGAGGTGTCACGAACCGTCGTCCAGACGCGGCCCGGACGACACAACGTGACCACTCGGCGACCGGCCCGCGGCATGTCCCGACCACTCGGCACCGCACCCGGCAAGACCATGCCGAAGCACCGGTCGGTCCCGCGTCACACGCTTGCGCCAGCCCGCTGCTCCGGTGCTACCGTGGGTCCCGATGTACTCGGCACTTCTCCTCCTTCGCTGCCGCGACGAGGCCTGACACTCCGGCCCACCTCGTCGCGGAGTCCGTCGTGGCCGCACCACAACAGCTCACGAACACGCGACGAAAGCGAAGAACGATGCAGAACACCCAGCAGCCCTCCGGGATGCCGATCCACAAGTACGTCCCGTTCCACGAGCAGATCAGCGTCGACCTGCCGGACCGCACCTGGCCCACGAAGCGCATCGACAAGGCGCCGCGCTGGTGTGCGGTCGACCTGCGTGACGGCAACCAGGCCCTCATCGACCCGATGGACGCCGAGCGCAAGCGGGCGATGTTCGACCTCCTCGTCCGGATGGGCTACAAGGAGATCGAGGTCGGGTTCCCGAGCGCCTCGCAGACCGACTTCGACTTCGTCCGGTCGCTGATCGACGAGGGCGCAATCCCCGACGACGTCACCATCCAGGTGCTGACCCAGGCGCGCGAACACCTCATCCAGCGCACCTACGAGGCGATCGACGGCGCGAAGCAGGCCATCGTCCACCTGTACAACTCGACGAGCATCGTGCAGCGCGAGGTCGTCTTCCGCACCGACGTGCAGGGCGTGGTGGACATCGCGGTCACCGGTGCGAAGCTCTGCAAAGCGGCCGAGGCGACGCTGCAGCACGACACGACGATCTACTACGAGTACTCGCCGGAGTCCTACACGGGCACCGAACTCGAGGTCGCACTGGAGATCTGCAACGCCGTCCTCGAGGTCTTCGAGCCGACGCCCGAGCGCAAGGTCATCATCAACCTGCCCGCCACCGTCGAGATGGCCACGCCGAACGTCTACGCCGACTCGATCGAGTGGATGTCCCGCCGCCTCGCCCACCGCGAGGACGTCATCCTGTCGCTGCACCCGCACAACGACCGCGGCACCGCGGTCGCGGCCGCCGAGCTCGGCTACATGGCCGGCGCCGACCGCATCGAGGGCTGCCTGTTCGGCAACGGTGAGCGCACCGGCAACGTGGACCTGGTCGCCCTCGGGATGAACCTGTTCACGCAGGGGATCGACCCGGAGATCTCGTTCGCCGACATCGACCAGGTGAAGCGCACGGTCGAGTACTGCAACCAGCTGCCGGTGCCGGAGCGCCAGCCGTGGGCGGGCGACCTCGTGTACACGGCGTTCAGCGGCTCGCACCAGGACGCCATCAACAAGGGCTTCGAGGCGATGAAGGCGAAGGCCGCCGCCGCGGGCAAGGACATCGACGAGATCGAGTGGGCGGTGCCGTACCTGCCCGTCGACCCGAAGGACATCGGTCGCTCGTACGAGGCCGTCATCCGTGTCAACTCGCAGTCCGGCAAGGGCGGTGTGGCGTACCTGCTCAAGACCGACCACGCCCTCGACCTGCCCCGCAAGCTGCAGATCGAGTTCTCCGGCGTCGTGCAGCGGCACACCGACACCGAGGGCGGCGAGTTCTCGTCGCAGCGCATCTGGGACGTGTTCCAGGACGAGTACCTGCCGGCGTCGATCGACGACGAGAAGTGGGGCCGGTACGAGCTCACCAAGACGGCGACGTCGAGCGACTTCGAGGGCACGACCTCGCTGTCCGTGGCACTCCGGGTCGACGAGGGCGCGGTCACGGCCGAGGCCGTCGGCACCGGTCCCATCGACGCGTTCCTGAAGGTGCTCGCCGAGCAGGGCGTCCAGGTCACGCTGTACGACTACTCGGAGCACACGATGAGCGCCTCCGGTGACGCGAAGGCCGCGTCCTACGTCGAGCTCGACGTCGACGGCGTGCGCCTGTGGGGCGTCGGCATCGACGCCGACATCTCGACGGCGTCGCTCAAGGCGATCGTGTCCGCGGTGAACCGCGCGGTGCGCGCGGGTGCCGCGGCCGGTGCCGACGCGCCGGAGCTCGTCTCGGCCTGAGACGCAACCGGCCCAGGAGGCGCGGTGCGGGTCCGTCCCGCACTGCGCCTCCCGTCTGTGCCCGGTCGTTCCCCCGTCACGCGCGATGGCAGGTCGAATCGGGCGTACCTGGTCGTTCCGTCCGACCAGGTACGCCCGATTCCACTCGGTACGCCCGGGCCCCCGCCCGCACCGCACGCGGCTGTCGGCGGGGCGGGGGATACTGGGGGCATGCCGCTGTACCGGGACGAGTGCGTCGTGTTGCGCACCCACAAGCTCGGTGAAGCCGACCGCATCGTCACGATGCTCTCGCGGCAGCACGGCAAGATCCGCGCCGTGGCCAAGGGCGTGCGGCGGACGGCGTCGAAGTTCGGCAGCCGCCTCGAGCCGTTCATGGTCGTCGACGCCCAGTTCTACGAGGGCCGTTCGCTCGACATCGTCACCCAGGCGGAGTCCCTCGGTGCGTACGGGGCCCAGATCGTCGCCGACTACGGCGCGTACACCGCGGCCAGCGCCATGGTCGAGACGGCCGACCGACTGAGCGAGGCCGACGCCGGGCTGCAGCAGTACCTGTTGCTCGTGGGGGCGCTGCGCTCGTTGTCGCGCGGTGAACACCAGTCCAGCGCGACCCTCGACTCGTACCTGCTCCGCGCGATGAGCATCGCGGGGTGGGCGCCCTCGTTCAGCGACTGTGCGGTGACGGGGGAGCCCGGCCCGCACTCGGCGTTCGTGGTGCAGCTCGGTGGTGTCGTCGCCGACCGTGCGGCACCCCCGGGGACCCCGCGGCTCGACCCGGCGACGCTCGGGGTGCTCGGCTCCCTGCTCGCCGGCGACTGGGCGACGGTCGACGCCACCGACGAGCGGACGCGTTCGCGGGCCTCCGGCGTGGTCGCGGCCTACGCCCAGTGGCACCTGGAACGATCGCTCCGGTCCCTGCCGCACGTCGACCGCTCCGAACACCCGATGCCGGTGCCGCAGACCCACGGCGGACCCGAGGCGACGGCGCGTGCGGTGGCCTCGACCCCGGCACCCGCCGTGCCCGAGCCCGACCCTGATCCCGCTGTCGAAGGAGCCCCCACCGCATGAGCCCCCGCCGCCCCGACGACGTCGAACCGTTCCGCCCGATCGACTGGACCGGCGAGACGCCGCCGGCGATCCCGGCCCGGTTCGTGCCGGAGCACGTGGCCATCGTCATGGACGGCAACGGCCGGTGGGCGAACGGCCGCGGCCTCACCCGGATCGAGGGGCACAAGGCGGGCGAGGCCTCACTGCTCGACGTCGTCGCCGGCGCCATCCAGATCGGCGTCGGGCACGTGTCGGCGTACGCGTTCTCGACGGAGAACTGGAAGCGCTCCCCGGAAGAGGTCCGGTTCCTGATGGGCTTCAACCGTGACGTCATCCGCCGTCGCCGTGACCAGCTGCACCAGTGGGGCGTCAAGGTGCGGTGGGCAGGCCGGCGTCCGCGGCTGTGGCGGAGCGTCATCGACGAGCTCGAGACCGCCGAGCGGATGACGGCGGGCAACGACGTCCTCACGCTGACGATGTGCGTGAACTACGGCGGCCGGAACGAGATCGTCGACGCCGTGCGGGGCATGGCCGAGGACGTCGCAGCCGGGCGCCTGAAGCCGAGCCAGGTCACCGAGAAGGCCCTGGCGAAGCGGCTGTACGTGCCCGAGATGCCCGACGTCGACCTGTTCCTCCGGAGCTCGGGGGAGCAGCGCACGAGCAACTTCCTGCTGTGGCAGTCCGCCTACGCCGAGATGGTGTTCCTCGACCGGCTCTGGCCGGACTTCCGTCGCACCGACCTGTGGGGCGCGATCGAGGAGTACGCCAGCCGCGACCGACGCTACGGCGGCGCGGTTGACGCCCCGACGGCCTAGCCCAAGCCCGAGCCCGAGCACAAGCCCGGGCCCGAGCACAAGCCCGGGCCCGAGCCCGCCCCCTCAGTCCGGCAGCGGCCCGTCGAGCAGGTGGGCGGCCGAGCGCACCGCGTCGAGCGCCGCACGGACGCTCGGCACCCGGTCGGCACCACGGGCGACGACGACCTCGACACGCCGGGCCAGCTCGTCGTCCACGGGGTCGATCGCGACACCGGCGGGGATGACCGTCGTCGCGAGTGCCAGCCGGGGGAGCAGCGCCACCCCGAGACCGGCGGCGACGAGTCCCACCACCGCGGCCGCGTTGTCCGTCTCGAGCACGATGTCCGGCGTGAACCCCGCGCTCGCGCACGAGGCGAGCAGGTGCCCTCGGCACCGCGGGCAGCCCCCGATCCACCGGGCGTCGTGGTGGGACGCGAGGTCCACGACGGTGGAGCCGGCGGTGCGGAGTGGCTCCGTGCCTCCCGGCTCGACCGGGGTCACCAGCGCGAGCGGGTCGCGACCGAGCGCCCGGGTGACGAGGCCGGGGTCCGGGGCGGTCCCGACCTCGTCGCCGACGTAGGTGAAGGTCAGGGCGACGTCGACCTCGCCACCGCGCAGCAGGTCGAGTGCCTCGGGCGGCTCGACCTCGACGTAGGAGGTCGTCACGCCGGGCGCCGTCGCGGCGAGCCGGGCGAGCACGGCGGGCACGAGGGCGGAGGACGCGCTCGGGAACCCGGCGAGTCGCACCCGGCCACGGCTGAGCCCGCCGACGGCGTCGAGGTCCTCGCGCGCCGCGGTCAGGGCGGCCTGCACGTGCAGGGCGTGGTCGGCGAGCACCTGCCCGGCGTGCGTGAGGGTCGCGCCCCGTCCGCCGCGCAGGACCAGCGCGTGCCCGAGACGCTGCTCGGCCCGGGCCACCAGCTGGCTGACGGCCGGCTGGCTCGACCCGAGGGCGGCGGCGGCGCGGGTGATCGACCCGCCGTCGGCCACGGCGCGGAGGACCCGGAGCAACTGAGGATCGATCTCGTCCATCACCCGATGTTATCGGTGGCACAACGAACCGGCCCTGGTGTGATGGGACGGGAACGGGGACGCTGTCCGCATGGACTCCTTCCCCGCCGGCCGCGGCTACCTGGCGGCGTGCACCGCGGGCCTGCCGACCCGCGGCACCCTCGCTGCCCAGCGCGCCGACCTCGACGCGTGGTCCCGGGCCGAGACGTCGCCCGCCCGGTACGGCGCGCTGGTCGAGCAGGGACGTGCGCTCTTCGCCGCGCTGGTCGGCGTCCCGGCGGAGCATGTCGCGACGGGCTCGCAGACCTCGGTGATGGCCGCGGTCGTCGCTGACGCACTGCCGGACGGCGCCGAGGTGGTCGTCCCCGACGGCGACTTCAGCTCGGTCGTCTTCCCGTTCCTCGCCCAGGCACACCGCGGCGTCCGGGTCCGGAGCGTCCCGCTGGACCGGCTCGCCGCCTCGGTCGGGCCCGACACCGCCCTGGTCGCGTGGTCCGCGGTGCAGTCCGCCACCGGCGTGGTCACCGATCCCGACCCGGTCGTGGCCGCCGCTCGACGTGTCGGCGCCCTGACCCTCTGCGACCTCACGCAGGCCGCCGGCGTCCTGCCCGTCGACGCCGCCCCGTTCGACGTGACGCTCACGCACACCTACAAGTGGCTCTGCGCGCCGCGCGGCGTCGCCTTCATGACGCTCTCCGACACCGCCCTCGGTCGGCTCCGCCCGGTGCAGGCCGGTTGGTATGCCGGAGCGGACGTCTGGTCCTCCTGCTACGGCCCCGCCATGCACCTGGCCGACGACGCGCGTCGCTTCGACGTCTCGCCGGCCTGGCAGGCGTGGCCCGGTGCCGTGGCCGCGCTCGAGCACGCGGTCGCGCTCGACCAGCAGGCGGTCTGGAGGCACGCCACCGGTCTCGCGGATCGGCTGTGCGACGCGCTCGGGTCGCCTCGGCAGGACGACGGGCAGGCGATCGTGACGTTCGCGGACGCCGACGGGTCGGCCCTCCGGGCCCTCACCGCCGCGGGGCTCACCGCCTCGGGGCGTGCCGGGCGGCTGCGCATCGCGTTCCACCTGTGGAACGACGAGTCCGACGTGACCGACGTCGTGGCCGCACTGGGCGGGGTGGGGCCGACCACGTCGGGCAGGTGAGCGGGGAGGGCGGACCCGTGGCGGGCCTCCCGGGCCACGAACGCCGGTAGTCTTGCCCGGACCGTTTCCGCACCGAGCACCCAGCTCGGCGACCTCTGGAGCACCCTTTGGCACAGCCCTCCCGTCTCGACAGCGTCATCGCCCTGGCCAAGCGCCGCGGCTTCGTCTTCCAGTCGGGTGAGATCTACGGAGGCTCCCGCTCCGCATGGGACTACGGGCCCCTCGGTGTGGAGCTCAAGGAGAACATCAAGCGTCAGTGGTGGCAGCGGTTCGTCCGCGGCCGCGGGGACATGGTCGGCCTCGACTCCGCGGTGATCCTGCCCCGCAAGGTGTGGGAGGCCTCCGGCCACGTCGCGACCTTCACCGACCCGCTGGTGGAGTGCCTGCACTGCCACCACCGGTTCCGCGAGGACCACCTGATCGAGGCGTTCGTCGCCAAGAAGGGCCGCGACCCCGAAGGCCGCATGGCCGAGATCGCCTGCCCGAACTGCGGCACCCGCGGTGAGTGGACGGAGCCCCGCGAGTTCTCCGGGATGCTCAAGACCTACCTCGGCCCGGTCGAGTCCGAAGAGGGCCTGAACTTCCTGCGCCCCGAGACGGCCCAGGGCATCTTCGTCGACTTCGCGCAGGTCGTCACGACCAGCCGCATGAAGCCCCCGTTCGGCATCGGGCAGGTCGGCAAGGCGTTCCGAAACGAGATCACGCCCGGCAACTTCATCTTCCGCACGCGCGAGTTCGAGCAGATGGAGATCGAGTACTTCGTGCCGCCGGCCTCGGCCCAGGAGCACTACGAGCAGTGGATCGCCGACTCGGTCGCGTTCTACACCGACCTCGGCATCGACCCCGAGAACCTGCGTCGCTTCGACGTGCCGGACGGCGAGCGGGCGCACTACTCCGACGCCACCGCCGACATCGAGTACCGCTTCGGCTTCACCGGCTCGGAGTGGGGCGAGCTGATGGGCGTCGCGAACCGCACCGACTTCGACCTGAACAACCACATCGAGGCGTCCGGCCAGGACCTCCGGTTCTTCGACCAGGCCGCCAACGAGAAGTACGTGCCGTACGTCATCGAGCCGTCGTTCGGGCTGACCCGTGCACTCATGGCGTTCCTGCTCGACTCGTACCACGAGGACGAGGCCCCGAACGCGAAGGGCGGCGTCGACAAGCGCACCGTCCTGCGCCTCGACCCGCGCCTGGCCCCGGTGAAGGCCGCCGTCCTGCCGCTGTCGCGCAACGAGCAGCTCTCGCCCGTCGCCCGCGGCCTGGCCGACGACCTGCGCAAGAACTGGAACGTGGACTTCGACGACGCCGGTGCCATCGGCCGTCGCTACCGTCGCCACGACGAGATCGGCACGCCGTTCTGCATCACGGTCGACTTCGACACGCTCGAGGACAAGGCCGTCACGGTGCGCGAGCGCGACACCATGGGCCAGGAGCGCGTCTCGCTCGACCAGCTGCAGGGGTACCTGGCGCAGCGGTTGCTCGGCGCGTAGGGGATCCGCGGGCGTCGCGGCGCGTCGGAACCAGGTTCCGGACACAGCACCACGAAGATCCACGGTGCGGTGTCCGGAACCTGGTTCTGCGGGAATGCGCGCCGCACGAGCGCGTTGGGGTCAGCATGAACGACTCCGTGAAGGTCGATGTCTGGTCGGACATCGCCTGCCCCTGGTGCTACATCGGCAAGCGCAAGTTCGAGGCCGGCGTCGCCGCGTTCGGTGCCTCGAGCGAAGGCCGCCCCGTCGAGGTCGAGTACCACTCCTTCGAGCTGAGCCCGGACACCCCCGTCGACTTCGAGGGGACCGAGGCCGAGTTCCTCTCCGGCCACAAGGGCATACCCGTCGACCAGGCGCAGCAGATGCTCGACCAGGTCACCGCCATCGCCGCGGGCGTCGGCCTCGAGTACGACTTCGAGGCGATGCACCACACCAACACCGTGAAGGCCCACCAGGTCATCCACCTCGCCAAGCAGCACGGCAAGCAGCTCGAGATGGTCGAGCGTCTGTTCACCGCCTACTTCGAGCGCGGCGAGCACGTCGGACAGGAGTCCTCGCTCGCCGACCTGGCGGCGGAGATCGGTCTCGACCGCGACGAGGTCCTCAGCACCCTGCGCGACGACGCCCAGCTCGCTGCGGTCCGCGCCGACCAGGCCCAGGCCCAGGCGTACGGGATCAACGGCGTGCCGTTCTTCGTGATCGACGGCAAGTACGGCGTCTCCGGCGCCCAGGACCCCACGGCGTTCGAGCAGGTGCTCCGCCAGGTGGTCGCGCTCCGCGAGACCACGCCGGAGGAGGTCGCGTCGGCGGCCGAGCGCGCTGCGGACGACGCGAGCGCCGACGTGGCGGTGACCCGATGACGGACATGACCATCAGCGACCAGGGCGCGGTGCGCCTCCAGGCCGTGACGTCGGTCCCGTCCGTGCCGGACGCGCTCACGGGGCTGCCGGGCGTGCGCGGCCTCTCCGCCGCTTCCGCCGCTTCCGGCGTTTCCGGCGTGCCCGGTCTGGAGGCCCGTCCCGCGTTGCTGACGCTCGTCACGCCCGGCGGTGCGCCGGTCTGCGAGGGCGACGCCTGCCTGATCGACGCCGGCTCGTTCGCCGGGGCCGAGGGCGACTGGTCCGAGGTGCCGGACTGACGGCTGCGTCAGTCGCGCTGCGGTTCCTCGTCGGTGATGTCGGCGACGGTCGCGCCGTAGGCGGCGACGAGCGCGTCGGCGTCGACGAAGGCGCTCGCGCCGTGCCGGCCCGCACCCAGGGCGACCCGGCGGCCGACGATGCGCTCGTCGGCGTACACCGGCAGGTCGCCCGTGGCACCGATCGGCGTGATGGTGCCGCGCTCGTAGCCGGACGCCCCGAGCGCGGTGGCGGCGTCGGGCATCGAGAGCTTGTTGACGCCGACGACCGTGCGCAGTTTCTTCCAGGCGATGCTGCGGCCGCCGGGCACCAGGGCGAGCAGGAACCCGCCGTCGTGGCGCTTCACCACCAGGGTCTTGACGATGTCGCCGGGCTCGATGCCGAGCAGTCCGGCGGCCTCGTGCAGGGAGTCCGCGGCCGGGCGTTCGACCACCTCGACCGGCAGGCCACGGGCCTGGGCGTCGGCGTCGAACCGGGAGCTGGCGTCGGTCGTCATGTGGAGAACGCTACCGGCGCGCACCGACGTGGGAGAATGGGAGACGTATGACG
The DNA here is from genome assembly GCF_003234695.1 of Curtobacterium sp. MCLR17_042. Classification (NCBI taxonomy): domain Bacteria; kingdom Bacillati; phylum Actinomycetota; class Actinomycetes; order Micrococcales; family Microbacteriaceae; genus Curtobacterium; species Curtobacterium sp. MCLR17_042. The sequence continues at coordinate 130,598 of NZ_QKTD01000012.1, forward strand.
ATCACTGACGCACCCGGGACGGCGACCCGTCCGGCGAAGCCCCTGCGCATCGGCCCCATCGAGGTCGACGTGCCGGTCGTGCTCGCGCCGATGGCGGGCATCACGAACATGGCCTACCGCCGGCTCTGCCGCGAGTACGGCGCCGGGCTCTACGTGTGCGAGATGATCACCTCGCGTGCGCTGGTCGAACGGACCCCCGTCTCGATGCAGCTCATCCAGCACCACGAGTCCGAGACCCCGCGATCGATCCAGCTGTACGGCGTCGAGCCGAACACCGTGGCCGAGGCGGCGTCGATCCTGGTGGGCGAGGACCGTGCCGACCACATCGACCTGAACTTCGGGTGCCCGGTGCCCAAGGTCACCCGCAAGGGCGGCGGCGCGGCCCTGCCCTGGAAGCTCGACCTGTTCCGCGAACTCGTCACCAAGACCGTGCGCGCGGCCGGCGACGTCCCCGTCACGGTGAAGATGCGCAAGGGCATCGACGAGGACCACCTGACCTACCTCGACGCCGCACGCATCGCGCGCGACGCCGGTGTCGCCGCGGTGTCGCTGCACGCCCGCACCGCGAACGAGCACTACTCCGGGCACGCCGACTGGTCGGCGATCGCCACGCTGAAGGAGACCGTCACCGACATCCCGATCCTCGGCAACGGCGACATCTGGTCGGCCGCCGACGCGCTCCGGATGATCGACGAGACCGGCGCCGACGGCGTGGTCGTCGGGCGTGGCTGCCTCGGCCGTCCGTGGCTGTTCGGCGACCTCGCCGCGGCGTTCCGCGGCGAGGGGCTGCGGTACATGCCGTCCCTGGGCGAGGTCGCCGACGGGTTCCGCCGGCACGCCGAGCTGCTCGTCGAGTTCTTCGGCGACGAAGAGCACGCGTGCCGCGACATCCGCAAGCACGTGGCCTGGTACTTCAAGGGGTACCCGATCGGCAGCGACGTGCGGGCCGGACTGGCGATGGCGTCGAGCCTGCAGGAGATCGACGACTTCCTCGGCCAGCTCGACCACGACGCACCGTACCCGGGTGCGGACGCCGAGGGCCCGCGCGGTCGTGCCGGGCACCCGAAGCGCACCGCCCTGCCCGACCGCTGGCTCGAGAGCCGCGACGTCGACTCCGAGTTCCGCAAGGTCCTGGCCGCCGCCGAGCTGCACCACAGCGGCGGATGAGCGCCACCGCCTCGTACGGCCCGGCGGACGCGGAGCGCTGGCTCCCCGAAGAGCACGGCAACCGCCGCTCGGACTTCGCTCGTGACCGCGCCCGACTGCTGCACTCCAGTGCGCTCCGGCGTCTGGCCGCGAAGACCCAGGTGCTCAGCCCGACAGCGGGGCTCGACTTCGCCCGCAACCGGCTGACCCACTCGCTCGAGGTCGCGCAGGTGGGCCGCGAGCTCGCCGACTCGCTCGGACTCGACCCCGACGTGGTCGACACGGCGTGCCTGGCGCACGACATCGGCCACCCGCCGTTCGGGCACAACGGCGAGACCGCCGTGAACGCCTGGGCGACCGGCATCGGTGGCTTCGAGGGCAACGCGCAGACGCTCCGGCTGCTGACGCGGCTCGAGCCGAAGGTCTACGGGGTCCGGCCCGGCGCCGACGTCGACCGTCCGTTCGGTCTCAACCTGACCCGTGCGTCGTTGGACGCCAGCTGCAAGTACCCGTGGCCCGCTGCGCAGGGGGTGTCGGAGTCGTCGTCCGGGCGCACCAAGTTCGGCTTCTACGACGACGACCACGACGCCTTCGAGTGGCTCCGCGCCGGCGCCCCGCGTCGCCAGCGGTGCATCGAGGCTCAGGTGATGGACCTCGCCGATGACATCGCCTACTCGGTGCACGACTTCGAGGACGCCGTCGTCGCCGGGTTCATCGACGTCGCGGCCCTGGGCGACCGCGTCGGTGAGAACGACATCGTGACCGCCATGCACGCGTGGGTCGGCGACGACCTGAGCCGCGACGAGCTGCTCGAGGCGTTCGACCGCCTGCGTGCGCTGCCGCTCTGGATGACCGCGTACGACGGCTCCCGCCGTGACGCCGCACGCCTCAAGAACCTGACGTCGCAGCTGATCGGACGCTTCGCGCGCACCGCCACGACGGCCACCCGCGAGTCCTACGCTTCGGGATCGCTCGTACGGTTCGCCGCGTCGGTCGTCACCCCGCCCGAGATCATCGGCGAGATCGCGGTGCTCAAGGGCATCGTCGCGGCCTTCGTGATGACCCAGGGCGACCGTCAGCCCGTGTACGAGGACCAGCGCCGCGTGCTCACCGAACTGCTCGACGCGCTGGCGGCGACCGGTGCGTCCGACCTCGAGCCGGGCTTCGCCGCCGACTGGCACGCCGCGGACGACGACGCCGGCCGACTGCGCGCCGTCGTCGACCAGGTCGCGAGCCTGACCGACCAGGGCGCGCTCGCGTGGCACCGACGTCTGGTGGTGGGTGACCGTGACCCGGTCCACATCGCTGTCTGACCGGTCCGCCGACGTCAGTCCCACGAACTAGGATCGAGGGGTGGCTGGCAGGATCGCGCGGAACGACATCGACGAGGTCCGCTCGCGTGTCAACATCGCCGACGTCGTGGGCGACTACGTCACGCTGAAGCACGCGGGCGTCGGGTCGATGAAGGGCCTGTGCCCCTTCCACGACGAGCGCTCCCCGTCGTTCCACGTCCGGCCCCAGGTCGGCCGCTACCACTGCTTCGGCTGCGGCGAGGACGGCGACGTCTTCAGTTTCATCATGGCGCAGGACCACACCACCTTCGCCGAGGCCGTCGAGCGCATGGCCGCGAAGATCGGCTTCACCCTGCACTACGAAGAGGGCGACGGGCCGCGCACCGACTACAACACCCGTGCCCGGCTGATCGCCGCCAACGAAGCCGCGCTCGAGTACTTCACCGCGCAGCTCACCACTGCCGCCGCCGACCCCGCCCGCCGGTTCCTGGGGGAGCGCGGGTTCGACCCCTCGGCTGCCCAGCACTTCGGCGTCGGCTTCGCGCCGAAGTCCTACGACATGCTCAAGGACCACCTGCGCGGGCGCGGCTTCACGATGGAGGAACTCGTGTCCGCCGGCCTCGTCAGTCAGGGTGACCGCTCGCCGTACGACCGGTTCCGCGGGCGGCTGATGTGGCCGATCCGCGACGTCACCGGAGCGACCATCGGCTTCGGGGCGCGCCGCCTGCTCGAGGACGACAAGGGTCCCAAGTACCTCAACACGCCCGAGACCCCGATCTACCACAAGAGCCAGGTGCTCTACGGGCTCGACCTGGCCCGCCGCGACATCTCGAAGCAGAAGCAGGTCGTCATCGTCGAGGGCTACACCGACGTGATGGCGTGCCACGTCGCGGGCGTCACGACCGCGGTCGCCACCTGCGGCACGTCGTTCGGCGTAGACCACATCAAGGTGCTCCGCCCGATGCTCGGCGACCTGGCCGGCGCCGACCCGAACGCCAACGGCGAGGTCGTGTTCACGTTCGACCCCGACGAGGCCGGGCAGCGTGCCGCCTCGCGGGCCTTCGCGGAAGAACAGCGCTTCGCGGCGCAGACCTACGTCGCCGTGGCACCCGGCGGGCTCGACCCGTGCGACCTCCGGCTCGCCCGCGGCGACGACGCCATCCGCCGCCTGGTCACGAACAAGCGCCCGATGTTCGAGTTCATGATCCGCCGCACGCTCGACGGCCACGACCTCGAGACCGTCGAGGGGCGCGTCGGCGCCCTGCGTGCGGCCGCGCCCGTGCTCGCCGGCATCCGCGACCGCTCGCTGACGCAGGGCTACGTCCGCGAACTCGCCGGCTGGCTCGGCATGGAGATCCCCGAGGTCCGTCGGTCGGTCGAGACCGCCCGACGCCGTGCGGGCTCTGCCGGGCAGGACGACCGGTCCGCAGGCTCGGGGCGCGACGGCCGCAACGGGAACGGCACCGACGGGGCCGACACCCCCGACGAGCCCGTCGCCGGGATCCGCTCGCTGCCGAACGACCCGATCAGCCGCATGGAGCGCGACGCCGTGATGGCGATGGTGCAGCAGCCCACGTCCGTCGGTGCACCGATGCTCGGGCTCGCCGCGTCGGCCACGTTCTCGACGCCGATGCTCGCCGCGGTGCGGGACGCCGTGGTCGCCAACGTCGACGTCATCGGTGCGGGGGACTGGCTTGACCGGTTGCTCGCCGACGTGCCGGCGCCCCTCCGTACCCTGACGCACGAACTCGCCCTCGCACCGATCCCCGCGCGCAACGCGGAGGACCTGGCGGCCTACTGCCGGAGCATCGTCGTGGCCCTGGTCGAGCGCGACCTGCTCGCCCGCAAGGCCTCGTTGCTCGGGCAGCTGCAGCGCGCCGACCCGCACGAGCAGGCCGAGCGTCGCGCCGAGATCCAGCGGCAGCTCGTCGACATCGACGGGCAGCGGATGCGGTTGCGCGCCGACGCCGAGGCGTCCTAGGGCTCTTCGCGCGGTCGGTGCCGGGCGTGCGCGAGGTCGCACGACGCGCCGCGCGTGCCTCGCCGAGGTCGCGCGAACTGTCGCCCGGCATGCCCGTCTACGACAGTTGGTGCGACCTCGGCGCTCCGTGAGTGGTCAGGACGTGCCGCGTGCGGGGCGTCGAGTGGTCGCAGATCGTCGGTTGGCCGGGGTCCGGCTGACGGGACGTGACCGCGCGGTGAGGCGGGCGGTGAGTCGTGACCGGTCGGCGGGGGCGTGGGGACG